>NZ_QGSY01000074.1 GCF_003857035.1 Micromonospora arida
CGCCTCCGCCGTCGGCCGGGGCGGTGCAGATGGAGAAGCTGGACCGAGGGCTGGTCAGCGTCCGCTCCGGCAGCGGCAACCTGGTCTCCTGGCGGTTGCTCGGCACCGAGACCTCCGGAGTGGAGTTCAACCTCTACCGGGGAACCACCAAGGTCAACGCCAGCCCGATCACCGGCGCCACCAACTACCTCGACAGCGGCGCGGCGGCCGGCTCGGCGTACACCGTGCGGGCCGTGGTGGGCGGCGCCGAGCAGGCGGCGTCACCACCGGCGTTGCAGTTCGGCGCGGGCTACCTGGACGTGCCGTTGCAGGTCCCGGCCGGGGGCAGCACCCCCAGCGGCGAGAGCTACTCCTACAGCGCCAGCGACGCCTCCGTCGGTGACCTCAACGGCGACGGCAACTACGAGATCGTGCTCAAGTGGGAACCGTCGAACGCCAAGGACAACTCCCAGTCCGGCTACACCGGCAACGTCTACGTCGACGCGTACACCGTTACCGGCACCCGGTTGTGGCGGGTCGACCTGGGCCGCAACATCCGGGCCGGCGCCCACTACACCCAGTTCCAGGTGTACGACTACGACGGCGACGGCCGCGCCGAGGTGGCCATGAAGACCGCCGACGGCACCCGCTCCGGCACCGGTCAGCTCATCGGTTCGTCGTCGGCGGACCACCGCAACTCCAGCGGTTACGTGCTCTCCGGCCCGGAGTACCTGACCATGTTCAACGGGCAGACCGGCGCGGTCGCCTCCACCGTCAACTACGACCCGCCGCGCGGCACCGTGTCGTCCTGGGGCGACTCGTACGGCAACCGGGTGGACCGGTTCCTCGCCGGCACCGCGTACCTGGACGGGCAGCGCCCCTCGCTGATCATGGCCCGGGGTTACTACACCCGCGCGGTGATCGCCGCCTGGGACTTCCGCAACGGCACGCTGACCAAGCGCTGGACGTTCGACTCGAACTCCTCCGGCAACGGCGCCGCCGCCGGTCAGGGCAACCACCAGCTCTCCGTGGCCGACGTCGACGCCGACGGTCGCCAGGAGATCGTGTACGGGGCCGCCACCATCGACGACAACGGCCGGCTGCTCCACTCGACGGGCAACGGCCACGGCGACGCCCTGCACGTGGGGGACCTGGACCCGGGCCGCGCCGGCCTGGAGGTGTTCAAGGTCGACGAGGACGCCAGCAAGCCCAGCTCCTACTTCGCCGACGCCCGTACCGGTCAGGTCCTCTGGTCCACGCCGGCGTCCGGTGACAACGGCCGGGGCGTCTCCGCGGACATCTGGGCGGGCAGCCCCGGCGCGGAGTCGTGGTCGTCAGCGGTCGCCGGACTGGCCAACACCAGGGGGCAGAACGTCGGGCGCAAGCCGTCCTCGGCCAACTTCCTCGCCTGGTGGGACGGCGACCCGGTGCGGGAACTGCTCGACGGCACGAAGATCGACAAGTACGGCACCGGCGGCGAGACCCGGCTGCTCGACGGCAGCGGGGTGGCTTCCAACAACGGCACCAAGTCCACGCCGGCGCTCTCCGGCGACATCCTGGGCGACTGGCGCGAGGAGGTGATCTGGCGGACCACCGACAGCCGGGCGCTGCGCATCTACAGCACACCCACCCCGACCAGCACCCGGATCTACACCCTGATGCACGACCCGCAGTATCGGGTGGCGATCGCGTGGCAGAACACCGCCTACAACCAACCGCCGCACCCGGGGTTCTTCATCGGCAACGGAATGGGCACCCCGCCCACGCCAGACATCCACCTACGGTGATGCAGCCCCTGGCGGTCCCGAGCGGGGTCGCCTAGGGTGGCAGGCACCGGGCCGCAGCCGCGGAATCCGCTCAGCTCCGGCCCGGTGCGCCACACCGCGGCATTCCCAACCCGTCCCGACCGGGAATGCCGTACCACCACCGGCACCAACATTAGGCACCGTCCGGGTCGGCGGGGTGACGCCGACGTGAAGATCGTGTTTCACGCGCCCTGGCGTAGACCGCCCGCCACCTGCTCGGCGATCAATTCGTACGACCGCACCCGGTCCTGCACGTCGTACACCAGCGTGGTCAGCATCAGCTCGTCCGCGCCGGTGCGCTCCACCAGGTCGGTCAGCTGCCGACGCACCGTCTCCGGCGAGCCCAACGCCTGGCCGTCACGGCGCGCCAGGACGAACTCCCGCTCGATCTCCGAGTACGGGTAGGCCGCCGCCTCGTCGGGCGTGGACAGCGGCTCCGGCCGCCCGGAGCGCAACTTCAAGAACGACAGGGCGCTCGGCCCGGCCAACCATTCGGCCCGCTCGTCGGTCTCCGCGCACACGGCGTTGACCGCCACCATCGCGTACGGCTTGTCCAGCCACTGCGACGGCCGGAAGTTCTGCCGGTACAGGGCCAACGCCGGCAGGGTGTTCTGCGAGCTGAAGTGGTGCGCGAAGGAGAACGGCAGACCGAGCAGACCGGCGAGCTGGGCGCTGAAACCGCTGGAGCCCAACAGCCACACGGCCGGCTGCTCACCGCGGCCCGGCGTGGCGATGATCTGCCCCGGCTTCTCCCCGCTGAAGTAGTTCATCAGGTCCGTCAGCTCGCGCGGGAAGCCCTCCGCCGACAGGCCCTCCATGGTGCGCCGCAACGCCAGCGCGGTCACCTGGTCGGTGCCCGGCGCCCGCCCGATGCCCAGGTCGATCCGACCCGGGTGCAGCGCCTCCAGGGTGCCGAACTGCTCGGCCACCACCAGCGGCGCGTGGTTGGGCAGCATCACCCCACCCGACCCCAGCCGGATCGTCGAGGTGTTCGCCGCCAGGTGCGCCAGCAGCACCGCGGGGGCGGAGCTGGCGATCGCCGGCATGTTGTGGTGCTCGGCCACCCAGAACCGGTGGTAGCCCAACTCCTCGGTGCGGCGGGCCAGCTCCGTGGTGGCCTGCAACGCCGCGCCAGCGGTGGTGCCCTTGGCGACCGGGGCAAGATCAAGAACAGACAACGGTACGGTGATCACACGGTCAGCCAACCCGTCACCGACCGGCTTTGTTCCAACATGCGGGTTTTCGTCGGCCACCTCACCCGTCGCTCAGCCCATCCCGCGCGCCTGCTCGAAGATCAGACTGGTCTGCGTGTGCTGCACCACCGGGTCCACAGCCAGATGGTCCAGCACGAAGTCCCGCAACGCGTCGCCGGACGCCGCCCGCACATGCAGCACGTAGTCCTCCGCACCGGCCACGTGGAACACCGACACCACCCCCGGCAGCCGCACCGACCGGGCCCGGAACGCGTCCACCGCCGCCCGCTCGTGCGCGGTCAACCGCACCGACACCAACGCCTGCAACGGCAGACCGAGCGCCGCCGGATCCACCTCGGCGTGGAACCCACGGATCGCACCGCGCTCGCGCAGCGCCCGGGTACGCGTCAGGCACGTCGACGGCGCCACACCCACCCGCTCGGCGAGGGCGTTGTTCGGCAGGCGGCCATCCGCCGCCAGCTCGGCCAGGATCGCGCGGTCCACCTCATCCAGGGCCGGGTACGGCCGCAGATCATTCGGCTCAGGGGGCATTGAGCTATCCTCGCCCGAATCCAACACGAAAACCAGCCCGATTTGCAGAATCATCTGCCGAACCGTTGCCCATCAGAGGCCAGATGTTCGACGCTACCGCCATGACAACGATGGACACCCGGGCCGTCCACGCCGGCCGCGACGACCTGCGCACCCTCGGCGTGCACGTACCACCCATCGACCTGTCGACCACCAACCCGCTGCCCTCCGTCGACGACGGCGGCGCCGCGTACGAGCAACTCGCCACCGGCGGCACGCTCCCCGCCGACGGCGGCGCCGTCTACCAACGGCTCTGGAACCCCACCGTCGCCCGCTTCGAAACCGCCCTCGCCGAGTTGGAAGGCACCGCCCAGGCCGTCGCCTTCGCCAGCGGAATGGCCGCCCTCACCGCCACCCTGCTCGCCGCCGCCCGCGACGACCGCCGACACGTCGTCGCCGTCCGACCCCTCTACGGCGGCACCGACCACGTCCTCGCCACCGGCCTGCTCGGCACCACCGTCACCTGGACGCGCCCCGACGAGGTCGCCGCCGCCATCCGCCCCGACACCGCACTGGTCATCGTCGAGACACCCGCCAACCCCACCCTCGACCTGGTCGACATCGCCGCCCTCGCCGCCGCGGCCGGCGACATCCCACTGCTGGTCGACAACACCGTCGCCACCCCCGTACTGCAACAACCCGCCCGCCACGGCGCCACCCTCGTCCTGCACAGCGCCACGAAGAGCATCGGCGGACACGGCGACGTCCTCGCCGGCGTCGTCGCCTGCGACGACACCTGGGCCGTACGCCTGCGCCAGGTCCGCGCGGTCACCGGCGCGATCCTGCACCCCCTCGGCGGCTACCTGCTGCACCGCGGCCTGCAAACCCTGCCGCTGCGGGTCCGCGCCCAACAGGCCACCGCCGAGAAGGTCGCCGGCTGGCTCGCCGACCACCCCGCCGTACACCGGGTGCACCACCCCTCGGTGCACGACCCGGCGGCGCTGGTCGGGCGGCAGATGTCCGGACCCGGCAGCCTGCTCGCCTTCGAGGTACGCGGCGGCGCGCCCGCCGCGGCCGCCGTCGCCGGCGCCTGCCGCCTCATCACCCACGCGGTGTCCCTCGGCGGCGTGGACAGCCTCATCCAGCACCCCGCCTCACTCACCCACCGGCCGGTCGAGGGCGACGCCAAACCCGCTGCCGCCCTGCTGCGCCTCTCGGTCGGCCTCGAAGACCCCGAAGACCTGCGTGCCGACCTGGCCCACGCCCTCGACACGATCGCCTGACCCTCAGCGCAGCTCGCGGTTGCCCAACACCCGCACCGGCGAACCCTCCCGGGCCACCCGCAACATTGCCCGACCGATCCCGTCGGTCGTGGTGACCTGGTTCGGCAGCAAGCGACGCAGCACCGGAAACAGCGGGCGGGTGACCGCGTACCCGAACCGGTACCACCGCGTCTTCGACACGGCCCCGTACGTCGGCTGGATGAACCCCGGCCGCGCCGCGTAACCGTTGGGCAGAAGATCCATGATCGCGTTCTCGGCGCGCCCCTTGACCCGCGCCCACATCACCCGACCCTGACCCGACGAATCGGTGCCCTGACCCGAGACGTAGACGAAGGTGACCTGCGGGCTCACCTCGGCCAACAACCGTGCCGCAGCGAGGGGGTAGTCGTAGCTGACCCGCGTGTACGCGGCCTCGTCCAGACCCAGTGAGGACACCCCCAGGCAGTAGAAACATGCGTCCACATCGGTCAACTCGGCCCGCACCGCGTCCAAGTCGCCCACGTCCGCGACCGTCAGCTCCCGCAGCTTCGGATCACGCGCACCGGTCGGCCGCCGACCGACAGTGAGCACCTCCCGCACGTCGTCGGCGAGCAGGCACTCGCGCAACACGCCCTGACCGACCATCCCGGTCGCACCGAAGACAACCACCCGCATCAGATCGCACCCCTGTCGCCGCAACTGCCACCGGCCATCCGGCGGCGCATCAGCCAGGCTGCCACGGTCGGCGTGATCCGGGCGGTGCCGGTCAGGACTTGGGGCCGACGTGCCGGTCCAGCGTGGCGACGGCGCCGCGGCGCGCCACCGACAGCGAGTTGCGTCGGTTCATTCGCCAGGCGACGCCGAGCAGGTCGAGGCTCCACTGGCAGAGCCGCATGATGTCGGCCGACTCGTTGACGAACATGTAGCGCGGGTAGATGTAGTGCCGGCCTCTCGTCGTGACCCGGTTGGCGATGCGGCAGCCGTCGGAGTGGAACAGCCCACGCAGGAAGTCGCCGGGGTGCTGTTCGATGATCGGTCGTTGCCAGTCGGCGAGGACGATCGGTCGCTCGTGCTTCTTGCCCGGACCGTGCTGCGGGAGCAGGCAGGGCCAGTGCACCCCACTGCTTTCGACCGAGACGCAGCCCTGCTTGGTGATCCTTTGCACACGCGCGGCGAGCACCGCGAGCATGGCGGCCTCGCACGCGTCGATGAGATCCGGATACGTCGCCGTGCAAGCAATCCGCAGCACCGGGACCTTCGGTGAGACGGCCAGATGACCGTCGCCCAGGTAGAGACCGAGCAGGTAGGCGTAGGCAGCGGGGTCGGTCGGATTCTCGACATCCGACCGGCACCGGAAGCACCGAAGCTCCGTGCCGCGCTTCACCGGTTCCGGTCGATCGACACACCAGTGCCAGACGGTCGCGTACGGCAGGGAGAGCGTGCGAGCTACTGCGTGGATGTTGTGTCCGCGAGCGCGGAGGGCGCGGGCCTGTGCCCGCATCTGCGGTGGATGCACGCACACATCGTCGAACACGTGTATGACAAAGTGCCGGGAGCGGGATTCGAACCCGCAAGCCCTTTCGGGCAGAAGTGTTTGAGACTTCCGTGTATGCCGTTCCACCATCCCGGCGGGTGGCGCCTACTGTACCCGACTACTCTCATGCGGGAGCATGGGTGGTAGCCGTGCAGTGATCGATGGTGGGGGTAGGGCTGGTGGCTGAGATGCCGACGGATGCCGAGCGTAGGCGCGTACTGATCGCCGAGGACGAGGCGCTGATCCGGCTGGACCTCGCCGAGATGCTGGTCGAAGAGGGTTACGAGGTGGTGGGGGAGGCCGGTGACGGCGAGACAGCCGTACGCCTCGCCGAGGAGCTGAAGCCCGACCTCGTCATCCTCGACATCAAGATGCCGATCATGGACGGGCTGGCCGCCGCCGAGCGCATCGCCGGTGCCCGGATCGCCCCGGTGATCATCCTGACCGCGTTCAGCCAGCGTGATCTGGTGGAGCGGGCGCGGGCGGCGGGCGCCATGGCGTACCTGGTGAAGCCCTTCCAGAAGAGCGACCTGGTCCCGGCGGTGGAGATCGCGCTGTCGCGTTACTCGGAGGTCGCGGCCCTGGAGGCGGAGGTCGCGAGCCTGACCGACCGCCTGGAGATCCGTAAGTCGGTGGAGCGCGCCAAGGGCGCGCTGATGACCACGTACGGGATGACCGAGCCGCAGGCGTTCAAGTGGATCCAGCGCACGGCGATGGACCACCGGATGACCATGAAAGAGGTTGCCGAGCGGATCCTCGCGGAGACCGCCGGCGGCGAGGTGACCCTCCCGGCACCCTGACCGGCGTCGATTCATGTCGCGGCGGATGGGGGCAGTGCTCGGCGTTGTCGCCGTGCTGGTGGCCGCCTGTCAGGCCGCGGCCTGTCCCGACTGCGAGGAGCCGCCGCGACCGGTCCGGCCGGCCTGGCAGTCGGTGGTCCTGCCGGACACGCCGGGTGTTCCGGGTCGACCGGTGCTGCGCGACGCCACCGCCTGTGCCGGCCGGTGGTACGTGGTCGGCGGCGTGGTCGATCTGGCCGGGGAGACCCGCCCGGCCGCCTGGAGCAGCCCGGACGCCATGTCCTGGGTGCCGCTGCCGACGGCGCCGGTGACGTTCTACGGCCGACAGCACGTGCTCTCCGCGGCGGCCTGCCGGGACGGACGGCTGGCGGCGGTCGGGGCGAAGAGCGGGGGCGCGCACGGCAATCCTCGCACCGGCACCTGGCGGCAGGCGTCGGACGGCACGCTGCACGAGGTGGACGCGCCCTTCGAGCGGTACGCCGGGCCGCGCGCGGTCAACGTGGCCCGGCTGGCGGCGGGGCCGCAGGGCTGGTTGATCGCCGGTACTCGGATCGACGGTGCGGCGGTCTGGATCTCCCCGGACGCGGCCGGGTTCGCGCTGGTGGAGGGCGCACCGGAGCTGGCTGGTGACGAGCGGGGGCGGACGGCGGCGTACGACGCGGTCGCCGTGCCGTCGGGCTGGCTGATGGTGGGTGCGCTGCTGCCGCCCGGGGGTACCGCGCTGGCGCCGCTGGCCTGGTCCTCGGCGGACGGCCGGAGCTGGCAGCGGGCCGCCCTGCCGGTGGTGGACGGGCGGGGGCAGGCGCAACGGGTGACGGTGCTTGGCGGCGTGCCGGTGGCGGTCGGGCCGGTGCGGGCTGGATTCGGCAGTTGGCGGCTGACCCCGCAGGGCTGGCGGCCTGCGGGCGGATTCGGGGCGGCCGGACCAGGTGTGGCGTCGGCGGCCGGGCTGGTGGCCGTCGGGCAGAGGTTGGTGGCGGTGACGAGGGACGGGGACCGTCACGCACTGTGGCTCTCGGTCGATGTGGGCGAGTCATGGCGGGTGATGACCATGCCGCAGCCGGTACCGGACAGCGGAGACACTGCGGTCGCGGTGACCTCGACGGGAGATCGACTGCTGCTGGTGACGGACGATGGGAAAACGTCGCGTGCCTGGTGGGCGGGGGTGTCGGACCTTGATCGGTAGCTGACGGAAGCCCGCTGGCCGGCGCCGAAGAAACAAAGGTGAAAATGCTTCACGACCGAAGGTTCTTACAGGGATCGTTTCCAATCCGCCACGGCGTGTAACGGTTCGGTCAACCCGCTCGCTTGGGGCTTACGTCACAGCTCCACGGTGGGATAACGTCCGGCCCCAGACCGGCGACGACGGTCTGGTTCGTCCGCCCCCGCAAGGGCCAATAGCCAGCGGGTGGTTCGGACCATGGGACGAGGAGGGTTCGGGCCTTGAGGCAAAAGCTCGCGCGCGTTATCGGTGGGGTCGCCATGGTGGCGCTCGTCGCCGGCGGAACCGCATGCTCCAGTGGCGACGATGCGGCAGGCGGGGGCGGTGACGCCTGCGGCAGCAAGATCGCATTCTTCGGCGCGCTGACCGGCAGCTCGGCCGCGCTCGGCATCAACGAGAACAACGGTGTCAAGCTCGCCGTCGACAAGTACAACAAGGAAAACGCCGACTGCAAGGTCGAGCTGGCCGGCCTGGACTCGCAGGGCAGCCCCGACCAGGCGCCTGGTCTGGCGCAGAAGGCGATCGACGACACCAAGATCCTTGGCATCGTCGGCCCGGCGTACTCGGGTGAGTCCGAGGCGGCCGGCCCGCTGTTCAGCGAGGCCGGCCTGGTGACCATCACCCCGTCCGCGACCCGGCCGAGCCTGGCCGACCAGAAGTGGAAGACCTTCTTCCGCGCGGTCGGCAACGACTTCAGCCAGGGCCCGGCGGCCGGCAACTACATGAAGAACGTGATGAAGGCCGACAAGGTCTACGTCATCGACGACCAGTCCGCGTACGGCGCCGGCCTGGCCGACGAGGTCAAGAAGGTGCTCGGCTCGGCGGTTGTCGGCTCGGACAAGGTCCAGGGCGAGGGCAAGCAGACCGAGTTCTCCGGCGTGGTCACCAAGGTCAAGGCCGCCAACGTGAAGGCGATCTTCTACGGCGGTTACTACCAGGAGGCCGGCCTGATCCGTAAGCAGCTCACCGCTGCCGGGGTCACCGCGCCGCTGGTCGCCGGCGACGGCGTCAACGACGGTGCGTACATCACCTCCGCTGGTCAGGCGGCGGCCGAGGGCACCATCCTCACCTGCCCGTGCGCGCCGGCCGCTGAGGCCCGGGGCACCTTCGTGCAGGAGTTCAAGGCGCTCCACGGCACCGACCCGGGCACCTACAGCGACACCGCCTACGACGCGGCGAACATCCTGCTGGCCGGCATCAAGGCTGGCAAGACCACCCGTGAGGGCCTGCTGGAGTTCGTGAAGGGCTACAGCGGCGAGGGTGTCGCGGCGAGCTACAAGTTCACCGAGACCGGCGAGCTGGACCCGGCACAGGTCAAGGTCTGGGCCTTCAAGGTCACCGGCGGCAAGGTTGTCCCGGATCAGGAGATCCCGAAGTCCTGATGTTGGTCGCTGCTACGGCGATTGAGTTGTGATCGCGGGTGCGGCCGGGAGCTGCTCGCTCCCGGCCGCACCCCAATTTTCTCTCCAGACGTGATGGAGCGTCCCTCCCTTGGACTTCAATGGACTGTTCTCCAACTTCGGGGAACTCACCACGACCGGCCTGACCCAGGGCGCGATCTACGCCCTGGTCGCGCTCGGCTACACGCTGGTCTACGGCGTGTTGAGACTCATCAACTTCGCTCACTCCGAGGTCTTCATCGCCGGCGCGTTCGCGGCGATCTGGACCTGGAACGGCTTTGGACTCGACCAGAACTCACAGGTCAGCGGGGTTGGATCGATCCTGTTCTACCTGCTGGTGGCGATGATCGTCGCCGCCATCGCCTCGGCGGGCACCGCGACGGTGATCGAGCGGGTGGCGTACCGGCCGTTGCGTAAGCGCAACGCCCCGCCGCTGGCCTTCCTGATCACTGCGATCGGCGCCTCGATCGCGATCTCCGAGGCCTTCGGCATCTGGACCCGCCGACTGCCGGAGGGCGCGCCCAGTCTGGTGAGCAGCAAACCGCTGTTCCACCTCTTCGGCGTGCCGATCGACTCGGTGCAACTGCTGACGATCGGCGCGGCGCTGCTGATGATGGTCCTGCTGGACCTCTTCATCAACCGCAGCCGTACCGGCCGGGGCATCCGGGCCGTGGCCCAGGACGCCAACACCGCCGCGCTGATGGGTGTGAACAAGGACCGGATCATCCTGATGGTCTTCATCACCGGTGGTTCCATGGCCGGCGTGGCCGGTCTGCTCTACGACGTGCGGATCCAGACCCTGACCTACAGCGTCGGTTTCCTGCTGGGGCTCAAGGCCTTCACCGCCGCGGTGCTGGGTGGTATCGGCAACCTGCGCGGCGCGCTGATCGGTGGCCTGCTGCTGGGCGTGGTGGAGAACTACGCCGCAGGTCTGTTCGGCAGTCAGTGGAAGGACTTCGCTGCCTTCGCGGTGTTGGTGGTGCTGCTGATGTTCCGGCCGACCGGTCTGCTGGGCGAATCGCTGGGGAGGGCACGGGCATGACGACCGTCCTGGAGAGGGTGCGTTCCGGCCGCGAGGCGGCCGGAGAACGGTGGCGTGGCGCGCCGCGCTGGGTGCGCTGGGCGCTGCTGGTCGCGGTGATCGCGTTCTTCTACGCGCTGCCGAACAGGGAGTTCTACCAGTATCTCGGGCCGATCCCGACCCCCGGTGCGAACTTCACGCAGGTGCTGTTCACCGTCTCGATCTACGTGCTGCTGGCCGTCGGGTTGAACATCGTGGTCGGTTTCGCCGGCCTGCTCGACCTGGGCTACTTCGGCTTCTTCGCCGTCGGCGCGTACACCGTCGCGGTGCTGACCTCGCCGAGCAGCAACCTCAAGACGCTCTGGCCGTGGCTGCTCGTGGTGCCGCTGGCGATCGGGCTGACCATGCTCTCGGGTGTGATGCTCGGTACGCCGACGCTGCGACTGCGTGGCGACTACCTGGCGATCGTGACGCTCGGCTTCGCCGAGATGATCCGGATCGCCGCGGTCAGCTCGGAGTTCCTCAAGGGCCAGCGGGGCTTCAACCAGATCCCGCACCCGCCCGGCAAGTACGCCGACGGCAAGCCGTTCTTCGGCGTGCTGGACGCCCGGCCGTACTACTGGCTGGTGCTCACGCTGATCATCCTGGTGGTGATCGGTGTGCGGAACCTGACGCACAGTCGGGTCGGTCGGGCCTGGATCTCGATCCGGGAGGACGAGGACGCGGCGCAGCTGATGGGTGTGCCGACGTTCAAGTTCAAGCTCTGGGCGTTCGCCTCGGGTGCCGCGATCGCCGGCCTGGCCGGCGCGCTCTTCGCGGGTAAGCAGAACTTCGTCAACTCGCAGAACTTCGAGCTGCTCAACTCGATCATCATCCTGGCGGCGGTGATCTTCGGTGGTTCGGGCAACATCGTCGGCGCGATCGTCGGTGGCGGCCTGGTGGCGTACATGATCGAGCGGTTCCGCGGCATCGAGCTGTTCGGCGTGGAGCTGTACGAGTACCGGTTCCTGATCTTCGGTCTGGTCCTCGTGGTGATGATGATCTTCCGGCCGGAGGGCCTGATTCCGAACCGACGACGGGCGGCGGAGTTCAAAGACCGTCGCAAGGAGGTGATCGTCGGTGAGTGACACCGATCAGACGCCGGCTGTTCCGGCGCAGGCCGGCGCGCCGGCGATGGAGGCGGTCCCCAGCCGGGAGCCGCTGCTGGAGGTCGACGACGTCACGCTGCGCTTCGGCGGCGTGGTCGCGCTCGACAACGTCAACTTCACTCTCTACAAGGGTGAGATCCTCGGGCTGATCGGCCCGAACGGCGCTGGCAAGACCACCTGCTTCAACGCGATGACCGGCATCTACCAGCCCACCAAGGGTGAGATCCGGTTCCGTGGCGGCAAGATCAGCGGGAAGAAGCGCCACCAGATCACTCAGATGGGTATGGCCCGGACGTTCCAGAACATCCGTCTGTTCCCGGAGATGACCGCCCTGGAGAACGTCCAGGTCGGCGCGGACGCGCACCACAAGACCAGCGTGCTCTCCGCTCTGTTCCGGTTGCCTCGGCACCGGCGCGAGGAGCGCGAGGGACGGGAGAAGGCCGAGCGGCTGCTGGAGTTCGTCGGCATCCGGCACCGGCTGCACGAGTTCGCCCGCAACCTCTCCTACGGGGAGCAGCGGCGGTTGGAGATCGCCCGGGCGCTGGCCACCGATCCGGTGCTGCTCTGCCTGGACGAGCCGGCCGCCGGCTTCAACCCGGCGGAGAAGGAGGAGCTGCTCCAGCTCATCCGGCAGGTCCGGGACACCGGCGTGACCGTGCTGCTGATCGAGCACGACATGCGCCTGGTCATGGGCGTCACTGACCGGATCGTCGTGCTGGAGTTCGGAAAGAAGATCGCCGAGGGGCTGCCCGCCGAGGTGCGGGACAACCCGAAGGTGGTCGCGGCGTACCTGGGGGTGCCGGACGATGTTGCTTGAGATCGAGGATGTGAGCCTGCTCTACGGGCGGATCCAGGCGCTGCACGGCATCAGCCTGACCGTGGCCGAGGGTGAGATCGTCGCGCTGATCGGTGCCAACGGCGCCGGGAAGTCGACCACCATGCGGGCGATCTCCGGGATTCGGCCGATCGCCACCGGCAGCATTCGCTTCGAGGGCGAGGACATCTCCAAGCTCCGGGCCGACCTGCGGGTCCGGCGGGGGCTCTGCCAGGCTCCCGAGGGCCGGGGGATCTTCCCCGGCATGTCGGTGCTCGAGAATCTGGACATGGGGGCGTACACCCGGCGCGACCGCGCCGGAATCGCCGAGGACCTGGCCCGGGTGCTCGACCTCTTCCCCAGGCTGGCGGAGCGACGTAAGCAGGCCGGAGGTACCCTTTCCGGCGGCGAGCAGCAGATGCTGGCGGTCGGTAGGGCGTTGATGAGCCGGCCCAAGCTGCTGTTGCTCGACGAGCCCTCGATGGGGTTGGCGCCAATGCTGATCCAACAGATCTTCGACATCATCAAGGAGATCAACGAGCAGGGCACCACCGTCCTGTTGGTGGAGCAGAACGCGCAGCAGGCGCTGGCCCGAGCGCACCGGGCGTACGTGCTCGAGACCGGCAAGATCGTCAAGACCGGAACCGGCGCCGAGCTGCTGCACGACCCGGCGGTCAAAGAGGCATACCTCGGCGTGGCCTGAGCGGCCGTCACACCCCTCACGCAAGGAGTGCAGAGACATGTTCAATACCAACGGTGCCCGCCGGGCGGCGCTCGGTGCCGCCAGTGCGGCGCTGATCGCCCTCTCGCTGACGGCGTGTGGGGAGAAGGAGAACAGCGGCTCGCCCGGTGCCGGTCCGACCGTCACGGCTGCAGCCGACTCGGCGCTGGCCGGGAAGGTGCCCGACGCCATCAAGTCCGACGGTGTGATCAAGGTCGGCACCGACTCGACGTACGCCCCGGCGGAGTTCCTCGACGCCGACGGCAAGACGGTGGTCGGCTTCGACGTCGAGCTGTTCAACGCGGTGGCGCAGAAGCTGGGTCTCAAGGCCGAGTACGAGTCGTCGCCCTTCGACGCGATCCTGCCCGGTGTCGACTCCGGCAAGTACGAGATCGGCGTGTCGTCGTTCACGATCAACGCCGAGCGGCTCAAGAGCGTCAACATGGTGAGCTACTTCTCCGCAGGCACCCAGTGGGTGACCAAGGCCGGCAACGCGGCCAAGATCGACATTGAGAACGCCTGCGGCAAGAAGATCGCCGTGCAGACCGGCACCGTGCAGTTCGACGACATCACCGCCCGGTCGAAGAAGTGCACCACCGGCGGCAAGCCGGCGATCACCATCGACCAGTACCAGGCGCAGAGCGACGCCACGGCCGCCGTGTTCAGCGGCAAGAACGACGCCATGCTGGCCGACTCGCCGGTCGGGGCGTACGCGGTGAAGCAGAGCAACGGCTCGCTGGAGGTCGTCGGCGAGATCTACGAGTCCGCCCCGTACGGCTACGCCGTCAAGAAGGACCAGACCGCCTTCGCCGAGGTGCTCAAGGAGGCCGTCCAGGCGGTCATCGCTGACGGCTCGTACCAGACCGCGTTGAAGAAGTGGGGCGTCGAGGGTGGCGCCATCACCACCTCGGCGCTGAACCCCGCCAACTGACGCATGTCGTTGGAAACGGACACAACCGAACGGGCACGGCCGGAACCCATCCAGGCCGTGCCCGTCCGGCATCCCGGGCGTTGGGTAGCGGTCGCCGTGATCGGGGTGCTGGTGGCCATGTTCGTCCACCTGCTGGTGACGAACAAGGCGTTCAACTGGGCGTTCATGGTCGACGAGATGTTCCGGCCGCCGATCATGGAGGGTCTGCGCGGCACGCTCGCGCTGACCGTGCTCGCGATGGTGATCGGCGTCAGTCTCGGCGTTGTCGTCGCCATCATGCGGTTGTCGGAGAACCCGATCCTGCGGGGCGTCTCCTGGGCGTACACCTGGTTCTTCCGAGCGGTGCCCCGGCTGGTGCTGGCGATCCTCTTCGGCAACCTCGGCATCCTCTGGGCCCGGATCGAGTTCGGGCTCCCGTTCGATCGGCAGATCGGCGCGCTCTTCGGCGTCGACGACTTCGAGGCACGTCTGTTCGGCTTCTCCGCGCTGGAGATCCTCACGGGATTCGTGGCCGGCATGCTGGCGCTCGGGCTCTCCGAGGCGGCGTACATGGCCGAGATCGTTCGGGCCGGGATCCAGTCGGTCGACGAGGGGCAGACCGAGGCGGCACAGGCGCTGGGCCTGAGCCGTACCCAGATCCTGCGGCGCATCGTGCTGCCGCAGGCGATGCGGGTGATCATCCCGCCGACCGGCAACGAGACCATCGCGATGCTCAAGGACACCTCGCTGGTGGCCTTCGTGCCGGTCTCCACCGAGCTGTTCTTCCAGCTCAAGGCCGTGGGTAACCGGACCTTCCAGGTCTTCCCGATGTACGTGGCGGCCTGCCTGTGGTACTTGCTGCTGACCAGCGTGCTGCTCGTCGGGCAGTACTACCTGGAGCGGCACTTCTCCAAGGGGTTCGGCAAGAGCGCCCAAGCGAAGATCAGACTGCGCGGGATCACCGCGGAGGCCGGCGGTAGCGCGAGCGAGGCGGGTCGCTGATGACACAGGTGACGACGACACCGGCGGCGGGGGCCGCGGGAACGGCCGGCGACGGCGTGATGGTCCGCGCCGAGCAGGTGCACAAGTCGTTCGGGCCGGTGGAGGTGCTCAAGGGCATCGACCTGGAGGTCCGCAGCGGCGAGGTCTGTTGTCTGCTCGGGCCCTCCGGCTCGGGCAAGTCGACGTTCCTGCGCTGCATCAACCATCTGGAAAAGATCAACGCTGGCCGGATCCGGGTGGACGGCGACCTGATCGGCTACCGGGAGCGCGGCGGCAAGCTGCACGAGATGCGGGAGAAGGAGATCGCCGCCCAGCGCCGCGCGATCGGCATGGTGTTCCAGCGGTTCAACCTCTTTCCGCACATGACCGCCCTGCAGAACGTCGCCGAGGCGCCGGTGCTGACGGGCCGGGAGCGCAAGGGCGCCGCCCGGGACCGGGCCGCCGCGCTCCTCCAACGGGTCGGGCTGGGCGACAAGCTGGGCAACTACCCTGGGCAGCTCTCCGGCGGGCAGCAGCAGCGGGTGGCCATCGCCCGGGCCCTGGCCATGCAGCCGAAGCTGATGCTCTTCGACGAGCCCACCAGCGCGCTGGACCCGGAGCTGGTCGGCGAGGTGCTCGACGTGATGAAGGACCTGGCCCGCGACGGCATGACGATGATCGTGGTGACCCACGAGATCGGCTTCGCCCGGGAGGTCGGCGACTCGCTGGTCTTCATGGACGACGGCGTGGTGGTGGAGTCCGGCCCGCCGCGCGAGGTGATCGCCAACCCCCGGCACGACCGGACGAAGGCGTTCCTGGCCAAGGTGCTCTGAGCCGGGGTCAGGAACTCCTGCACGACCCGGCGGTCAATAAGGCGTACCTCGGCGTGGCCTGACAGCCCCTGCGAAACGAACGAGCCGGCCGGTGAGGGGTGCCCCTCACCGGCCGGCTCGCATCCATCAGACCGGGATCCGCGCCCTGTCGGTCAGTTGGATCCGGAGCGCGCACACGCGCTCCGGCGGAGGAACCGCCAAGCGTTTCGCCATCTTGCCGAATCGGGCTAGGAAATGTAGAGCCGGAGCCAGAAGCCGCGCGTACCGCACCGACAGCCGTCAGCCTGGGTGGTTGCCGAACCGGCGATGCGCTCAGCCGCGACTGGACGGTCGCCGCTAAACCCCGGCATGCACCAGTAGGTGGTGTAACCGGCGGCCACCTTCGCTTTGCCGTCGGCCTCGCATTGCTTCTCCTCCGAGGGATAGTAGAAGGACATGGTGATCCAGCCACCCGCCTGAGCCGGGGCGGCCGTGGCCGTGAGCCCACCCACCGCGACAAGCATCGCCACGACGA
This sequence comes from Micromonospora arida, assembly GCF_003857035.1. Taxonomy (GTDB): domain Bacteria; phylum Actinomycetota; class Actinomycetes; order Mycobacteriales; family Micromonosporaceae; genus Micromonospora; species Micromonospora arida. Next base: position 16,669 of record NZ_QGSY01000074.1, read on the forward strand.
CTTGCATGATCGTCTTACGCATTCGAAACCCCCGTTGATCGACGTTGCGATCAAACTAATCGATGGCCGCCATTGTCGCTGCCCCGTTCGGCGGCAGGGTCGTCGCCGACGACGGGCATGCGGCCGGTAGAGGTCCTGCCGGCCGCACCGTTCGACCTCAGCTCGCGAAGTGGTTGAGGTGGTGACCCCTCAGCGCGAGGTGGTCGGCGGATCTGTCAGGGCTACGGACTAGAGTCGCTGCCGTGACAGCTACGACACCGCGCCTGCTCCTCGTCGACGGACATTCCATGGCATACCGGGCTTTCTTCGCCTTGCCTGTGGAAAACTTCTCCACCACGACGGGGCAGCCGACCAACGCGGTGTACGGCTTCACCTCGATGCTGATCAACGTGCTGCGCGACGAGCAGCCCACCCACATCGTCGTGGCCTTCGACGTCTCCCGCCACTCCTTCCGCACCGACAAGTACGCGGAGTACAAGGCCGGCCGCAGTGAGACCCCGACCGACTTCAAGGGCCAGGTCAGCCTGGTCAAGGAGGTCCTGGCCGCGCTGCAGATCCCGGTGGTGGAGAAAGAGGGCTTCGAGGCCGACGACGTCATCGCCACGCTCGCCTGCCAGGCCCGCGACCAGGGCATGTCGGTGCTGATCAGCAGCGGCGACCGCGACGCGTTCCAGCTGGTCGACGATCAGATCACCGTCCTCTACCCGCGTAAGGGCGTCTCCGACCTGGCCCGGATGGACCCGGCGGCGATCGAGGCGAAGTACGGCGTTCCGCCACAGCAGTACCGGGACCTCGCCGCGCTGGTCGGCGAGACCAGTGACAACCTGCCCGGCATCCCGGGCGTCGGCCCGAAGACCGCGGCCAAGTGGATCACCACGTACGGCGGGGTGGAGGGCGTGATCGCCCGGGCCGACGAGATCAAGGGCAAGGCCGGCGACAGCCTGCGGGAGCGGCTCGCCGACGTGATCCGCAACTACGAGATCAACCGCCTCGTCGCCGACCTGGAGCTGCCGCTGCGCCCGGAGGACACCCGCTGGACGGGCTGGGACCGGGAGGCGGTGCACCAGGTCTTCGACACCCTGGAGTTCCGCATCCTGCGCGACCGTCTCTACCAGTACCTGGAGGCGGTCGAGCCGGAGGCCGAGTCCGGCTTCGACCTCACCGGCGAGGTGCTCACCGAGCCCGGTGCGCTGGCCGGGTGGCTGACCACGCACGTTCCGACCGGCACCCCGGTCGGGTTGGCGGTCAAGCTCGACACCGGCCCCAACCGCCGGCACACCGCCTCGATCACCGGTCTCGCGCTGGCCACCGCCGGCGGCGCGGCTGCCTGGGTCGACCCGGCGCAGCTCGACCCGACCGACGAGGGCGCCCTGGCCGGCTGGCTGGCCGACGCGCAGCGCCCCAAGGTGCTGCACGACAGCAAGCCGGCCGTGCTGGCCTGCGCCGCGCACGGCTGGCAGCTCGCCGGCATCGTCAGGGACACCCAGATCGCCGCGTACCTGGCCCGCCCCGACCAGCGGTCCTACGACCTGACCGACCTGGCGCTGCGCTACCTGCACCGGGAGCTGCGGGTGGACGTCCCGGAGTCCGGCCAGCTCACCCTCGACGGCCTCGGCGACGAAGGGGTGGTCGAGCAGAACCTGATGCTCCAGGCCCGGGCCACCCTCGACCTGGCCGACGCGATCGACGCCGAGCTGTCCCGCGACGGCGAGCAGTCCGCCCGGCTGATGGCCGGCGTGGAGCTGCCGCTGATGCGGGTGCTGGCCACCATGGAGAGCACCGGCATCGCCGCCGACACCCACTATCTCTCCGAGCTGGAGGCCCACTTCGCCGCCGAGGTGAAGGCCGCCGCGCAGGGCGCGTACGAGGCGGTGGGTCGGGAGTTCAACCTCGGCTCGCCCAAGCAGTTGCAGGAGATCCTCTTCACCGAGCTGGGTCTGCCGAAGACCAAGAAGATCAAGACGGGCTACACCACCGACGCCGATGCCCTGCAGTGGCTCTACGCGCAACAGCCGCACCCGGTGCTGGCCCACCTGCTGCGTCACCGGGACGTGGCCAAGCTCAAGTCGACAGTCGACGGGCTGTTGAAATCGGTCTCCGACGACGGCCGGATCCACACCACCTTCAACCAGACCGTGGCGGCCACCGGTCGGCTCTCCTCCACCGAGCCCAACCTGCAGAACATCCCGATCCGCACCGAGGAGGGCCGTCGGATCCGTCGGGCCTTCGTGGTGGGGGAGGGCTACGAGTCTCTGCTCACCGCCGACTACAGCCAGATCGAGATGCGCATCATGGCGCACCTCAGCTCGGACGACGCGCTGATCGAGGCGTTCAACTCCGGCGCCGACTTCCACGCCGCCACCGCCTCGTCGGTCTTCGGGGTGCCACTCGACGAGGTGACCCCCGACCAACGCCGCAAGATCAAGGCCATGAACTACGGCCTGGCGTACGGCCTGAGCGCCTTCGGCCTGTCCCAACAGCTCAGCATCAGCACCGAAGAGGCGCGCGGGCTGATGGAGAACTACTTCGCCGGCTTCGGCGGGGTGCGCGACTACCTCCAGCAGGTGGTCGCCCGGGCCCGCCAGGACGGCTACACCTCCACCATCCTCGGCCGACGCCGCTACCTGCCCGACCTGGTCAGCGACAACCGGCAACGCCGCGACATCGCGGAGCGGATGGCGCTCAACGCCCCCATCCAGGGCTCCGCCGCCGACATCATCAAGGTGGCGATGCTGCACGTCGACACCGCGCTCGCCGAGGCCGGGCTGGGCTCACGGATGCTGTTGCAGGTGCACGACGAGTTGGTCTTCGAAGTCGCCCCGGGTGAGCGGGAGTCGTTGGAGGCGCTGGTCCGGCGGGAGATGGGCGAGGCTTACCCGTTGTCCGTGCCGCTGGAGGTGTCGGTCGGTCTGGGCCGGGACTGGAACAGCGCCGATCACTGATTCTGGGTTGCGGGTGGGGTTCCGGGGCAGCCCGACCCACTCCGGGCGGTCAGGCTTGATCCCTGCGTGGGTGGGGCTGCCCCGGAACCCCTGACCGGGTCGTCCTGGTCGCGGCCGTAGGCGTGGTACGCGCTAATTAGATCGAGCGGAGCCCCCGCGCCGCCCGTCCGTCCCCACAGCGCCCGGCGTGCACCGACGGCCGCGCGCCGGTTCCTACTTCATCGGGTCGTGGCCCCAGTTCATGAGGGACCAGCGCCACTTGGTGTCGCGGACGTTGCCGGAGGGGCGCTGCGCCATGTGCCGGCGTACGTAGCCGACCACCTTGCGCATGTGCTTGTAGTCGCCCTCGGACAGGTCACCGCGTTTGCGGCGGAGCAGGTTGATGATCTTCCGACCGGATTCGTGCCCGACGGATTCGCCACCACCGGCGCGACCGCCCTTGTGCCAGCCGACCTGCTTCGACTCGTCGGTCTCCAGCCACGTGGACAGCTCACCGGGCTTCATGTTCACCGCCTCGGTGAACTCCCGGTAGGTGTCCCGGCCATCGTCACTTCTGCTCATGGCGCAGCGCCTCGGGGCGGTGGGCCACGTCGCGGCCCGTGCCGTCACTGCGGACCCGGTACTGCGGGTCCTCGGGGGCCGCGTTCACGGCCCGCCCGCGGATCCGCGTCCGTTCGGTGATCGTCCCCTGCACCACGCCGTACGCGCGGCTGCCATGGGCCGACCAGGAGACATGATCGCCCTGGTGGAATCTCTGTTCGGCCATGGTCCTCGGCTACCCGACCCGGCCGGGGAGAAACGACTACAGGGTGATCTCAGCGATCGGCAGCTTGATGTCGAACGGCTCGGCCAGCTCGATCACGTCGGACGACGGGTGCGGCGCTCAGTCGGCGGGCTTCTCGGTGACGAAGATGGCGGTGCCGGGGAAGAGTCGTCCGCGCAGCGGGCTCCACTGCCCCCAGATCCCCTCGTGACCCTCCGGCCACTCCGGCTCCACCAGGTCCAGCAGCCGGAACCCGGCGCCGACCAGCTCGCGGATCCGGTCGCCGAGGGTGCGGTGCTGCTCGACGTAGGTGGCCACGCCGGCCTCGTCCTGCTCCACGTACGGGGAGCGGTCGAAGTACGAGTGCACAGCCGTCAGGCCGCCCTCGCCGGGGTCGTCGAGGAAGATCCACCGCATCGGGTGGGTCACCGAGAACACCCACCGACCGCCCGGGCGCAGCACCCGGTGCACCTCGGCGAGCAGCGCCGCCGAGTCGTCCACGAACGGGATCGCGCCGAACGCGGTGCAGGCGACGTCGAACGACCGGTCGGCGAACGGCAGGGCGAGCGCGTCGGCCTGCACCAGCGGTACGCGTACCCCGGTGCGGTCGGCGGCCTCGGCGGCGTGCCGCAACATGCCGGCGGACAGGTCGAAGGCGACCGGTCGGGCGCCCTGGGTGGCAAGCCAGCGGGCGGCGGCCGCGGCGCCGGCGCCCACCTCCAGCACCCGCCGCCCCGACACGTCGCCGAGCAGCCGGGCGTCGGCCTCGCGAAGGCCCTCGGGGCACCACACGAAGTCCACGTCGCCGAGGAACGCGCCGTGTTCGGCCTGGTAGTCGTCGGCGTCGGTGTCCCACCAGCCGCGGTTGGCGCGCCGGGCCTCGGCGTCACCCACCCGGCGCCGGGTAACCCGGCTGTCGTCATCCACGCGCTCACGCTAGGCCCCACCCACCCCATTGGGTACGGCGGCGCGCGTCCACGATCTGCGCGACCCCTCGCACGGCCGGCCTGATCGGCTCGTCTTCGGTGCCGTCGCGCTGTCCGAGCCGGTGGGCCGCGCCGACATCCAGGAAGCCGGGTCGGTCAGGCGCGGCCTCCGCGGTGCGCGCCGGCGGGGCGGGAGGGGCTGCTGTGACGCAGGAAACAGCAGGGGTCTTTTCCGGGCGATTGTTCGGCTTTCGCAGGTCATCGCATGAAGAGAACCCGGGAGGGCTTGCACGCTGTGGTAATGCGCACGGTAGGCTAGACGATGCGCTCGCGGATCGCGTTGCCTCGGCAGGGAGCAGGTGCGCGGTCGACGGAGCCACATCATGATCTCACTAGGCGATCGTTCGGTGTGCCCGGCGACGGATCCGCTGGCGCGAACAGGTCACTGCGACACACCAGCCTGCTGTGACAACCCACCGACCGGAGCAACCGCCCACATGACGAGCAGCATCGAGGCCCCCTCGAGCGCCACCCGGGTCACCCACGACGATCTCGGTTCCGAGGAGGCATTCCTCGCCGCGATCGACGAGACCATCAAGTACTTCAACGACGGCGACATTGTCGAAGGCACCGTCGTCAAGGTCGATCGGGACGAGGTCCTGCTCGACATCGGCTACAAGACCGAGGGTGTCATCCCCTCTCGGGAGTTGTCGATCAAGCACGACGTGGACCCCGCCGAGGTTGTGACGGTTGGCGACCACATCGAGGCCCTGGTCCTCCAGAAGGAGGACAAGGAGGGTCGTCTGATCCTCTCCAAGAAGCGGGCGCAGTACGAGCGGGCCTGGGGCACGATCGAGAAGATCAAGGACGAGGACGGCGTCGTCCGCGGTTCGGTCATCGAGGTGGTCAAGGGCGGCCTCATCCTCGACATCGGGCTGCGCGGCTTCCTGCCCGCGTCCCTGGTCGAGATGCGTCGTGTGCGCGACCTGCAGCCGTACGTCGGGCGGGAGCTCGAGGCCAAGATCATCGAGCTGGACAAGAACCGCAACAACGTGGTCCTGTCCCGCCGGGCCTGGCTGGAGCAGACGCAGTCCGAGGTGCGCACCGAGTTCCTCAACAAGCTGCAGAAGGGCCAGGTCCGCAAGGGCGTCGTGTCCTCGATCGTCAACTTCGGCGCCTTCGTGGACCTGGGCGGCGTCGACGGTCTGGTGCACGTCTCCGAGCTGTCCTGGAAGCACATCGACCACCCGTCCGAGGTCGTCGAGGTTGGCCAGGAGGTCGAGGTCGAGGTCCTGGACGTCGACCTGGACCGCGAGCGGGTCTCGCTGTCGCTGAAGGCGACCCAGGAAGACCCGTGGCGGCAGTTCGCCCGCACCCACGCGATCCAGCAGATCGTGCCGGGTAAGGTCACCAAGCTGGTTCCGTTCGGTGCGTTCGTCCGCGTGGACGACGGCATCGAGGGTCTGGTCCACATCTCCGAGCTGGCCGAGCGCCACGTGGAGATCCCGGAGCAGGTCGTCCAGGTTGGCTCCGAGGTCATGGTCAAGGTCATCGACATCGACCTGGAGCGCCGCCGGATCTCGCTGTCGCTCAAGCAGGCCAACGAGGGCTTCGTCGAGGGCGAGGAGCACTTCGACCCGACCCTCTACGGCATGGCCGCGACGTACGACACCGAGGGCAACTACATCTACCCCGAGGGCTTCGACCCGGAGACGGGCGAGTGGCTCGAGGGGTACGACAAGCAGCGCGAGACCTGGGAGAACCAGTACGCCGAGGCTCGTCTGCGCTGGGAGGCCCACACCAAGCAGGTGCAGACCTCTCGGGCCGCCGACGCCGAGGCTGCCGCCAACCCGACTCCGGTCGTTCCGGCCGCTGGCGGCGGCGGTGGCGGTGGCACCACCTCCTCGTCCAGCCCGGCCCCGAGCCGGCAGGCCGAGGAGCCGGCCGGCACGCTGGCCACCGACGAGGCGCTCGCCGCACTGCGGGAGAAGCTCGCCGGCGGTAAGTGACCCGCTGAACGACGACGGGCCCCGTCCCCGCGATCTCCGGATCGCTGGGGGCGGGGCCCTCGCCGTACCCGCTGTGCCCCGTACCCGCCGTACCCGCCGTACCCGCCGTACCCGCCGTACCCGCCGTACCCGCCGTACCCGCCGTACCCGCCGTGCCCCGCACTCGCCGTGCCCGGTACTC
>NZ_QGSY01000127.1 GCF_003857035.1 Micromonospora arida
GGTCATTCCGGGGTGGCCCACCTACCGGGCACCCTCATCGTGGCGGTGCCTGCGGTTGGTCGTGGGGGTTGTAACGACCGGGTGGAGGCTGGCATTCCAACCTGCGCGACCCAGCCCCCAAGGTCGGGCGGCGGGTCGGTGGTACTGCGATCGTCAGGGTATTCAACGACCCCGGCCCGGCCATGATTCCGGCCCACGAGTGCGCCCGGTCACCACCCACAAACACCCACCAACGGACAAACCACCCACCCAACGCCGGGGCCACAGCGCCAAACCGGCGCTCACCGGCGTGATCCACTCGGGTTTACGGAAGTCGGGGCATCCGAGACTTCCGGACACCGCGACTTCAAGGAACCCGAGTCGATCACGAGCGGGCCGAGCGCACCAGCTCGCGCAAACCGGACAAACTTTGAGGCGATGAGGGCAAGGCCGGCGCGCCTGGAGCAGCGTGCTGGGATCGACCTGAGCGACACCGGCGCTGGTGGGCGTTACCCTGACACCATGCAGGCCGTCTCCCCCACCGCGACCGGCGTGGCCTTTCTGGCCCGCCCGGGTCGCCCCGCCGTGGTGGCGCGGACGCTCGCCGAGCTTGCCGGCCCCACCCGAGGGGTGGTGGAGCTGCCGGTACGGCTGATGTGGAACGCCGAGCGCACCTTCGACCTCGGCGACCCCGACCAGCTGCTCTGGATGTACGAGAACGTGCTTCGCGAGACCACTCGGGCCGACGATCTGCGCGCTCTGATCAACGGGCGGACGCTGCGTCGGGTGTGGCGACTGCTCAACCTGCCTCGGGGCGTACGCCAGGCGTGGGAGAGCCGGCACCGCGGCCTGCGCGCGGCGTGATCGAACCTCATCTGCACGAGTTCTACCGGGAAGTGGCCCGGGTGGCGCTGGCCGCCGCCGGGCCGTACCGGTTCGTTCTGGGTGGTGGGGTGGCGTGGGCTGCGCACGGGCTGGTGGCCCGGCCGACGGAGGACGTGGACCTCTTCGCGGACGTGGAGGGCGCTGCGGCGGCGGCGTCCGCCGGGGTGCGGGTGGCCCTGGAGCGGGCCGGGTTCATCGTCAGTGATGCCGACCCGGACAGTGAGCTGGCCGAGCTGTTCGACGGGTACGAGCAGGACATGAAGGACTTCGTGGTGAGCCGCGACGGACGGCAGATCCGGCTCAGCCTCGCCCGGTTGGACCGCCAGCAGAGCCCGGTGGTGATGGACCTGGGGCCGGTGATGGACGTTCGGGACCTGGTGGCGAACAAGATCGCGGCGTTGGTCAACCGGCGGGAGGTTCGCGACTTCATCGACGTGGCCGCGGCCCTCGACCACTACGACGTGACCGAACTGCTGGTGCTGGCACGGCAGGTCGACCCCGCGCTGGACCCGGACGACGTGCGCGCCGCCGGCCGCTACCTGGACCGGCTCTCCGACCAGCGTTTCGGCCGGTACGGTCTGGGCGCCGCCGACGTCGCCAAGATCCGGCAACGCTTCGCTGCCTGGCCACGGTGACCAGCGAGCCGCGCGAACAAGCCACGCGAACAAGCCGCACGACCATGGACCGCGGGAAGAAGCCACGCGAGCGTGCCGCGCGAACAAGCCACGCCAGCGAGCCGCGCGAACAAGCCGCACCACCAACGGGCCGCGCGAACAAGCGACGCGAGCGGGCCACAGCGCCGGGTGGGCATCCCGCGCGGACGCCCACCCGGCGGCGGGTCACTTGGTCGGACGACCGCCCGTGACCCCCAGGATCTCGCCCGTCACGTAGCTGGACTCCTGCGAGGCGAAGAAGACGTACGCGGGCGCCAGCTCAGCCGGCTGCCCGGGACGCCCCTCCGGGGTGTCGGTGCCGAACTGCTTCACCTTCTCCTCCGGCATGGTGGCCGGAATCAGCGGCGTCCACACCGGCCCCGGTGCGACGGCGTTGACCCGGATGCCCTGCTCGGCCAGGTCGGCGGCGAGGGCCTTGGTGAAGTTGGCGATCCCCGCCTTGGTGGTCGCGTAGTCCAGCAGCTGCGGCGACGGGTCGAACGCCTGGATCGACGACGTGTTGATGATCGCCGACCCCTCGGCCAGGTGGGGAATGGCGGCCTTGCAGAGCCAGAACATCGCGTACAGATTGGTCTTGAACACCCGGTCGAGCTGCTCGGTGCTGATGCCGAGGATCCCCTTGTCCTGCGACATCTGGTACGCCGCGTTGTTGACCAGGACGTCGAGGCCGCCCAGGTCGCGCACCGCCCGGTCGACCAGTTCCTGGCAGTGCGCCTCGTCGGTGATGTCACCGCGTACCGCGACGCCCCGCCGACCGGCGGCCTCGACCAGCCGGACGGTTTCCCGGGCGTCGGCGTCCTCCTCCTCACTGAGGTAGGAGATGAGCACGTCCGCGCCCTCCCGGGCGAAGGCGATCGCGACCGCCCGGCCGATCCCCGAGTCACCGCCGGTGATCAGCGCCCGCTTGCCGTCGAGCTTGCCGCTGCCCCGGTACGACCCCTCCCCGTGGTCCGGCTTCGGGGTCATCTCCCCGGTCGAGCCGGGCGCTGACTGCTGCTGCGCGGGCTGACCGGACTGCCCGCCGTACTGGCTGGTCGGGTCCTGCTGGGTGTGCTGGTCCTCGCTCACTGAAACTCTCCTCGCTGCGCGCGGGAAGCGGGGTCTCCCGCGAATACCGTCCCTGACCGCCCTACCCTGCGTCGGCCTGCGGAAACCGCTGCAACGATCGGGGCTGCCGTGGCGGTAGTGCCCGCTGCTGGCTATGGTGCGCAAGGCGCTCACGAGGCGCGTCCACCCCCATGGAAAGGCACGTCATGACCTCTCCCTCCGGCCCGTCGCGCCGCCAGGTGCTCGTCGCCGCGGCGGCCGCGGCGACCACCCCGCTGATCGCCGCCGCGCCCGCGCAGGCGGCCGGCGCGGCCCGGCCGCGCACCTGGGACCTCACCCTCCTGGGCACGTCGGACACGCACGGCAACGTCTACAACTGGGACTACTACCGCGACGCCGAGTACGACGACAGCAAGCAGAACGACATCGGCGTGGCGAAGCTGGCGACCCTGATCAACCAGATTCGTCGGGAGCGGCGCGGCAAGGCGACGCTGGTGCTCGACGCCGGCGACACGATCCAGGGCACGCCCCTCGCGACGTACTACGCCAAGCAGGAGCCGATCACCGCCACCGGGGAGAAGCACCCGATGGCACGGGCCATGAACGTCATCGACTACGACGCGGTGACCCTGGGCAACCACGAGTTCAACTACGGCCTGCCGTTGCTGGACCTGTGGATCCGCCAGCTCGGCTTCCCGGCGCTCGCCGCCAACGCCGTCAACGCGAAGACCGGCAAGCCGGCCTTCCTGCCGTACGTCATCAAGAAGGTCTCCCTCGGTTTCGCCGCGCCGACCCTGCGGGTCGGCATCCTGGGGTTGACCAATCCCGGTGTGGCCATCTGGGACAAGGGCAACGTCGAGGGCAAGCTGCGCTTCGACGACATGATCGCGACCGCCGCGAAGTGGGTGCCCATCATGCGGGCCCGCGGCGCGGACCTCGTGCTGATCTCGGCGCACGGCGGTGACAGCGGCACCTCCAGCTATGGCCCGGAACTGCCGAACGAGAACCCGGTGGCGCTGATCGCCCAGCAGGTGCCGGGGATCGACGCGATCCTCTTCGGTCACGCGCACAACGAGGTGGTCGAGCGGTTCGTCACCAACGAGCGCACCGGCACGCAGGTGCTGCTCTCCGAGCCGTCGAAGTGGGGCCAGCGGCTCACCCGGATGGACTTCACCCTCACCCGTGAGCGCGGCCGATGGACGATCACCAAGAAGGCCGCCACGATGCTGAACACCAACACCGTGGTCGAGGACCCGAAGGTGCTCGCCGCCGTGCGGGCGCAGCACCAGAAGACCGTGGCGTACGTCAACCAGGTCGTCGCCACGTCCACTGTGGAGTTGTCGGCGGCGGAGTCGCGGTACAAGGACACGCCGATCCTGGACTTCATCAACCACGTGCAGACCGAGGTGGTCGGCGCGGCGCTGGCCGGCACGGCGTACGCGGACCTTCCGGTGCTGTCGATCGCGGCGCCGTTCAGCCGGACCGCCGTCTTCCCCGCCGGCGACGTGAAGATCCGCGACGTGGCCGGCCTGTACGTGTACGACAACACCCTCGAGGCGGTCGTACTCAGCGGGGCCGAGGTGCGCGCCTACCTGGAGTACTCGGCGAAGTACTTCCGTACGTTCGCACCGGGTGCCCCGGTCGACCCGGAGCAGATCAGTGACCCGGCGGTGCCGGACTACAACTACGACGTCTTCTCCGGCCTGGACTACGACATCGACATCTCCAAGCCGGTCGGGCAGCGGATCACCCGCCTGGTGCTGTCCGGCACCGACACTCCGGTGGCGGACAACGCCCAGTTCGTGGTGGCGGTGAACAACTACCGGCGCAGCGGCGGCGGCAATTTCCCCGGCATCGTGAAGACCCAGGTCTACAACGCGCAGCAGGAGATCCGTCAGCTGCTCATCGACTGGGCGCAGGCCAAGGGGACGATTGACCCGGCCGACTTCTTCCAGCCCAACTGGCGTCTGGTCCGCGAGGGCGTGCCGGTCTTCTGACCGCAGCGCATCACGAACGGGCCGTGGGTGGCGACATACCCGCGGCCCGTCGCGCGTTCTCAGCCCTGCACGTTCCAGCGGATCGGGTCCTCGGACTCCTCCGGCCGGTCGCGCCCGGGATCGGTCTCGGTCAGGGCCACCCGCTCGTCGGGACGGACGGCGGGCGGCAACTCCCCGAACCGCGCGTGGCGCAGAAACGCGTACTCGTCGTCGGTGAACGGCTGCTCGGTCATCAGCGCCTCCTGCTGCTGCTCCACGGTGATTGTCCGGCGGGTACGCCGGTCGACACCAGTAGCCGAGCACACACCCTGTAAGGCGTCCTAGGATCCTGGGTGAGCAGTGGTGGCCTGGCGCGACGGGTGCGACAACCGGTCGAGCACCGCGAGTGCGGCCCGGATGGGCCGGCGTCGCAGCATCTCGTCGAAGCTCGCCCGCCCCTGGCAGAACTGCACGAACATCCGCCAGCCCGGCGGGGTCGCCAACAGGGCATGGAACACGTCCGGGCGACGGGTGAACACGTCGAGCAGCCGGAAGCCCGCCCGCATCTCCGGCAGCAGACGCTCGGCCACCGCCCGCTCGTACCCGGCCAGGTCACCGCTCGCGACCGCAGCTCCGGCCAGCTCGCCGGAGCGCAACGCGAAGCTGATGCCCTCCCGGCTCCACGGCTCCAGCAAACCCGCCGCATCCCCCACGACCAGCACCCGGCCGTTGCGCAACGGTGAATCCTCCGCCCGACAACGGGTCAGGTGACCGGAGTCGTGCTCCGCCGGCAACCCGGTCAGACCCAACCGGTCGACGAACCGCCGCAGGTAGTCGCGGGTCCCCTCCCCCGCCCCCCGTGCGGCGATCACGCCGACGGTCAGCCGGTCACCCTTCGGAAAGACCCAGGCGTACGAGCCCGGCATGGCACCCCAGTCGAGCAGCAGCCGGCCCCGCCACCGCTCCTGCTCGACGGGCGGCACCGGAATCTCCAACTCCAGACCCAGATCCACCTGCCGGTACCGAACTCCGACGTGCCGCCCGGTCACCCCCGACGAGCCGTCCGCCCCGATCACGGCACGAGCCGCGATCGTCGTACCGTCGGCCAGCCGCAGGCGTACCCCCTCGGGGTCCTGCTCGATCGCGCGGACCGCGACCCGCTCCCGCAGCTGCGCGCCGGCGGCGACCGCCGCCGCGCGCAGCCGGTCGTCGAACTCCTCGCGGCGCACCATAGTCACCACCGGACTGCCGTTGCGGCGGGTGAACTCCCGACGGCCGTCGCGGGTGAAGGTCACCCGGTCCACCCGGTCGTGCGCGGGCACCTCGATCCGATCCTGAACGGCAGCCAGCGACGTGCCGATCAGGCCACCGCCGCAGGTCTTGTACCGCGGGTGAACGGCTCGCTCGACGACAAGGGTGGAGACGCCCGCACGGGCAGCGGCGTGCGCCGCGGACAGCCCCGCGGGGCCACCGCCGACAACGACGAGATCCCAAACGATCACGGAAGCAGCCTAGGGCACCTCCCCGGCCCGACCGCCGGACCCGCCCGCCGTCGCGACCGCCCGATCGGGTGTGCATCTTCGGGCACCGAGGGGGTAACCGGCGCACGGCAGCCGCCACCGCAGTGGCGGACGAGCAAAAGGAGGAACCATGCAGCAGGTGCAACTGTCGGAGGCCGAGCAACGGGTGTACCAGGCGGTCACCACCCTTGAGGCACGCGGGCAGGTGCCCTACCCGGACCTGATCGCCGAGGAATCCGGGCTCACCGAGGAGCAGGTGGGCAGCCCCCTGCACCTGCTCACCGAGAAGGGCCTACTGCACCGCGAGGACTCGCCGATGGCCGGCCTGGACTTCGGTCCCCGGTTCTGCGCCCGCCAGATGGCGTGACCCGCGGAACCAACCGGTACGGTTCGCCCCCCGAAGACCCGGGTAGCGGTCAACCATGGATGACCGAGGGTCGACGGGGGGCGCGATGAGCGCGGCGCACGCGCCGCAGCCGGTGACCGCCGCCGAGAACCGACGACGCTGGCAGGCCGTCGGCGTCGGACTCGTCGCCGCCTTCATGACACTGCTCGACGTGAGCATCGTCAACGTGGCCGTGCCCTCCATCGACCGGGCGCTGCACGCGTCGTCCAGCGACCTGCAGTGGATTCTCTCCGGGTACGCGCTCACCTTCGGCCTGGCGCTGGTGCCCGCCGGCCGCTTCGGCGACGCCCGCGGTCGGCGCAACGCGTTCGTCTTCGGCATCGCGCTGTTCACCATCACCAGCGCGCTCGCCGGCCTCGCCACCTCCCCGACCTGGCTGGTCATCGCCCGACTGCTGCAGGGCGCCGCCGCCGGCGTCGTCAACCCGCAGGTCATCGGGCTGATCCAGCAACTGTTCCGTGGGCCCGAACGCGCCCGCCCGTTCGGGCTGCTCGGCGCCACCATCGGCATCTCCACCGCCGTCGGGCCGTTGCTCGGCGGACTGCTCATCGCCATCGGCGGCGACGAACACGGCTGGCGCTGGGTCTTCTTCGTCAACGTGCCGGTCGGTGTCCTCGCGGTGATCCTCGGCTGGCGGTTGCTGCCCGGCCGCCCCAGCGGCCAACCCGGCTGGCATCGACTCGACCCCTTCGGCGTCCTGCTGCTCGGCGTCGGTGTGGTCCTCGTCCTGCTGCCACTGGTGCAGGAGCAGCAGTGGCGGACCCCGTGGAAGTGGGCGCTCATCCCGGTGGGCCTGGCGGTGCTGGTCGCCTTCGGGCTCTGGGAACGACGGTACGCACGCCAGCACCAGCCCCTGTTCGACCTCCGACTGTTCAGCTTCCAGTCGTACACGCTGGGCTCGATCCTGGCGCTCGTCTACTTCGGCGGCTTCACCGCGATCTTCTTCATCTTCACCCTGTTCCTGCAGATGGGGCTCGGCTACAGCGCGCTCGTCGCCGGCCTGGCCATCACCCCCTTCGCCCTGGGCTCCGCGGCCGCCGCCGTGCTCGGTGGCCGCATCGTCAACCGCTTCGGCCGACCACTGGTCGCCATCGGACTGCTCACCGTGGTGGTCGGACTGGCCGCCACGGTGATGGCACTGCGCCTCTTCCCGGACGCCCCGGCGCCCTGGGTCACCGCCGGCCCACTGCTCGTCGCCGGCATCGGCAGCGGGCTGGTGATCGCCCCCAACCAGACGATCACCCTCTCCGAGGTGCCGGTCGATCAGGCGGGCAGCGGCGCTGGCATGCTCCAGACCGGCCAGCGGATCGGCGCCGCCGCCGGCATCGCCGCCGTCGGCTCGCTGTTCTTCTCCAGGTTGGCCGACAGCCGCGGGGACTGGACCAACGCCTTCGAACAGTCCCTCATGCTCGCCACCGGCATCATCGCGCTCGCGCTGATCGCCGCGCTGATCGATATCAGGCGCACCCACAACCACAAGAACTGACCGGGGTACGCCGCTGGCCGGCTCCCCGGGTGTGGGTGCCGGTGCCGGTCCCTGTCCCGGTCCCTGTGGCGGTGCCGGTCCCGGTCCGCGGTCCTGGTCAGCAAGTCGCGTTTCGTGGTGCGGTTTTGTGCGGGTTTGTCAAGGCGCGGAAATGCCGCTGGCCGGCACCCCGGGTTGGGGGTGCCGGCCAGCGGTCGGTGTCATGCTGTGGTCTTGCCGCCGTGCGGTGGTGCGGTGGTGCTGGTCTTCGGTGCTGTTGTTCTGTGGTGGTGCGGGTCAGCTGTTCCAGTACTGGCCGACGAGGTCGGTGGCCTGCTGCTCCCACTGGGCGTAGGCGTCCGGGTAGGCCGACACCTGCACCGTCTGCGCGGCGTCGGTCAGGGGCATGTCCTGCCACCCGTCGACCTGCTTCAGACCCTTGAGGAACGCGGTCGTGGAGTAGGCGGGGTCGGTGATCTGCTCCGGCGTACCCCAACCCGAGCTCGGGCGCTGCTGGAACAGGCCCAACGAGTCGTGGTCGTTCATATCGCCGAGGTGGCCGAGGTTCTCGAGCTTCGACTCCTGCAGGCTCGTCGCGATCGAGATGACCGCGGCGCGCTCCGGCAGACCGGCCTTCTTGGTGGCGGCGATGATCGCCTTGACGTTGGCGCTCTGCTCGTCGTTGAGGGTGATGTGGGACTGGTCGCCCTGCGGCTTCGGGGCGGCCGACTGCACGGCCACGGCGACGGGCTTGGCATCCACGGCCGGGGTGGCGGCGTGGGCGGCGATCGGGCCGGCGAGGACACCACCGGCGAACGCGAGACCAGCAACAGACAGCATGCTCTTACGGAAGATCGTGTTCATGAGGGATAGCTCCTTCGGGGGTAGGACACCCCGACCGCCAAAAAGGGGGGGCGGCGGCAGGGTGTGAGCACCTCGTCCGGCGCTGCACAAACAAAGGGGAAAAGTTTGGGGGGTGACACCCGTGTCGGGCGTCGGATCGGCCGACCTGGCAAGCCGAGGGGCTCGCGGCGCCGGGTCCCTGTGTAACGACCGGGGGGCCCGGCTCATTCCGGGGTGGCCCACCTGCCGGCACCCTCACCGTGGCGGTGCCCGCCGGTCGTTCGTGGCGACTGTAACGACCGGGCGGAGGTTGGCATTCCGACCTGCGCGACCAGACCCCCAAGGGTCGGGCGGCGGGTCGGTGGTGCTGCGATCGTCAGGGTATGTAACGACCCCGGCCCGGCCATGATTCCGGCCCACGAGTGCACCCGGTCACCACCCACAAACACCCACCAACCGACAAACCACCCACCCAACGCCGGGGCCACAGCGCCAAACCGGCGCCCGCCGGCGGGATCCACTCGGGTTCACGGAACTCGGGGCATCCCGGACTCCCGGACACCCCGACTTCAAGGAACCCGAGTCGATCACGAACGGGCCGACCGCGCAAAGGCCCCAAGCCGGACATGGCCTGCCGGAAGTCGTACCGGCGGTTTGTCGGCCTCGATAGTCGCGGGCATGGCCGGACCGACGAATATCGGCGGGCCTGGGCCGGACCGACGACGGTCCCCCGGAAGGCGCTGGCGCGCGGGCCCCGTCTCACTGAACAGGCTGGCGCCCGTCGGAGTGTTTCCGACGGGCGCCAGCCTCGGTGCTGTCCGGGCGCAGCCCGGTGGTGTGGATTAGTGCGCCGCACCACCGAAGCGCTGGCGGCGACGCCAGGCCAGGGTCAGCAGCAACATCACCGCTCCGGCGCCGACCAGGCCGCCACCGAGCTTCATGGGCGTGCCGAGGCTGTCACCCGTGACGGGCAGCGGCTGCTTCTTGTGCAGCACCCGCAGCTCGGTGGAGGCGGTACGGCCGGACTCCCGGCCCGTGGCGGTGAAGGTCAGCAGACCCGTCACCGACGGCTTGTAGGTCTTGGTGAAGCGACCCTGAGCGTCGGTGTACGCCGTGAAGTGCAGGGGCGCGCTCGCCTGGTAGGCCACCGGAGCCATGGCCACGGTGCTGCCGTCGCTGCGGCGAGCCGGAGCCGCACCGCGGGCCGGAGCGGCCTGCGGTGTGACCGTCACGTTGATGTCGACGGTCTCGTTCGGGCCGAAGTTGGTACCGGTCAGCACGACCGTCTCGCCGAGGTAGATCGTCGGCCGGTTGACGGTCAGGGCCGGGGGTTGCGGCGTGTACGGCGGCGGTTGGGTCGGGTCGGTGGTCGCGCTGGGCGTCGGCTGCGGCTGTGCCGCCCCCGCTGCCGTCGGCACGGCCACCACGGCCAGGCCGACCGTGAGCGCCATGATGATGCGGGATAGCCGCATGATTGGTTCCCTCCTACTGATCACAGCTTGGTGCGGAATGAACTTGGGTGGTCCAAGGGCTGGCGGTGGGGGTCAGCCACAGCTCGGCCTGTCCGACGCCGGTCTTGGCCGTCAGCACGGTGACCTCCAGCGCCCTCTCGGCGCCGGGGCCGACGTCGACGCTGGCCGTCGCCACCTGACGGCGGCGTTCGGTGCCGCTGCCAAGCGCCGCCTCGGCCCCGTCCAGTCGGGCCTCCAGCACCGCTCCTCCAGCCGGGCTGAAGATCGACACCAACGTGCGGGCGGTGTACGGATCGCCAGCCATGCCGAGGCCGAGGATGGACTCGCTGAGTCCGGACTTCGGCGCCGTCGAGCGCAGAGTCACCCGCAGCCGTAGCTCACGGCGGCCGTCGGACCGGCATTCGCCGACCGTCAGGTTCGCCGCCGGCTTCAGGTAGTAGCCGAGCTTCGCGCCGCTGCCGTCGTTGAGGAACACGCCGACGGTCGGCACGGTGTCCTGTTCCGGAAGCGTCCCGGCCATCCGGCTCTCGCCGAATGTCCGCTGTTCCTCAGGTCGGGCACTCCAGAACAATATCCGGCGTTCGGTGATAGCACGGTCAAATGCGGACAACAACACCCGTGGGTTGACATTCTTCTTAAAAAAGGTGTCGAACACCGAGGCGGCAGACGCCGCGAAGAAGTCGTCCTGCTGTTTGATGTCGAGGCGCTGGTAGCTGTCGTTGAGCAGGGTCTGCACTACCTTCTCGCTGGCGAGCGGGACACCCCCGGGCACCAGCACCGGACCGGTCGCCTTGAGCAGATAGGACAGCACCACCGGATCAACGGCGAGTACGCCGTCGACAGTGGTGCCGGTCTTTCGCCGGAACATCTCGCGGTACAGCGTCGCGGCGGTCGGGAAGTGCGGGGACAGGTTGACGTCGGCGGGATAGATGCCGGGCAGGTCCGTCCAGAGGGCCCGGGTCTCGGCGGGCACCTTCACCGCCGGGGTGAACCGGCCGAGCGAGGCACTGCTGCCCTGCTTGCCCATCTTCACCTTGCCGTTCTCCGCCTCGATCATCGCGTACGCGCCGAACATGCCGCCGGTGGCGCGCAACTCGGCGAGGTTCTGCGAGACGAGCAGGTAGCGGCGTGGGCCGTTCGCGCCGAGCAGCGGCGGGAGGAGGCGGGCTCCCTGGTCGGCAGCCCTGGTGAGGCTGGCCAGCCGGTCGATCTCGTCGCGCAGGTCGCTCAGCGCCTGCCGGATCTGGCTGACCAGAGTGTCGGCTGGCACCGCCGCCAGGTTCTGGCGGGTACGTTGCACCGACTCGTGGGCCTCGGTCAGCTGGGTGGAGACGGCGGCGAGTCGGGCGAGGTCCACCCGGCCCCCGGTCGGCACCAGGCTGGTCAGGTCCGCCCGAAGCAGGGTCGGGAACGCGTGTCGAGCCAGTTCGTCGATGGCGGCGGCGATCTGCGCGACGGCGTCGAGGTCGTCGCCTGCCATCGGCGTACGTCGTCCGAGCTGCCAACTCGGGTCGGCCGTTGCCGCGCGGGCCGCGCCGGCCTGCTCCTGAAGGGCGGCGAGCGTCCGCAGGGCGCGGTCGGTGTCCCCACCGACGGTTTGGGCGCTCAACTCTCGGGCCAGGCCAGCGGCGTTGAGCAGGTGGGTGCGCGCCTGCCAGCCACGGAAGCCGATCCACCCGGCGGTCGCCAGCAGCAGCGAGCCGACCACCAGGGCACCAAGGAGGGCCCGTCGCAGTCGGGCCCGCCGACGACGCCGGGACCGGCTCCGCCGCCGGATCGGTCGTTCGCTCACCGTCACACCACACTCCCAATCGCGGAACCGGACAGAAGGTCGATTCCCTGACGTTCTTAGCACGCATCAGGGAAATTTGTACTGTTATTGCGTTTGTCGTCCTTTAAGCGAGCTTTCTTCGTGGCTCCGTGGCGGGCTCTGCGACCCGTCCAGCCGCCTCGTGCAACAGCCGTTCGATCTGGTCCACGCCGGCGGGCAGCGACATCTCGCGCAGGTACGCGGCCCGACCCCGGCGACCCATCTCGGTGCGGGTCGGCGACGGAATGGTGGCGGCCAACCAGAACCTGTCGGCCAATGCCGCCCAGTCCTCGGGCGGGCAGGACAACCCAGCCCGAGCCCGTTCGACCAGCTCGGCCGTGTCCCCACCGGCGGACGCGATCACCGGCGCGGCACAGGAGAGCGCGGCCTGGAGCTTGCCGGGCACCATGCCGCGCAGCTCCGGAAGGTCGCGCAACATGACCAGTTGGTAGTCGGCGGCGGCGTACAGCTCGGGCATGTCGACCGGCGACCGCCGCTCCAGGAAACGGACGTTCCCCGCGCCCAGCTCGGCGGCGAGCCCCCGCACCCGCTGCTCCGCCGCGCCCGAACCGACCAGGACCAGATCCATCGTCCGGTCCAGTGCCGCGGCCGCACGGACCGCGGTCTCCAGCCCCTGCCGCGCCCCGATGGTCCCGGCGTGCATCACCACGCACCGGCCGTCGCGACGGACCAGCTGGCGGGCCGCCACGCCGGGTGTCGCCGGGTGGAAGATCCGCTCGTCGGTCCAGTTCAGCACCAGCCGGACCCGGGCCGGGTCGGCGCCGGCCGCGACCACCAGGTCCCGCATCGACGGCGCCGCGACCGCGATTCGCGCCGCGGTCCGGTAGATCCGGGTCATCGCGCTGCCCATCCGTGCCGCCCAGCGCCCCTCGCCCCCCTCGTCCGCGCCGTCGCGAGTCCAGACGTCCTGCACGTGCAGCACCGCCGGCACCCGCCCGAGCAACCGGAGCACTCCGGCGGCGGCGAACGTCGTCGCCGGCAGTTGGAAGACGTAGAGCGCGTCCACGTCGCCCAGGAACCGGCGTGCGACCAGCCCAGCGCTGCCGGCGAAGGAGAGGTAGCTGGCCATCCGGCCGCCGACCGACGCGGCGCCCCCGGGGTAGCGGGGGACCCGTCGGACGCTCAGCCGTTGGCTGTGCGTCTCGTGGTGCCACCGCTGTCGCCAGCCGGGATAGACGTGCCCGCCGGGGTAGTCCGGAAAGCCGGTGAGGACGCGTACCTCGTGCCCACGCGCGGCCAGCTCCTCGGCGAGGCTCCCCGGGATGAACGCCGGCTCGGGCGGAAAGTGGTACGACAGGATGCCGATCTTCACCGGTGCGCCCCCGTCCCACAGGGATCGCCGGCGACCGGCGCGGCACCACGACCGGCCGGCGTGCGGCGCGCGTACGATGCCGACAACCCCTCCCCGCGCGGCCACCGGCGTCGACGCACCGCCCCCGCGGTGCGAGCGCTCGTGTCCGTACCGATGAGAGGGGCACCGATGGCTGATCGCGTGTTGTTCGTCTGCCACGCCAACCTGTGCCGGTCGCCGATGGCCGAGTACCTGGCCCGCCGGCTGCTGGCCGACCGACCCGTCGAGGTGGCCAGCGCCGGCACCGACGCGGTCGACGGGCTGGCCATGCACCCGTACGCCCTGGAGGTCGCGACCGAGATCGGCGCGGACCCGGCGGCGTTCCGGACCCGGGGGTTGCGGCCCGAGTACCTGGTCGACGCGACGCTCGTGCTGACCGCGACCCGACGCCAACGCTCGGTCTGCACCGCGTTGGCGCCGGGAGCGCTGCACCGGACGTTCACGCTGCGCCAGTTCGGCCGGCTGGCCGCGGCGGCCGAGCCGCCCGCCGACTCGGCCGACGACCCGTTGCGGGCGGCCATCGCCGCCGCCGCCCAGGCCCGGGGACGGCTGCAACCCGCCGCCCCGGACGAGGACGACCTTCGGGACCCGATCGGCGGTACCGCGGCCGACTTCCGACGCTGCGCCGAGGAGATCGAACGGTCGCTGCGACCCCTCGCCGCGCTCATCGGGGCAGCCGGGTGAGTTCCTGGGTGTGGTCGGGGACGCCGTTGACCCCGTCGGCGGTCGCGCTGTGCCGGCCGGACGCGGCCCTGTCGGCCGGCACCGACGCCTCGGCCGTCGAGGCCACCACCCGGTAGGCCTCGTACTGGTACGCCTCGGCCTTGGCCACCTTGGCCATGTTCAGCACACAGCCGAGCAGCCGGACCGAGACCGAGTGCAGTGACCGGGCCGCCGCAGCGACCTGGGTCCGCGAGGTACGGCCCTGCTGGGTCACCAGCAGCGCGCCGTCGGCCTGCACGGCCACCACCACGCCGTCGGTCACCGCGAGCAGCGGCGCGGTGTCGATGATCACGATGTCCGCCGACTCGCGCAGCGCCAGTAGCAGGTCCGACATGGCCTTGGAGCCGAGCAGCTCGCTCGGGTTCGGCGGGGCCGACCCGCTGGGCAGCACCAGCAGCGACTTGTCGCCCCAGCGCTGCACGACGTCGCCCACCTTCACGTCACCCACCAGCACGTCGGTGAGGCCGACGCCGGCATCCAGGCCCAGGTAGTCGTCGACCTTCGGGCGGCGCAGATCGGCGTCGACCAGCAGAACCCGCCAGCCCGCCTCGGCCAACGCGATGGCCAGGTTGCAGGAGAGCGTGGTCTTGCCCTCGCCCTGCAGGGCGCTGGTCACCGCGATGACCCGGGCCGGTTCGTGGACGTCCACGAAGCGCAGGTTGGTCCGCAGCTTGCGCACCGCCTCGGCGCGCGCCGAGGTCGCGGCGTCGCCCACGATCAGCGGGGCGCTGCGGGCGTTGGCCTCGAACGGAATCTCACCGAGCAGCGGGCTGCCGGTGGCGCGTTGCAGGCCGGCGGCATCGCGCAGTCGGACGTCGGCGACGCCCCGCAGGATCGCCAGACCCACGCCGAGGATCAGACCGACCAGGCCACCGAGGGTGAGGTTGCGGGCCGGCTGCGGCGAGACGGGATTGGCGCTGACCCGCGGGCCACTAACCACTTCGATCTTGATGGGCGCCTTGCCCTCCGGGGTCGTCTCGACCTTCTGAACGAGCTCGACGAACTTGTTGGCGAGGCTCTCCGTCACGCGCAACGCGCGGGTCTGGTCGGTGTCGGTCACCGACGCCCGCAGCAGAACGGTGCCGGTCTCGGTCGATGTGCTCACCCGGCGCTGCACCTCGTCCGCGGTGAGGCCGACCGGAGTCTCGGCCACCACGCTCTGCGCCAGCCGATCGCTGCTGAGCAGGTCGGCGTACGACTTGACGCGCTGCTGGAGAAAGAGCCCGCCCTGATAGGCGTCGCTGACGCCGGTGTTGGGGGTGGTGACGAAGAAGGTCACCGAGGCGACGTACCGGGGTTGGGCCCGTACGGTCAGGAACGCCGAGACGCCGAGAGCCACCATGACCGTGACCAGCGCGACCCACCAGTGCCGACGCACGTGGCGCAATTGGCGGAGCAGGTCCATCAGGAGCGCCCCCGTGCCGGTCCGGTTACGGCAAAGAACTTCACGAAAACCCCCAAGGTCGTCTCTAAACTCGTGAAACCATTAAAGCGGCTCATACGGCTTATGTCCGGAGTTATGTATTTTCCGGCGGCGAGATGTGCGCCCGCATGACCAACCCGACAAACGCCCATTCGGCTGCGGCGACAACGGGGAAAAGTCGGAAGCCGATCGGATGGCGTCCGATCGGCCCAGCGGTCGCCGCCGACCGCGCCGCCGGATAGGGTTGACAGCGGTGTGCCGGGAAGTCTGGTCGGCGAGTGGATTCCTGCCGTCCCGACTCCCGTAGGTGAGCCCAAAGTTGACCTCCCCCACCCCGCCATCAGGGCCGCGTCCGCCGAAGATCCGGCTGTTCTCCCGATCGTCCTGGCCGCAGGCCCGGCACATGGCCGACGTGCTGCGCACCGAGACCGTCGGCGGCGTGCTGCTGCTGTCAGGTGCCGTGATCGCGCTGATCTGGGCCAACTCCCCGTGGTCCGACTCGTACACGCGGCTCGGCGACGTGGTGCCCTGGCCCGGCGCGCCCTGGCACCTCGACCTGAATCTGGCCACCTGGGCGGCCGACGGCCTGCTGGCCATCTTCTTCTTCGTGGTGGGCCTGGAGCTCAAACGGGAGTTCGTCGCCGGTGACCTGCGCGACCCGCGCCGAGCCGCGCTGCCGATCGCGGCCGCGCTCGGCGGGATGCTGCTGCCGGCGCTGATCTACGTGGCGGTGGTGCTGAACGGGGGCGGGGACGGCCTGCGCGGGTGGGCCATTCCGACCGCCACCGACATCGCATTCGCGCTCGCCGTCCTCGCGGTGGTCAGTTCACATCTGCCCCAGGGCCTACGCGCATTCCTGCTCACCCTCGCGGTGGTCGACGACCTGTTCGCGATCACCATCATCGCGATCTTCTACACCGCCGACTTCCACCCCGTACCGCTGCTCGCCGCGTTGGCGCCGATCGGGCTCTTCGCGGTGCTGGTGCAGCGGGGGCGCACCTGGTGGTGGGCGCTCATCCCCCTCGCGATCGCCGCCTGGACACTGGTGCACGCCTCGGGCGTGCACGCCACGGTCGCCGGTGTCCTGCTCGGCTTCACGGTCCCGGTGCTCGCCCGTCGTCCGGCGGGCGGCGAGCAGCCGGCCACCGCCAGCGCGGGGGCGGGCGAGGGTGGGCTCGCCGCCCGCCTGGAGCACCGATGGCGGCCGGTGTCGGCCGGTGTTGCGGTGCCGATCTTCGCCCTCTTCGCCGCCGGGGTCACGCTGCGCGGCACCGACCTGGGCGCCCTGCTGAGCGATCCGATCGTGATCGCCATCGTCGCCGCCCTGGTCTTCGGCAAGAGCATCGGCATCTTCGGCTCGACGTACCTGCTGGCCCGGTTCACCCGCGCCGAACTGGACGAGGACATCACCTGGGCCGACCTGCTCGGGATCGCCCTGCTGGCCGGCGTCGGCTTCACCGTCTCGCTGCTCATCGGCGACCTGGCATTCGGGGCGGGCAGCACGGCCGACGACCGGGTCAAGGCGGCCGTGCTGCTCGGCTCGGTGATCTCCGCCGGGTTGGCCGCCACGGTGCTCAGCCGCCGCAACGCGGCGTACCGGAGGGTGGCGGAGCGGGAGCGGCTGGACGCCGACGGAGACGGCGTACCCGACGTCTACCAGCACCCCGAGACCCGCTGAGCGTGCCGACGCGCCCCGGCGAACGCGAACGCCGAGGGGGCGGCGCGGCCGACCAGCGCGGTTTCGCCGCTGCGCCCACCGCGCGGGCTCGCGCTCAGCGGCGGCGGTCGGCGGGCGGCAGGTCCTCGGTCTCCTCGACCAACGCCTCAGCCGTCGGCCCGGTGAGGTCGTCGCCCGGCACCGCCACCTCCTCGACACGATCCTGCTCGTCGGGCTTCCCGCCGGGCGGCGGCTCCGGGGCGGTGCCATCGCCGGCGAAGCCGTACTCGTTCGGTTCGTCGTGCCGGCTCATGTGGTCATCCTCCCGCTTTTCCCGTTTCACCTGTCGAGGCCAACGGTAGGTGGTGATCGTCCTCGGCGCAGCGCGCTGGGGATTGTCGGCCGGACCATGGGGGTGGGCGGCTCAGCGCCGCCCCGAGCAGCTGACGCAGGGCGATGATCGCGACCGCGCCGGCCAGGCCGTTCCAACCCGGCTCGCCAGCGAGCCGCAGCAGACCGGCTGCGGTGAGCAGGTCCAGCAGCACCCGGACGCCGCTGCGCAGCGCCCCGGTGGTGAGCGTGGTGAGTACCCCGGCGACCAGCGCCAGGGCGGTGACCGCCGTGACCAGGGCGCCCGTCACGGTTGACGCTCCCCCTCGGCCACCTGACGCTGCTCCTGACGGATCTCGCGGCCCAGGAAGTAGTTCAACGCCGTTCGGATCGTCGCGATCGCGGCCAGCTGGCCGATCTGCGTGAACGACGGGGACACCGCCGTGCGCAGCACGTCGGCCGCCAGCTGGAATTCCAGGCCCAGGGTCAGAAAGCGGCCCAGCGAGAGCCGGATCGGCGTGAAGCGGGCGGCGCTGCGGTGTCGCAGCCCTTCGACCACGAACCGCACCGCCGCCCACACCGCGCCCACGAAGATCACCAGCGCGCCGGCCACCTCCACCACGGCAACCAGCACCTGATCGCCTTGGCGCAACAACTCGGCGGGATCCACCCCGGGCCGTTACCCGCCCACCAGGCGGCTAGTCGGCGCTCAGGTCAGCTCGTTCACCGCCTCGAGGATCAGCCAGAGACCGGAGATGGCGAAGAGGATCGCGGCACCGTACTTGATGGTCTTCTCCGGCAGCCGCCGACCGAGCATCCGGCCGACCAGGATGGCCAGCGCGTCCGCAGCCACCATGCCGATGGTGGAGCCGAGCCAGGTGCCGAACCAGCCGTACTTGGTGGCGAGCGTGATCGTGGCGAGCATCGTCTTGTCGCCCAACTCGGCGAGGAAGAACGCCACTGAGACCGCCACCAACGCGGTCTTGTTGGTCTTCTCCGCCTTGCGCTTCTCCTCCTCCGTGAGTTTGTCCCCGCGTAGCGTCCACGCACCGAACCCGAGGAACGCCACGCCGGCAACCAGGGAGATCCACTCGGTCGGCAGCACCGCCCCGAGACTCGCGCCGATGGCGACCGACGCCAGGTGCACCACCGCGGTGGCGACCGTGATGCCGATCAGCACCGGAATCGGTTTGAACCGCGTGGCGAAGGTCAGCGCCATCAGCTGGGACTTGTCCCCCAGCTCGGCGACGAAGATGACGCCGAAGCTGACGACCAGCGCGGCGAAGAATCCCTCCATGACGTCCTTCCCGTTCACGCCGGGAGGAGGTACAGGGGCGCCCTCGACCCGGCTGCAACAGCCTGAGTCGAAGGTCTCGCCCGCCCCGAGAAAACCGGGGCCGCGTGGCCGGATGCGGAACGCACCAGTATGTCGACCACGACATTGGGGGCTACTCCCCTTCGCGTGATCAGCCTATCGGATCACCACCCGGCCCGGCCGAGCCGGGTGAACAGGCTCACCGCGCCCGCGCCAACGTGACGCCGAAGAGCCCGTCCGGGTCGGTCCAGAACTCCGCCGCGGCGAAGCCGGCCATGGCCAGCTCCGTGGCGACCCCCTCCCGGTGGAACTTCGCCGACACCTCGGTACGCAGCTCCTCCCCCGCCGCGAAATCGACTGTCAGCCCGAGCACCCGCACGCTCATCGCCCGGGTCGCCCGCAACCGCATCTCGATCCACTCGTGCTGGGGATCCCACACGGCGACGTGCTCGAACGCGGCCGGGTCGAAGTCGGCGCCCAGCTCCCGATTGATCACGTGCAGCACGTTGCGGTTGAACTCGGCGGTCACCCCGGCGGCGTCGTCGTACGCCGGCACGATCACCGACGGGTCCTTCACCAGGTCCGTGCCGAGCAACAACCAGTCGCCCACCTCCAGCGCGGCGCGCATCGCCGTCAGGAACTCGGCCCGCTCGGCGGGCAACAGGTTGCCGATGGTGCCGCCGAGGAACACCACCAACCGCCGACCGCCGGTGGGCAGCCGGTCCAGTTGCCGGGTGAAGTCCCCCACGATGCCCCGCACCCGCAGGCGCGGATAGTCGGCCGCGATCTGGGCGGTGGACCCGCGCAGCGCACTGACCGACACGTCGAGGGGGACGAACGTGCCCAGCCCACCCCGGCGGGTGAAGGCGTCCAGCAGCAGCCGGGTCTTCTCCGACGAGCCGGAACCCAACTCGATGAGCGTCTTGGCCCCGGTCAGCGCCGCGATGTCGGGAGCGTGCGCGGCCAGCACGACCCGCTCGGCCCGGGTCGGGTAGTACTCCGGCAGTCGGGTGATCTCCTCGAAGAGTTCGCTGCCCCGGGCGTCGTAGAACCACTTCGGCGGCAGCCACTTCCGCTCGGCGCTCAGCCCTGCCCGGACGTCGTCGCGCAGGCCACGCTCCAGGTCAGCCTCTTCGAGGTAGATCTCCAGGGGTTCCGCAGTCATCGGTTCGCTCCTCTGTTCGATCAACCGTTGCGTGCCTGCCCGGCACGGCTCACCGGGGTCGGCAGTGGACGTACCCGCACCTCACCCGCGGTGGCGACGACGAGGTGCCCCTCCGGCACCGACCGCCACCCGGGATCGTCGTCGTGTGGCTCGGAGGCGAGCAGCACCGAACCCGGCGTCTCGCGGACCGACAACGCGTGCCCCGCCACGCTGGCCACCACCCGGTGCCCGTCGGTGAGCAGCAGGTTGAGCCGCGAACCGGGGGCGGCGGCGGCGACGTCGGTCACCGTCCGCCCGACCGCCTCGACCGGGTCGGCACCAGTGCGCAACCGATGCCGCACCAGCGCCCAGAGCAGCGCCGAGTCGGTGGTGGCGTCCAGAGTGAGCAGGTCGCGCACCGGCAGACCGGCGGCGAGCGGCACCACGGCGTCCGGCCAGCCGCGGACCACACCGTTGTGGCTGAACAGCCACCGCCCCTCGGCGAAGGGCGCCGCCGCGCCGTCGAGCACCGCCATCCCGACCGTGGCCGAGCGCACCGCCGCCACCACCGCCGCGCTGCGGGTCACCGCCGCCAGTTGGGCGATGGTCGGGTCGCTCCAGATCGGCTGCGCCCGCCGGTACCGCACCGGCTCACCCTCACCCTCACCCGGGTACCAGCCGACACCGAACCCGTCGGCGTTGATCGTGCCGCCGCCGCGCATGTCACGGGGCGCCCAGGACTGCCGCACCAGCGAGTGCGGAGGCTCGAACAACAGCTCGGCCAGGGTGACCGGCGGCCCCAGGTAGGCCAGGTGGCGACACATCAGCGCCCCCAACCCGCCGCCGGGCCGCCGGTCGTGCGGCGACTCACCGGTACGACTCGTCCGGTCGCGCGTCCCGGGCACACCGGAAACCGCTGAAGATCTGCCGGCGAATCGGATAGTCCCAGTTACGGAAGGTGCCCCGGCAGGCGGAGCGGTCGGTGCCGAACGAGCCACCGCGCAGCACCCGGTAGTCGCCGCCGAAGAAGACCTCCGAGTATTCGCGATAGGGGAACGCGGCGAACCCCGGATGCCCGCCGAACGCGGTCGAGGTCCACTCCCAGACGTCGCCGATGAGCTGGTGCACACCCAACGGCGACGCGCCGGCCGGATACGCGCCCACCGGCGCCGGCCGCAGATGACGCTGGTCGAGGTTGGCGTGCGCCTCGGTCGGGTCGTCGTCCCCCCAGGGGTAACGACGCGACCGCCCGGTCGTCGGATCCCACCGGGCCGCCTTCTCCCACTCCGCCTCGGTCGGCAGCCGCTTGCCGGCCCACGCCGCGTACGCCTGCGCCTCGTACCAGCACACGTGCACCACCGGCTCGTCGGCGCGGACCCGCGCCCACTGACCGAAGCGCCGATACGACCAGTCGTCGCCGTCAGAACGCCAGTGCATCGGGGCGCTCAGCTGTTCCCGAACCCGATGCTCCCAGCCGGCCGCGCTCCACCAGCGCTGCTCGGTGTAGCCGCCGTCGGCGATGAAGGCCGCGTACTGGCCGTTGGTCACCGGGGCGGCGTCGATGACGTACGCCGGGAGGTCGACCCGGTGCGCCGGACGTTCGTTGTCCAACGCCCACGGATCGGTGTCAGTGCCCATGGTGAACTCGCCGGCCGGCACCAGCACCTCCGCGCCGACCCGGACCGACGACTCGGGCGGCGCCGGGGCGTGCAGCACCGCCGGCCCCGAGCGCAGCTGGTGGGTGGCGAGCATCGTCTCGTCGTGCTGCTGCTCGTGCTGCACGATCATGCCGAAGGCGAACCCGTCGGCGACCAGCGGCCGCTCGGTGAAGGTCACCGCGTCGAGCAGGTCGTGCACCTTGTCCCGAACGGTGGCCAGGTAGGCGCGCGCCTCTGCGGGCGGCAACAGGGGCAGCGCGGGGCGGTCCCGGCGCGGCTGCTTGAACGCGTCGTACAACTCGTCGATGTCACACCGGACCGGCTCCCGGCCGCCCACGTCCCGGACCAACCAGAGCTCCTCCTGGTTACCGACATGGGCAAGGTCCCAGACCAACGGCGACATCAGCGGTGAGTGCTGGCGCGTCAGGTCGGCGTCGTCGACCACCTCGGTCAGCAACGCGGTGCGGGCACGGGCCCGCGCCAACTCCACCGCGATGTGGTCGCGCAACTGCTCGCCGTCGACCCGGCCAGACTGCGAGGCTCGCAGAACCGGCTCACTCCTCGCGCTCACCGAGCCGTCCTCCGTTCGCGACTGCGAGGCTCGCAGAACCGGCTCACTCCTCGCGCTCACTGGTCTCTCCTCTCTGCGGCGGCCAGCCGCTGGCGTACCCCTCGCTGGATCTCGTCGTGGGTGCTGGTCGGCAGCTCCAGTCGGGGCAGGGTGGTCAGGGCCAGGTCGAGCAGGGCCGCCGCGGCGGCGGCCAGCGCCGGGTCGGCCAGGCCGTGCCGGGCGGCGGCCGACCAGCGGTGCGCCACTGGCGTGGCGATCGTGTACGCCTCCCGCACGGTGCCCTGGTCACCGAACAGGGCGGTCAGCACCGCCAGTGGCAGCCGCCAGCCGCGGTCGGGTTGGGCGTCCAGGTAGCGCAGCTCCAGGTAGCCGCGTGGCCGCACCGGCGGAAAGAGGGTGCTGACGTGGTAGTCGAGGTCATCGGTGGTGGGCGGTTGTGGCAGTGCGCCGTCGAGCCAGTCGGCGAAGGTCACGCCGGGCGGCGCGGCCCAGTCGGCGCTGTGCCGGCGCAGACAGAGCAGCGGCGCGGCGAGCACGTAGCTGATCCAGGCGTCGATCGGATCGTCCCCGGCCCGGGAGGGCGACCAGACCGGGCGGGTCCGGGCCGGGTCGATGGCCAGCCAGGCGGCCATCCGCGCGGAGGCCCAACCGGTGCGCCGCCCCGCGTGTCGACTGGCGGAGGCGAACGCCGCGAGTAGTGGGGGCCCGACCGCGTGGGCCGCGGCCCAGCGGTCAGCGACCTGGTCCGGCTCGCCGGCGTCGAGGCAGATCTGCAGGCCGGCGGTGCTGTACATCATCGTGCGGCCGGCCGGGCCGTGGCGGTCGAAGGCTCCGCGCATCGCGCGGTAACGGGGGGTTTCCACCACCGGGCGGGGCCGTCGGTGGGGGTCGATGCCACTGCTGCCGAGGACCAGCCCGGCGGCGGCCAGCAGGTCGGTGACCTGGGCGATGTCGGCCTCGGTGGCGCGGATCAACGCGGCGACCGAGGGGCGGGGCGGGGTGGAGATCTCCAACTGGCCACCCGGCTCCAGGGTGACCATGCCGCCGTGTCGCAGCGACTCGGCCGGGCTGGTGGCATCCAGCGTGGCGGGGCTGTGCCGCCCCAGCGCCGCCCGCAGCCGCGTCGCGTCGACGGGGCGGGCGGGATCGGCGGCGTCATGCACTGTCCATTCCCTGTCCCTTATACACATCTCCGAGCCCACGAGACGCGTA
>NZ_QGSY01000086.1 GCF_003857035.1 Micromonospora arida
GGATGCGTTTGTGATTGAGGCGTACCCGAAGCAGGTTCCTGTCCGTGCGGCCACCGCCGTGCGTCGACAGCGGGCGCTTCGGGGACGAACCTCGACCCGCCACCGACGTCCATGACCGGGGCGTTCCTCGCCGGTCTCGTGGCCGGCTACGGCGTCGCCATTCCCGTCGGCGCGATCGCGATTCTCATTCTGGGGCTCAGCGCCCGTACCTCGTTTCGGGTGGGTGCGGCCGCAGCGCTCGCGGTGGCGACGGCCGACGGGCTCTACGCGGTGGTGGCCGTGCTCGGCGGCGCCGGCCTGGCCGGAATCATCGCGCCGGTCGCCGGGCCACTGCGGGTGGTCGCCGCCGTGGTCCTGCTGGGTCTTGCCGGGCACGGCCTGTGGCGGACGTGGTCCGCGCACCGCTCGCAGCGGCGGCCGACGGCACGCGACGGCGGGGGCATGAGCACTCCGGGGCGGGCCTACGCGGCGCTGCTCGGGTTGACCCTGCTGAACCCGATGACGGTGCTCTACTTCGCCGCGCTGGTGCTCGGCCGCCGGGACACGGCCGATTCGGGCGTGGTCCCGGCGGCGCTCTTCGTGGCCGGGGTGTTCCTGGCATCGGCGAGTTGGCAATTGGTCATCGCCGGCGGTGGCACTGTGGTCGGCAGGGCGTTGACCGGGCCGCGGGGGCGGCTGGTCACCGGCCTGGTCTCCAGCGCGCTGATCGCCGCGCTGGCGGTGGCCGCGCTACTGCCAGGGTGAGTGGCCGCGCTACTGCCAGGGTGAGTGGCCGCGCACTGCCGGGGTGAACGGTCACGGCAACCGTCTGACGGCTGAGCCACCCGACCCGGCGCCGGACCGCGCCGGGTCGGCGGTGTCGCCTGGTGTTCCGGGCCGGGCCCGGGGCCGCCCGGGGGCCCGGGTGGGGTCGCTGTGCCGTACGGTCGGGCGATGACCAGTCGACCCGCAGCCGGCGGAGGCCGGTGGGTCGAGGTCGACCCGGCCCGCGTCGGCCGTTGGGTCGAGGGCTTCTCCGACCGGCACGGCCCGCCCACCACCAGCGCCCAGGAGTACGGCCTACTGCTCGCCGCCCCGGACGGAGCAACCGCTGAGCTGTACGCCCCACCGGGTGCGCCGGCCGGCGTGGATGTGGCCGGGTTCGTGGCCTCCGCCGTCATGCCCCGCCGGATCGGCCTGCTGCTGGCCCGCAAGGGCGCGGTGGCGCTCGGGGTGGCCGAGGGCGCCGACCTCGTCGTCTCCAAGGTGGACACCCGGTACGTGCAGGGGCGCACCGCTGCGGGGGGATGGTCGCAGCACCGGTTCGCCCGCCGGCGCGACAACCAGGCGAAGGCTGCGTTGGGTGACGCGGCGGACCTGGCCGTACGGCTGCTGTTGCCGGAGGTGGCGACGCTCGCCGCGCTGGTCTGCGGCGGTGACCGGCGGGCGGTGGACGGGGTGCTCGCCGACCGGCGGTTGGCCCCGCTCGTGCCGTTGCGGGCGGAGCGGCTGCTCGACGTGCCAGAGCCCCGGCACGCGGTGCTGGTCGCGGCGGTGGGTGCGGCCCGGGCGGTACGGATCCTGGTGCGCGACCCGGACTGACCTGGGCCTTCACTGGCGGCGTTCGGCGGGGAGACGATCGCCACGCAAAACGGGGTTCGCGGCGTGCTGCCCGGCTGGCCGCCGGAGGATGGGCGCGTGGAGCGCGTCGATGCCGCTGCGCGCCTGGCGGCGCGAGACCGTGACGCCGTTGACGCCGCACCCGAACGACCCGGGTCAGCCGCCTCGCTGAGCCTGGAGGGGTCGTCTCGCACCTGGGGCAGCTCGACAGGCACGCAACGGGGCACGTCCGTCCAGCAGGGAGATCATCATGTCCGACGCTCAGATTCTGCGTACCGTCCTCGACCGGTGGAAATCGGCTGTCGACGCCCACGAGCCCGATCGGGTCGCGGCGTGCTTCACCGACGACGCGATCTTTCAGGGGTTGCAGCCGTACACGGTCGGGCCTGCCGGTGTCGCCGCGTACTACGCCGGACAGCCGCTCGGCCTTACCGCCGCGTACGACATCCGGGAGATCCGCCGTCTCGCCGACGACGTGATCCTCGGCTACCTGGAGGTGGAGTTCGGCTTCACCGACCGGCCGGCCCTGACCGTCAACCTCGGCGTGCTCCTGCGGCGGGTCGACGACGACTGGCTCATCGGCCACTACCAGGTCTCGCGGCTGCCCTGATCCGGGAGCTTCGGCAGGAATGACGATCGTGGCAGGCCCGCCGAGGGGCCTGCCACGATCTCGGAGCGGATGTCAGAGCTGGTCGGTGCCGAAGGTGTCGCAGGTCTTCGGGTCCCCGCGGTCGTAGCCCTGGTTGAACCAGCGCTTGCGCTGCTCGGACGTGCCGTGGGTGAACTGGTCGGGGTTGACCCGCCCGCCGGAGCGCTCCTGGATGCTGTCGTCGCCGATCGCCTCGGCGGCGTCGATGGCCTGGCTGATGTCGGCCTCGGTGATCGACTTGAACAGCGGCTGCTGGCCGGTCTTGTCCTTGCTCTCGGTGGCGTTCCTGGCCCAGGCGCCGGCGTAGCAGTCGGCCTGGAGTTCCAACCGCACGGAGGCGGAGCGAGGCCCGCTCTGGTCGCCCTGGCCGGCCTTCGCGTTGGTGCCGAGCAGGTTCTGGACGTGGTGGCCGTACTCGTGGGCGAGCACGTACGGCTGGGCGAACTCACCCTTGGCGCCGAACCGGGAGGCCAGCTCGTCGTAGAAGCTCAGGTCGATGTACACCTTCCGGTCCGCGGGGCAGTAGAACGGGCCGACACCCGAGTCGGCCTGCCCGCAGCCGGTGTTCACAGCCGCCTGGAAGAAGTTCGTGGTGGTGACCTCGTAGTCGCTCCTGCCCAGTTCGGGGTACGCCTTCTTCCAGTAGTCCTGGATGCTGTTGACGTAGAGCAGGTTCCGGCAGCGCGCGTCGTCGAGACGGTCGGGGTTGTCGCGGGAGCACAACTGCTCCAGGTCGGTGCCGCCGGCCTGACCGCCGCCCTCGTCGCCGTTGGTCATGGCGTTGAGACCGAACCCGCCGCCGAGCAGGGCGACGAGCACGGCCACCACGATTCCGATGATGCCGCCCCGGCCGCCGCCGCCGGGGATGGGGATGCCGAAGCCGCCGCCCGACCCGCCGCCGCCCCGGCCCAGGTCGTTGGCCTGGGAGGTGTCGAGCTCGGCCCGCTCGTTGAGTTCCATGCGTGACCCCGATCGCCGTATGCCGGTAAGTGTCGTTTGTGTGTCGTTTCGTCCATCAAGTGCCGGACGGGGTCCGGACAGGCGTTCCGATACCCGATGATCTTGATCGGTAATCCGGGCGGGCCGTTCTGCGGCGCCCGGTACACTTGTCAGGTGCTGCGCTGCGAAGGCTGAACCGCCCCGCGCCGTCGGGCCCCTTGAGCCCGCCGGCCGTTTCGCGTGCCCCGAGTCAGCCTTCCAACCCCGAGAGCGAGCCCGCGAACATGATCACTGCCACCGGCCTGGAACTGCGTGCCGGTTCCCGGATCCTGCTGTCCGACACCACGCTGCGCGTGCAGCCCGGTGATCGGATCGGCCTGGTCGGTCGCAACGGCGCCGGCAAGACCACCACGCTGAAGGTGCTCGCCGGGGAGGGGCAGCCGTACGGCGGCCAGATCGACCAGCGCAGCGCCATCGGCTACCTGCCACAGGACCCGCGCACGGGTGACCTGGAGGTCACCGGCCGCGACCGGGTGCTCTCCGCCCGCGGGCTGGACGTGCTGATGGCGCAGATGCAGGAGGTCGAGGCCCGCCTCGCCGAGGACGCCACCGACAAGCTGGTCCGTCGGTACGGCGCGCTGGAGGACCAGTTCGCCGCCCTCGGCGGGTACGCGGCCGAGGCTGAGGCCGCGCGGATCTGCGCCAACCTCGGCCTACCGGACCGGGCACTCGCGCAGACCATCGGCACCCTCTCCGGTGGTCAGCGTCGCCGCATCGAGCTGGCCCGGATCCTGTTCCGCGACGCGGGCGAGAACGGCGGCGGCATCCTGCTGCTCGACGAGCCCACCAACCACCTCGACGCCGACTCGATCACCTGGTTGCGGGGCTTCCTCGCCAACCACAAGGGCGGCCTGATCGTGATCTCCCACGACGGCGCGCTGCTGGAGTCGGTGGTCAACAAGGTCTGGTTCCTCGACGCCACCCGGTCGGTCATCGACGTGTACAACCTGGGTTGGAAGGCGTACCTGGAGGCGCGCGAGACCGACGAGCGACGCCGCCGCCGGGAGCGGGCCAACGCGGAGAAGAAGGCCGGCGCGTTGATGGCGCAGGCCGACAAGATGCGGGCGAAGGCCACCAAGACCGTGGCCGCGCAGAACATGGCCCGCCGCGCCGAGAAGCTGATCTCCGGCCTGGAGGAGGTGCGGGTCTCCGACCGGGTGGCCAAGGTGCGTTTCCCCAGCCCCGCGCCGTGCGGCAAGACCCCGCTCACGGCGACCGGGCTGTCCAAGTCGTACGGCTCGCTGGAAATCTTCACCGACGTCAACGTGGCGGTGGACCGGGGCTCCCGGGTGGCCATCCTCGGGCTCAACGGCGCCGGCAAGACGACCCTGCTGCGGATGCTCGGCGGGCTGCTCAGCCCGGACACCGGCGAGGTGCACGCGGGGCACGGCCTGCGGCTGGGCTACTACGCCCAGGAGCACGAGACGCTGGACGTGGAGCGGACGGTGCTGGAGAACATGCGCGCCGCCGCCGTCGAGCAGTCCGACACCGACCTGCGCAAGATCCTTGGCGCGTTCCTGTTCTCCGGTGACGACGTGAACAAGCCGGCCGGCGTGCTCTCCGGCGGCGAGAAGACCCGACTGGCCCTGTCCACTCTGGTCTGTTCCGGTGCCAACGTCCTGTTGCTCGACGAGCCGACAAACAACCTCGACCCGGTCAGCCGGGAGCAGGTGCTCGACGCCATCGCCAACTACCCGGGTGCGATCGTCCTGGTCACCCACGACCCGGGTGCGGTGCTGGCGCTCAAGCCGGACCGGGCCATCCTGCTGCCCGACGGCGACGAGGACGCGTGGAGCGACGACCTGCTCGAACTGGTCGAGCTGGCCTGACCGAGGCTGCTCGGCCGGTTCAGCCGAGCAGGTCGACCAGTCGGCCGAGCACGCCGGAGCTGACCAGGATCACCAGCCCGATGGCGATGAAGATCGTCGGCACCAGCCAGGCGCCGGCGCGCTCGACCAGCCGCACCACTCTCCGGTGCCCGCCCAGCCAGGCCCCGGCCACGCACCAGAGCGCGATCAGCAGCACGAAGACCAGCAGGAACACCGCGCTGTCGGCCACACCGAGGGCCCGGAACACCGGTACGTAGACCGCGACGTTATCGGCGCCGTTCGCGATCGTCACCCCGGCCACGCCGAGCGCTCCGGTGACGACCGCCGGTGCCTCGTCGTCGCCCGAACTCCGCAGCGCGCGTACGCCGAGCGCGATCGGCAGCAGGCCGAGCAGCCCCGTCCACGGGTCGGGCACCACCAGGAGTCCACCCGCGATCACCGCGCTGGCCAACGCGAGCGCGCCGATACCGAGGTATTGCCCGGCGACAATCTCCCAGGTGTGGGGTCGGCCGGTGGTGCGGGCCGCGACGAAGAACAGCGTCAGGATGACGATGTCGTCGATGTCGGTGGCGGCGAAGACCACGGCCGCCGCGCCGGCGGTGCTCAACAGGTCGATCACGACCGAAGGCTACGGGCCGCCGGCAGCCGCCAGCTCCCGGCGGTGGTACGCCCGGACGCCGCGGCGGGCCGGATCGCCAGGATCACTCTATCGGGAAGCTGACATTGCATAGCGTGTCGGTTGGCGAAGAGTTGATATCTGGCGCATGATCGTTCGAGGCGGTCTAATAGGTGGGACCGTATCCGAACCGCACAGTCTGGGACGTGAGGACACAGCATGGCAGCCACTGGCACAGCCACCAGCACTGAGAAGGGTCGCCGGATCGTCGGAGCCGAGCGTCAGACGCTCGCCAAGGACCTGGTAAAGCGGTACACCTCGGGGGAGAGCATCCGCGCGTTGGCGGCCTCGACCGGCCGTTCCTACGGGTTCATCCACCGAGTGCTCACCGAGTCCGGCGTGCAGCTGCGTCAGCGCGGTGGCGCCCGACGCCGCAAGAAGGCGTGACCCGCCCCTCAGCGTCGTCCACCAGCGCCGCGCCCCGGGACGTCCGGTGACCGCCGAGGCGACCGGGGTTCGGCTGACTTGCGACGGGCCGGTCGCCACGGTGACGTTGTGCCGGCCCGACGTGCTCAATGCCCAGACGCCCGCGATGTGGCAGGCGATGAGCGACTTCTCCCGCGACCTGCCCGGCGACGTGCGGGTGGTGGTGGTCCGCGGCGAGGGTCGCGCGTTCTCGGCCGGCCTCGATCTCGCGGTGGCGGGCGCCTCCGGCCCGGGGTCCTTCGCTGAGCTGGCCACGTTGCCCGAGCAGGAGTGCGCCGAGCGCATCGCGGAGTTCCAGGCCGGTTTCACCTGGCTGCACCGGCCGGATGTCGTCTCCGTCGCGGCCGTACAGGGCCACGCGATCGGTGCCGGCTTCCAGCTCGCGCTCGCCTGCGACCTGCGAGTGCTGTCCACGGACGCGAAGCTGTCGATGGCCGAGGTGACCCTCGGCCTGGTGCCCGACCTGGCCGGCACGAAACGCCTCGTCGAGTTGGTCGGATATTCGCGGGCGTTGGAGATCTGTGCGACCGGCCGCCGGTTGGACGCCGCCGAGGCGGACCGGATCGGGCTGGCCACCCTGGTCGTGCCCCCGGCCGAGCTGGACGGCGCGGTGCGGGACCTGACCGCAGGCCTGCTCTCCGGAGCCCGCGACGCGGTGGTGGAGATCAAGGCGTTGCTCGCCGGTGCCGGCGGGCGGTCGCACGCCGACCAGCAGCGCGCCGAGCGGGAGGCGCAGACCCGTCGGCTGCGTGACCTCGCCGGCAGGGGAGAATAGGTAAGGACCGCACGGGAAGATCCGGGTTACGACCGAGGTTGTCACACTCGTCGGGAGAATTGGCCTGACGGTGCGGTCTGCCCGGCAACCCGGAGGTGAGCGATGTCCAACCCGATGTCCGGCGGTGGCATGGCCGGGTGGAGCATGCTCCGGTCGATGCGCAACCGCGACGAGGTCTCCACCCACCGACTCAAGCGCGGGGTGGCCGGCCGCATCGTCGCCTTCGCCCAACCCTACCGGCGCGACATCATCGTCTTCCTGGCCACCGTGGTGCTGGCCGCCATCATCGGCGTGGCCACTCCGGTGCTCGCCGGTGACGTGATCAACGCGATCAACCGGGGCGGCACCGAGGCCGGCCGGCTCGTGGTGCGGCTGGCCCTGTTCATCGCCGCGCTGGCGGTCGCCGACGCGCTGCTGTCGCTGGCCCAACGGTGGTATTCCGCCCGCATCGGCGAGGGCATCATCTTCAACCTGCGCACCCGGGTCTACGACCACGTGCAGCGGATGCCGTTGCAGTTCTTCACCCGTACCCAGACCGGCGCCCTGGTCAGCAGGCTCAACAACGACGTGCTCGGCGCCCAGCGGGCGTTCACCTCCACCCTGTCCGGTGTGGTCAGCAACGTCATCCAGTTGGTGCTCACCGCGGCGGTGATGTTCACCCTCTCCTGGCAGATCACCGCGCTCTCACTGGTGCTGCTGCCGATCTTCATCATTCCGGCCCGCCGGGTCGGTCGACGGCTGGCGGACATCACCCGCGAGGCGTACAACCTCGACGCCAAGATGAACGCGACCATGACCGAGCGGTTCGGGGTGGCCGGCGCGCTGCTGGTGAAGCTCTTCGGCCAGCCCGAGATCGAGGCCCGCAGGTTCGCCGACCGGGCCGAGCGGGTCCGCGACATCGGCATCCAGTCCGCGATGTACTCCCGCACGTTCTTCGTGGCGATGCTGCTGGTCGCCTCACTGGCGCAGGCGCTGACCTACGGTCTCGGCGGCTGGCTCGCGGTCACCGGCGGCGTCAGCGCCGGCACCGTGGTGACGCTCGCGCTGCTGCTCACCCGCCTGTACGGGCCGCTCACGGCACTCTCCAACGTCCGGGTGGACGTGATGAGCGCGCTGGTCTCCTTCGACCGGGTCTTCGAGGTGCTCGACCTCGAGCCGGGCATCGTGGAGAAGCCCGACGCGGTGCCGGTGCCCCTGGGCGCCGGCCGGGTCGACTTCCGCGACGTGCGTTTCCGCTACCCGAGCGCTGCCGAGATCTCCCTCGCCTCCCTGGAGGAGGTCGCCACGCTCGACCGGACCGTCAACGAGCCGGTGCTCAAGGGGGTCTCGTTCAGCGTCGAGCCGGGGCAGATGGTCGCGCTGGTCGGCCCGTCCGGGGCGGGCAAGTCGACACTGTCGATGCTCATCTCCCGGATCTACGACGTCAGCGACGGGCAGGTGCTCGTCGGCGGGGTGGACGTGCGCGACGCGACGCTCGCCTCCCTGCGCGACGAGATCGGTGTGGTCACTCAGGATTCGCACCTGTTCCACGAGACGATCGCCGAGAATCTTCGCTACGCCAAACCGGACGCCACCGACGACGAGATCTGGGCCGCCCTGGCCGGCGCGCAGGTGGCCGATCTGGTCCGGTCGCTCCCCGACGGTCTGGACACCACAGTGGGGGAGCGCGGCTACCGGTTCTCCGGCGGCGAGAAGCAACGCATCGCGATCGCGCGGCTGCTGCTCAAGGCCCCGTCGATCGTGATCCTCGACGAGGCGACCGCCCACCTGGATTCGGAGAGCGAGGCGGCGGTGCAGCGTGCGCTGTCGGTGGCGCTGGCCGGGCGTACCGCCCTGGTGATCGCGCACCGGCTCTCCACCGTGCGCGACGCCGACCAGATCCTGGTCCTCGACGGTGGGCGGATCGTGGAGCGGGGGCGGCACGAGGAGTTGGTCGCGGTCGGTGGGCTCTACGCCGAGCTGTACCGCACCCAGTTCGCGGTCGCCGACTCGCCCACCCCGTTCGTCGACGCGACCGGCCCCGAGCCGGTGGTCATGCCGCTGGGCACCTACCGCGCCGACGAGGTGCTGCCGCCCGCCGCCGCCAACTGACGGCGAGCAATCACGGGTCGCGTCCGTCGCCCACACTCCCGCGAGCCCCGCGCGTTGATCAACTCGGATTCCTGGAAGTCGGGGCATCTGAGTCGCCGCGGCCGCCCGACTTCCTTGAAACCGAGTCGATCATTGGTCGGGTGGTCCGGCGGCCCGACGGTCCGGCAGGTCGGTCGCCGTTCGCAACTCGGCGAACGCCAGGCCCAGGGTGACCGGGGTGAAGTGCGCGTTCAGGCCGCTGGGGTTGGGCAGCACCCACAGCCGGGCGCCGGCCAGCGGCTCCGGCTGCGGCCCGAAGGTGGCCTTCGGCCGCTGAAAGCCGATCCGGTACGCGGTCACCCCCACCACGGCCACCCAGCGCGGCCGGTACCGGGCCACCTTGTCGGTCAGGATCGCCGCGCCGTCGAGGAGTTCCCCGGTGCTCAGTTCGTCCGCGCGGGCGCTGGCCCGGGCGGCCATGTTGGTGATGCCGAGCCCGAGCGCGGGCAGTTCGTCCTGTTCGCTGGGGTGCAGCAGCCGGGGGGTGAACCCGCCCTGGTGCAGGGCGGGCCAGAACCGGTTGCCGGGTCGAGCGAAGTGCCAGCCCGTCGCCGCCGACCACAGGCCCGGGTTGATGCCGACGAAGAGCACCGCCAGCCCCGGCGCGAGCACGTCGGGGATGGTCCGGTCCGCAGCCGCCGCCAGGTCCGCTCGGGTCGGCCGGGTCGTCAGGGGCGGCGTCACGGCACGCGCGGGTCGGGCTCCGTCGGGGGTCACAGCCCGCGTAGCGCGCCGCCGTCGACCGGCAGAGTGATCCCGGTGAGGTAGCTCGCGGCGGGAGAGAGCACGAACGCGGCCACCCGGCCGAACTCGGCCGGGTCGCCGACGCGGCGCAGCGGGATGCCGGCCTCCGCCTCGGCGCGGGCCCGCTCCGGGTCGCCGGTCGCTCCGAACAGCTCCCGGTTGCGATCGGTCATGATCCGGCCGGGCAACAGGCCGACCACCCGGACCCCCCGCGGGCCGTAGTCGTCGGCGATGTCCTTGGCCGCCCCGACCAGGCCGGGCCGCAGACCGTTGGAGATGCCGAGACCGGGCACCGGGCCACGCGCCGAGGTGGAGAGCACCAGCCCGATCGCGCCGCCCTCGGGCAGGGCGTTGGCGACCGTGCGGACGGCGCGGATGGTGCCCAGGAAGACGGTCTCGAAGGAGAGCCGCCACTGCTCGTCGGTGACCGCTGCGGCGTTGCCCGGCGGTGGCCCACCGACCGAGATCAGCGCGCCGTCGAGCCGGCCGAAATGCTCCTGCGCGGCGGCGACGAGCTGCCCCGGGGTCTCCGGGTCGGCCAGGTCGGCGGTCAGTCCGACGGCATGCTCCGGGCCACCCAGCTGCTGTGCGGCGGCGGCCACCGCGTCCGGGTCCCGGGCCGAGAGCACCACCCGTGCACCGTCGGCGACCAGGCACTGCGCTGTCGCGTAACCCAGGCCGCGGGAGGCGCCGGTGAGGACGTACACGCGGTCGGTCAGTCCGAGATCCATAACTCCGATCCTGCCGCATCCGGTACTCCGTCGCCAGCACGGGTGGACACCCGTGGGGCGGGGCGCAGCAGGCGTACCCGGCCGGCGATCTGCACCGCGACGGCGCCGCCGGCGCGGCCCACCGCCGGCACCCGGCGCGGACGCGGCGCCCGAACCCCGTCG
Source organism: Micromonospora arida (assembly GCF_003857035.1). GTDB lineage: Bacteria > Actinomycetota > Actinomycetes > Mycobacteriales > Micromonosporaceae > Micromonospora > Micromonospora arida. Next base: position 10,721 of record NZ_QGSY01000086.1, read on the forward strand.
TAGCGCAGGCGTGCCTCCCGGACGGCCAACTCCTCGGCGGCCGCCGGGGGGAGCGCGTGCCGGTCGTGCAGCGCCCGGGCCAGGTCCCAACCGTCGCGCAGCGATCCGGCGGTGGGTCGTCCAGCGGCCCAGTCGGTGAAGGTGGTCGACCACCTGGCGCCAAGGCCCGCGGCGAGCAGTGGCCAGTGCCGGGCCACCTCGCCGGCCCGCTTGCGCAGCAGGGCCGCGCGGGTGGCGGCCAGCGGTCCCGGCGCGAAGCCCGTCGGCGGCTCACCCCCGGCGACCAGCGCCGCGACCAGTTCGGCCTGCCGCTCGGCCAGGCCGGCGCGGGGCGTCGGCGCGGAGCCTGCGCCCGTCATGTCACGGCCGGGAAGCCCGCGGCGGAGGCCAGGGCGTCCAGTTCGGCGCGGAGTTCGGCGGCCGGCGGATAGTGGCCGTCGCGCTCCAGCAGCAGCGCCGGCGGTCGCCGCCGGGCGCAGAGCGCGCCGACCAGCTCCAGCACCGCCGTCGGCACCGGGTCGGTGTGGGTGTCGTGGTAGAGACCGCCGTGCTCCGCGCCGCCGGCCACGTGGGCGTACGCGACCCGCTCCAGCGGCAGGCGGTCCAGCAACGCCAGCGGGTCGGCGCCCCGGTTGCGGGCGTTGGCGTGCACGTTGGCCACGTCCAGCAGCAGCAGTGCCCCGGTCCGGTCGAGGATCTCGGTGAGGAAGTCCGCCTCGGTCAACTCGTCGTCGGGCCAGTCGAGCAACGCGGCGATCGGCTCCAGCGCGATCGGCACCGGAAGCTCGGCCTGTGCCCGGGCCACGTTGGCGCAGACCGCGTCGACTGCTTCCCTGCTGCGCGGCAGCGGCAGCAGGTGGCCGGCCTCCAGGCCGCCGGCCCGGACGAACGCGATGTGCTCGCTGACCAGCGGGGCGTCCAGGCGTTGCGCCACCGCGGCCAGGTGGGCGACCCGGGCGGGGTCGACCGGCTCGGCGCCGCCGAGGGAGAGCCGCACCCCGTGCGGTACGACGGTCACCGCGCGGTCCCGTAGCTGCGTCAGACCGGGCGGGAGCGGCCCGGAGGCGGGCACCCCCTCGGCCACCACCTCGACGAAGCGCAGGCCGGGCAGTTCGGCCACGAAGCCGGCGATCTCCGGACGCCAGCCGATGCCGACCCCGGACGGGCCGGTCATCCGCCGCACCCGCCGCCGCCCCCGCACCCGCCGCCTCCACCGCCGCAGGAGCTGCCGCCGTCCGAGCCGGAGCTGTCACCACCGCCCGAGGATCCGTCGGACCCTCCGGACCAGCCGCTGCCGGCAGCGGCCTGGCGCTGGATCTCGGCCTGCTCGGCGAAGCCCGGGTCGAGCGCCCAGAGCGAGGCGGTGCCGTACAGGGCCACGCCCATCGCCGCGCCGGCCGCTCCGTAGGTGGCGTAGGCCGGCGCGGAGGCGGGGGCGAGGTGGGTGTGCTGGCGGCGGACGGAGCGCAGAGCGGCCCGACCGGCCCGGGTGAGCACCGGGACCCGACGCAGCACCAGCGTGACGATCAGGAGCGTGACCAGGGTCAGCAGCAGGTAGCCGACCGGGCGGCCGCTGAACAGGCCGGAGACCAACCGGAGCACACCGAGACCCAGCAGGGCGATCAGGAGCGTGGCCCAGAAGCGGGCCCGCGCGCGCTGCGCGTCGTTGGTCAGCAGCCCGCGCTGCTCCAGGCCGTTGCGGATCTGGTGCAGCGCGACGCGTACGCGCTCGTCCTGTGGCAGATCCCGGACCCGCGAGTGCTGGTGGGCGGCCCAGTGGATGGCCTGGTCCAGGGGAGTGAGCCCGGTCGGTGCGGCACCGACGGTGGTCAGCCGACGGTCCGGTCGTACGCCGACCGCGCCGCTGCCGCGCAGCCCGCCCAGCGCCGCGTGCACCGCGAGCTGAGGGCCACCGTTGAGGTACGCGACCTGCTGTGGTCCGAGGGGATCGGCGGTCATGGCGGCGCTCGACCCGGCCGCGAGACGGATCCGGTGGTACGCCACGATCGCCACCACCAGGACGGCCGCCGCGATGTAGTACCGGAGGAATGTCGGGCCGGAGATGCCCCAGGTGTCGCCGGACGCGGCGTGGACGTTCATCGGCTGCTCCTGTCACCGGAGGGATCGGCGGCCCCATTGTGGAGCAGCCCCGCCAGGGGCGTCCGACCGGTGTGCGCGCGGTCAGTGGCGGCGGACCGCCTCCTCGACGAGGTCGAGCACCGGGCCCAGGTCACCGGCCGGTCGGCCCATGGCCAGGTGCAGCACCAGGCCGTCGTAGGCCAGCTCCAGGAACTGGGCCAGCACGTCGATCGGTACGTCCTCGCGCAGCACCCCGGCGTCGCGCTGGCGGGCCAGCCGGTCCCGGGTCGCCTCCGCGATGGCGGCGGACCGCTCCGCCCACCGTCGGGCGAACGCCGGGTCGGTGCGCAGCCGCCGGGAGACCTCCAGTTGGCTGCCCAGCCAGCCGGTGGTGTCGGGGGAGACGGCGCGGGCGAGCAGATCGCGCATCACCTGCACCAGACCGTTGCGGGCCACCGTCTCGACCATCGCCGCGGCGTCGTCCTCGGCGACGGCGAGGAAGAGCGAGTCCTTGTCGCGGAAGTGGTGGAAGATCGCGCCACGGGACAGGCCGGTTGCCTCCTCGAGGCGGCGTACGGTTGCCCCCTCGTAGCCGAGCCGGGCGAAACACGCCCGGGCCGCGGCGAGGATCTCCTGCCGGCGAGCGTCGAGCTGGTCCTGGCTTACTCTGGGCACACGTCGATCGTTGCAGGTCACCCCGGGGCATGCAAACCGTACGTACGGCTTGGGACGTCGCCGATTACCATCGGCCGGTGACCCAGCCCCGCACCCTGCCAAACTCCCCGCTGACTGTGGCCACCGTCCAGGCCACCCCCACGCCGGGCGACGTCGCCGGCAACGCGGTCATGGCCGCCGACCTGGTCCGCCGAGCCGGCGAGCGGGGTGCCCGGGTGGCCGTCCTGCCCGAGCTGTTCCTCTGCGCGTACCACCCGCCGGTCCTCGCCGCCGACCCGGCCGGCACGGACGTCGCGGCCGATCCGGCCGGGATGGTCGCGGATCCCCGGCTCGAACCGCTGCGGGCGGCGGCGCGCGAGGCCGGCGTCACCGCGCTGGTCGGCGCGGCCGTTCGGCACCCGGACGGTCGGCGGACCATCGCGGCGCTGGTGGTGGACCGGACCGGCGAGGTGCGGGTCGGGTACGACAAGCAGCAGTTGTGGGGCGACGAACGGGAGCTGTTCACCCCCGGCGATCGGGGTGCCACGCTGCTCGTCGACGACTGGCGGCTCGGGCTGGGCATCTGCTACGACGGCTGTTTCCCCGAGCACGGCCGGGCCGCCGCCCTCGACGGCGCACACGCCTACCTGTGCCCCAGCGGATACCTGGCCGGCTCCGAGCACCGCCGGGATCTGTACTACGCCGCGCGTGCCCTGGACAACACGATGTTCGTGGTCTTCGCCAACGCGGTCGGCGGCGTCGACCCGTGGCGGTTCAACGGCGGTGCGGCCATCTACGACCCCGAGGGGCGGGTGCTGGCTCGCGGGGCAGACGACGGCACGGCGGTGCTGGTGGCGACGCTGGATCCCGCCGTGCTCGCGGCCACCCGGGCGGCCCACTCGATGCTCGTCGATCGGCTGCCGGACCAGGGCGGCACGCGGCTGTCGATGCCTGGCTGAGCCCTTCGTCAGCTCGATACCCGCCGCATCTGTTGGCGGACACGTCGGTCCCGTAGGGTGCCCGAGTGCCACTGCTCCTGCTGGACCTGGACAACACCCTGCTGGATCGGGCCGGGCCGTTCCGCCGCTGGGGTGAGCGCTTCCTGGACAGCATCGGCGCGCCCCCCACCGACATCGACTGGCTGATCTCGATCGACGCCGACGGTCTCACCGACCGCTGGGACCTCGCCGACGCCATCCGGGACCGCTACGAGCTGCGCATTCCCTCGATCGACCTGGTCGAGGAGCTGCACGACGGGGTGGTGGCGCAGACCCGGCTCGACCCGCTGACCGCCTGCGCGCTGCGGATCGCCGACGACGCCGGCTGGGTGCCGGTGGTGGTCTGCAACGGCACCGTACGCGTCGAGGACGCCAAGATTCGCCAGACCGGGCTGGACCAGTACGTCGCGGACTGGGTGATCTCCGAGGAGGCCGGCGTCAGCAAGCCCAACCCGAGAATCTTCGCGCTCGCCGCCCAGCGGGTCCGGATGCCGCTGCGGGGGGCGTGGGTGATCGGTGACAGCCCGGAGGCGGACATCGGCGGAGCCGCCGCCGTCGGGCTGCCCAGCGTCTGGCTGCACCGAGGGCGCACCTGGTCGGACGTCCGGTTCGCGCCGAGCCGCACGGTGGACGGGTTGATCGCCGCCGTCGCCACCGTCCTGGCCCGCTGAGGGCTTCCGCGCCGTCGGCGGCTCGGTAATTCGGTTGACCGGCCGACGTGGTGGTACGAGCATTGTCGGCGCATGGTGCATCCCGGGCGTGTGCCCGGTCGAGGATAGGGGGTCGGTCATGGCCGTCTTTGCAGGTCGCTTCCAGCTGCCTATCTCAGCCTCGACCAAGGGAACCTCACCACAGTGCGCGATCATGACCTTCCGGCGCTCGAGCGCCGAAGCCGCGGCAAGAGCCGCTTCGACGACGACGAACCGCAGTTTCTGAAGCGCGAGCGGCCCACCGAGCCGCTCGCAGACCCGGACAGCGAGCCCGACCCGGACACCGGCGAGCGCTGGTCGTCCTGGGACGACGCCGTGCACGGGCCACACCCGCACCCCGCCTGGCTGGTCACCGAGTTGGCCGCCAAGGACACCGAGCTGGGTGTGTTGAAGACCGGCAAGGAGGCGGACGTCCACCTGGTCCGTCGCGCCGTGCCGGACACCGACCGGTCCTGCCTGCTCGCGGTGAAACGCTACCGCGATCCTGAGCACCGGTTGTTCCACCGCGATGCCGGCTACCTGGAGGGCCGTCGGGTGCGCCGGTCCCGGGAGAACCGGGCGATGGCCGGCCGGACGGCGTTTGGCCGGCAGATGATCGCCGGGCAGTGGGCGGCGGCCGAGTTCGCCGCGCTCAGCCGGCTCTGGGAGATCGGCGCCGGGCACGACCGGATCGCCGTGCCGTACCCGGTGCAGTTGCGGGGCACCGAGCTGATGCTGGAGTTCGTCGGTGACGCCGAGTCGGGGGAGGCGGCACCCCGGCTGGCCCAGTTGCGACCCGGTCCGACGGAGCTGCGTGACCTGTGGGCCCAACTGGTGGAGGCGCTGCGGGTGCTGGCTCGGGCCGGCTATGCGCACGGCGACCTGTCGCCGTACAACCTGCTCGTGCACCAGGGTCGGCTGGTCGTGATCGACCTGCCGCAGGTGGTCGACGTGGTGGCGAACCCACAGGGGCCGGAGTTCCTGGCCCGCGATGTGCGGGTGGTCGGCGCCTGGTTCGCGGCCCGGGGTCTCCCCGCCGAGCAGGTGGACCCCGGCCTGTTGACCGGAGAACTGCTGCACGAGGCGGGCCTGCGCTGATCCGAGCGGGTCGGGCGCCACACCGCCCGACCCGCCACGTCGGCTATTGCAGGTAGCGCTCCACCTCGGGCTTGGGGCGTTCGCCCTGGGCGTCCGGGTCGCCGTGGGTCTCCCGGGCGGCCCGCCGGCGGCGCAGCAGGTCCCAGCACTGGTCGAGGGACTCCTCCAGGGCGCGCAGTCGCTCGCTGGCCTCGCCCTCGGTGCCCGACTCGTGGGCCTGGGCGTCGGCACGCAGCTTGTGTTCCTCGTCGACCAGCTCGGAGATCCGGTTCAGGATGGTCTTGTCGTCCATGCCACAGAGCCTGGCACAGGGTGCCGGGCATCGCCCGGATTCGGGGGTACCGGTGCGTCCCGGGTCACCGACCCGCACCGGTCGGCCCGACGCCGCCCGTCCGGTGCCGATGCCGCAGCCAGGTCGGCGGCACCCGCTCGTTCCTCCCATCGCACTGGACCGTCGGTGCACCCGGCTTGGTGGAGTGCCTGAGTATCCATTCAGGAATCGAGCGTGGTGAGAACATCGACAAGCGTGGGTGCACGTAGATGGAAATTGCGCCGTCCGCAAGTCTGGAGGTGCCCCTCGTTTGGTGAGATGCTTCCGGGCAGCCCAGAAGGTGAAAGTTTCATCAACCTGCCCGACCGAAGTGGACCGCTGCGGTCGCCGGGACGACGAGGAGACGTGGTTCGATGTCGCAGGTGTCCGAGGCGCGCCCCGCCAGTGTCAGCACCGAGCCCCGGACAATCCCGTTACGACGCGCTCTGCCGGCACTCGTCCGCGATCCGCTGGGCGCGCTCGTCGACTTCGCGCAGGACGCCGGCGGCGACGTCGTCCGGCTCAACCTCGGCTCGTTCCGCCCCTATCTGGTCAGCCATCCTGAGCACCTGCAACGCGTCCTGCGGGACAACGTTGCCAACTACACCCGCGACGGCGACGGGTTGCTTTGGCGACCCGTTCGTCGGATCGTCGGTGACGCCATCCTGGTCGCTGAGGGTGAAGTCTGGGAGTCCAGCCGAGGCGCGCTGCAACCGTTGTTCACCGCCAAGCGGGCCGAGACGCTCGTCGACAAGATGGCCGAGGCGATCAACGAGGCGGTCGACGAGTGGCTCGAACCGGCCCTCGCCGGGCGCCCCATCGACGGCGGCGCCGAGCTGACCCAGATCGTCCTGCGCACCACCATGCGGGTGCTCTTCGCCGACCGGATCTCGGTCCCCGACGCGCTGCGGATCAGCGCCGCGCTGGACACCGTCACCACCGCGATGCTCCCCCGACTGCTGATGCCCGCCGTGCCGTACGCGGTGCCGATGCCCGGCGATCGGCGCTTCCGCGAGGCGGTGCGCACCATCGACGAGGTGGTGCTGCCGATCATCCGGGAGGCCCGGGCCCGTCCCACCGACGGCGACGACATCATCTCCACGCTCTGCCGGCCGCGCGCCGACGGCAGCGAACCCGACGAGTACGCGATCCGCGGCGACGTGGTCGCGATGTTCTCCACCGCCACCGAGACCACCATCGCCCTGCTCTCCTGGCTCTGGCCGGTGCTGGCGTCCCGCCCCGACGTGGCCGAGCGGATGACCGACGAGATCGAGCAGGTGGTCGGCGCCGAACGGGTCGGCCGTGAGCACCTGCCCCAGCTGCGCTACGGCCGGATGGTGCTCGACGAGATGCTGCGGCTCTACCCGGCCGGCTGGATGATCCCGCGCACCGCTGTCGGCGACGACGTGCTGGGCGGGGTGCGGATCAAGGCCGGCGGCACCGTACTGGTCAGCCCGTACGTGACCCAGCGGATGTCGACCTTCTGGGACGACCCGGCGCTCTTCGACCCGGAGCGGTTCGCGCCGGAGCTGCCCCGGCGGCGCTACCGCTACTCCTACTTCCCGTTCGGCGGAGGCCCGCACCAGTGCCTCGGGCAGTACCTGTTCCTGCTGGAGGCCCAGCTCATCGTCAGCACCGTGCTGAGCCGCTACCGCTTCCGGCTGCGCGAGCCGGCCGACCTGACGCCTCGGATGGGCGCCTCGCTGCAACCGAAGCAGCGCGCCGAGGTCATCCTGACCCCGGTCGAGCGTCCGGTCGCATCGTGACGGAGACCCCGCGACCGGCGCGAGCCGGTCAGGACGTGGTCGCCGAGCAGGGCCGGGTGTGCGCGCTCGCCGTGCGCGGCGTACGCGACCTGCAGGATGTCACCGCCGCGCACCCGGAGCTGTTCGACGCCGCGCCGTTCGACCCGGCGCTGCTCAGCTCGGTGGCCACCGCCATCGCCTTCACCGCGCCGTGGCACACCGCCGCGGAGCTGCGGATCACCACCCGTACCCTGCTCTGGGTCTTCGCCGCCGACTGGCAGGTCGACTACCTCGCGCGGTCCGTCGACGACGTCCGGAAGGTGGTCACCGACTGCCTTGCGGTGGCCGACGGCGCCGCCCCGCCGCCGGGGCGCCACCTCGCCCGGCTGCTGGCCGACCTGCGCGACGAGCTGGCCACCGTGCCGGCGTTCGCCCGGCTGCGCCCGATCTGGCGCGACGAGTTGGCGCGGATGCTCGCCGCCGTGGCGCGGGAGTGGGACTGGAAGAACCTGCCGACCGACCCGACCACCGGGCGGCGCCTGCCGGACCTGGACCGCTACCTGGACAACGCGGACAACCTCGCTTGCTCATTCGTCAACGTCACCCACTGGATCGCCACCGGCGACGAGAAGACCCTCGCCCAGTTGACCGACCTGCTGGACGCCGGTCGTGGCGTGCAGCGCGTACTGCGGTTGGTCAACGACCTGGCCACCCAGGGCCGGGACGCCGAGTGGGGTGACCTGAACGCCCTGCTGCTGGTCGACGACCCGGCGCAGGTGCACGACCGGCTGGCCGAGCTGACCGCCCGGTCCCGGGGAGACCTGGCCGCCCTCGCCGAGCGGTGCCCCCGCCAGGCGGACTACCTCAACCGGCAGATCTCCTTCACCGGCGGCTTCTACCAACTGTCGGACTTCTGGGGCGAGCGCGATGAGTGACGGTGCCACCCGGGTGCTCGCCGACGCGGCGACCACCGCCGACCCGGTCGTCGACGCCGCCCGCGAGTTGATCGCCGGTCTTGGCCTGCGGCCGTGGGGGCAGGTCGCCGCGTCGGTGTACGAGACCGGGCGGCTGGTCGCCGTCGCTCCCTGGCTGACCGGGCACGACCAGCGGATCGCGTTCCTGTTGCGTAGCCAGCGCCCGGACGGGGCGTGGGGCCCACCCGAGGGGTACGCACTGGTGCCGACCCTGAGCGCCACCGACGCGCTGCTCGCGGCACTGGCCGACGGCAGGGCCGGGACGGAGCTGCTCGCTCCGGTGGCCCGTGGGCTCGGCGCGCTCGTCGGCACGCTGCTCCCCAGCGATGCCCGGACTCTGCCGGACACGCCCGCGCTGGACCTCATCGTCCCGGCGCTGGTCGACACGATCAACGACCGCCTCGCCGGTCTGGAGCCGGCCACCGCCGCGCGCCTGCCCCGCCCGCCGCTACCGCTGCCCACCGGGCTCAACCGGGACCGGCTGCGCGCGGTGCGGTCCGCGGTGGCCGCCGGAAGGACGCTGCCACCGAAGCTGGCCCACTTCTACGAGATCCTGGACGCGGTACCCGCCGACGCGGGCCCCACGCTCACCGCGGTCGGCGCCTCACCCGCCGCGACCGCGGCCTGGTTGACCGCGGTCGGCCCGGCCGCCGGCCCCGCCGCGCACGCCTTCCTGCGGGCGTTGATCCGGGACGGAGGCGGCCCGGTGCCCTGCCCGGCACCGATCACCGTCTTCGAGCGAGCCTGGGTGCTGAGCGGCCTGCGCCGGGCCGGGATCACGATCAACCCACCGGCCGCCGTCCTGGAGAGCCTGACCGCTGCCACCGCCGGCCGAGGAATCGCCACCGGCGACGGCCTGCCGACCGACGCCGACACCACCGCCGTGTCCCTCGACGCGTTGGCCCGGCTCGGCCGTCCGGCGGACCCGGCCAGCCTGTGGGCGTACGAGACGGCTGACGGTTTCTGCACCTGGCCGGGGGAGGACGGCTTCTCGGTCACCACCAACGCCCACGTGCTGGACGCCTTCGGCCAGCACGTGGCCCGGCATCCGGACGCGGGGGCGCGCTATCACCGGGCGGTCGACCGGCTGAGTGCGGTGCTGGCCGGCCACCAGCGCGCGGACGGCGCCTGGCAGGACCGGTGGCACGCCTCGCCGTACTACGCCACCGCCTGCTGCGTGCTGGCACTGGCCGAGTTCGGGCGGGGTGCGACCGCCGCCGAGGCGGTGGATCGGGCGGCCGGCTGGGTGTTGAACAGCCAGCGGGCGGACGGTTCGTGGGGGCGGTGGGACGGCACCGCCGAGGAGACCGCGTACGCCCTCCAGGTGCTGCTGGCGGTGCCGACGACGGTGCCACGGGTCGACGAGGCCGTGGCACGTGGACACGCCTACCTGCACGAATCCACCGCCCGGGAGCACCGTCCACTGTGGTACGGCAAGGAGCTGTACTGTCCGACCGTCATCGTTCGCGCAGCGGTGCTCGCCGCCTGCCGACTGACCCGCATCCGTGCCTCCGGCGTGGACCGATCGGTGGTGGATTGCGGTTACCGGTCAACAAAAACAGCAACTTGAGGGGTTGTGTCGACACTGCTAGCGTACGCAGAGCCTCAGCCCCGGATGCCCCGCTGCGGTGGGACGTCGCCCCCTCTGATCATTCGTTGATGAGCTGAGTCAACGCCCGGCCTGGGACGGTTCAATGCGTTCTCGCGGTACGAGTATCCGCACCAAGGTTGTCGCCCTGCTGCTCTCCCTGGTCGCGCTCTGGATGTTCGCGGCGTGGGTGACCCTGCGCGACGGCTTCAACCTGCTCGGTGTCCAGTTGCTCAACAGCACGGTCTACACACCGAGCGAGCCGCTGTTGCAGGAGCTCCAGGTGGAGCGGCGGTTGACCCAGGCGTACCTGAGCAACCCCGAGGCCACGCAGCGGACAGCGCTCGAGGCCGAGCAGCGCAAGACCGCCGAGCTGGCCGCCGACTTCGCCGCTTCGGTGCGCAACTGGCAGGTCGACGTCGCCGGCAGTTCCGCACTGGACACCCAGCTCGGTATGACGATCGCCCAGGTCAACGCGTTGGAGCAGACCCGCGCGGAGGTGCTGGACCGCAAGATCGACCGGATCGCCGCCGCTGAGGCGTACACCAACGCGATCGAGTCGATCTTCCAGATCTACGACGTGACGGGCAGCCTGGACGACAAGCAGATCGCCGGCGAGGCGGCGGCCCTGATCCAGCTCAACCGGATGAAGGAGCTGATCTCCCAGGAGGACGCGCTGCTCAGCGGCCTCTTCGGCAACGGTCGGATGAGCGGCGCCGAGTACGCCCGCTACGTCGCGCTGGTCGGCTCGGAGCGGTTCCTCGGTGAGGAGACCCGGGTACGGCTCGCCGACGCCGACCAGCGCCGTTACCAGCAGCTCGTCGAGGGCGAGGCGTTCACCCGGCTGCGTGCCGTGCAGGACAGCATCATCCGCGAGGGCCGGCCGTCAACCCAGCTGCCGGTCGGCGCCGAGCAGTGGCGGGGCACTGTCGAGCCGGTGCTGGCCGAGGTGAACGGCGTCGTCACCGCTGGCGGCGAGGGCATCGTGGACCGGGCCACCGGCGTGGCCGTGATGGTCGTCGTCCGACTGGTGCTCGCCACCGGTCTGGGCCTCCTCGCCGTCATCGCCTCCGTCGTGGTCTCGATCACCACCGCGCGGAACCTGCTGCGCCAGCTGGACCGGCTGCGCGAGGCCGCCTGGCAGCTCGCCGACGAGCGGCTGCCCCGGGTGGTGGAGCGGCTCGGGCGCGGCGAAGAGGTCGACGTGGCCACCGAGGCGCCCCCGCTGGAGTTCGGCACCGACGAGATCGGCCAGGTCGGCAAGGCGTTCAACGCGGTCCAGGAGACCGCGTTGCGCACCGCCGTCGAGCAGGCCGACCTGCGTCGCAACGTCCGCGAGGTCTTCCTGAGCCTGGCCCGACGCACGCAGGCGCTCGTCCACCGCCAGCTCACCCTGCTGGACGCGATGGAGCGCCGCGAGCACGACGCGGAGGAGCTGGAGGACCTGTTCCGGGTCGACCACCTGGCCACCCGGATGCGGCGCAACGCGGAAAACCTGATCGTGCTCTCCGGCTCCACCCCCGGTCGGGCCTGGCGGCGCAACGTCCCGATGGTCGACGTGGTGCGCGGCGCCGTGGCCGAGGTGGAGGACTACACCCGTGTCAACGTGCTGCCGCTCGGGCCGGTCTCGCTCGCCGGCCGCGCGGTCGGCGACGTCATCCACCTGCTCGCCGAGCTGATCGAGAACGGGCTGTCGTTCTCCCCGCCACACACGACCGTCGAGGTCCGCGGCCAACTGGTCTCCAACGGGTTCGCCATCGAGATCGAGGACCGGGGCCTCGGCATGAGCGAGGAGGACCTGGCCGCCGCGAACCACCGGATCGTCGACCAGTCCGAGCTGAACCTCGCCAACGCCGCCCGCCTCGGGCTCTACGTGGTGAGCCGGCTGACCGAACGCCACGGCGTGCGGGTACGGCTCAAGGAGTCCGCGTACGGCGGCACCACCGCGGTCGTGCTGATCCCGCTGGAGTTGGTCACCCAAGCCGACGTCTCACCGGAGGACTCCGGGTCGTTCCGGACCGGCTCGGCCATCCCGATGCCGTCGGCACCCGCCACGGACAGCGGCCGTCCGGTGTCCCTCGCACCGGTCGCGCTCGCCGCGCCGACGACCACCGCGTCGGAGGTGGCGGTGACCTCGGCGGCGCCGACGCCGGCCGACACCGCCGCGCCGACGACGGACGAGGAGGCCGAGGCGGACACCGTTCTCCCCACCCGACAGCGGACCACCCCGGCAACCGGCACCCCCGACCTGCCCACCCGCGCCCGTCGCGGGCCGGCTCAGCCAGCCTTGGAAACCCCGACCG
>NZ_QGSY01000072.1 GCF_003857035.1 Micromonospora arida
GTCGAGGACCCTCGGTTGGAGGAGGGTGCTGGGGGGCACGTTCAGGCGGGCGCGGTCGGGGGGAAAGGCCGCCGCCGCCCGCAGCACGCCCGGGTCGAGGAAACGCAGCCGGGGCGCGTCGGCCGGCAGTTCCAGCACCGGCGGGACGGTTCCCGCCGTGGCGAGCAGGAAACCCCAGTCGCCGAAGGACGGCACGTCGACGTGGTACGGCACTGTGGCGAAGCCGGCTTCCCGCACCGACGCATCGATCGACCAGTATGAGCGGGGTGCGAAGTACGGCGAGCCGGACTGCACCACCAGCCGTCCCTGCTCGGCGAGCACCGACCTGATCAGCGCGTAGAACTCGACGGTGTAGAGCTTGGCGGTGGCCGTCTCGTCCGGGTCGGGCAGGTCGGCGACCACCACGTCGAAGCGCTCGGCGGCGGTACGCAGCCAGCCGAACGCGTCAGTGTTCAGCACCCGTACGCGGGGGTCGTCGAGCGAGCCGCCGTTGAGCGCCCGCAGCTGCGGCACTGTAGTGGCCAGCGCCACCACCGCCGGGTCGAGGTCGACCACTGTCACCCGGCGGACGTCCGGGTACCGCAGGATCTCCCGGACGGCGAGGCCGTCGCCGGCACCGAGAACCAGGACGTCGCCGCGCGGGCCGCGCATCGCCGGATGCACCAGCGCCTCGTGGTAGCGGTACTCGTCGACCGAGCTGAACTGGAGATCACCGTTGAGGAACAACCGCAGGTCGGTGTCGGCGTGGCCGACCTCCCGAACCGACCGGGTCAGCACGATCTCCTGGTAACGGGAGCGTTCGGCGTACACAACGGGGTCCCGGTAGAGCTGCTGCCGGGCGGTCACCTCGAAGTCGGCGGCGGTCACCCAGGCGTACCCCAGGCAGAGCGCGACCACGACCGAGCCGGCGCCGAGGACGAGCCGGGCCCGGCGGCTCAGTTCCCTCCGGAACACCGTGCAGACCAGGGCGAGACCGGCCACCGCGTTCACCGCGCCGACCACCAGGGCACCCTTGAGCTGACCGAAGACGGGGATCAACAGGAACGGGAAGGCGAGCCCGCCGAGCAGCGCGCCGACGTAGTCGGCGGCGAACAGGTCGGCCACCGCACTGCCGGCGGCCTGTTCGCGGATGCGCTGAAGCATCACCATCAGCAGCGGAATCTCCGCGCCGATCAGCAGGCCCAGCACGAAGGCGGTGCCGACCAGCGCCGGGCCGTACAGGTCGAGCCAGGCGAAGGCGGCGTAGAGGCCGAGCACGGACAGACCACCGAGCAGGGCCAGGGTCAGTTCGATCACCGCGAACGCAGCGGCGGCCCGGGGCTGCAACGGCTTCGCGACCAGCGCGCCGACCCCCATCGCGAAGACCATCACGCCGAGCACGATCGACGCCTGCCCGACGGTGTCGCCGATCAGGTAGCTGCCGAGCGCGACCAGGGCCAGCTCGTAGACCAGCCCGCAGGCGGCGCAGACGAAGACCGCGACCAGCACCCCCGCGCGGGCCAGCCGCCAGTGCGGCCGGGCCTCGGTGCCGCCGTCGACCACCGGCGGCGCCCCGGTGCTCATGGCCGCCCCGGGTACGGCCGGCCGGCACCGCCCGGTCGCGGACCCCCGGTCATCAGAGGATCGCGGCGGCGATGATCGCGCCGGTGGCCAGGTGCACCACTGCCGACACCCACACGGCGGGGTGCGGCTCCGGGTCGACCAGCAGCTCGCCGAGCCGGCCCGGGGTCACCGCGTCGAGCAGCAGGAACGCGGCGGCCATGATGACCAGGCCGACGATCCCGTACGCCGCCGCGCCGACCAGCCCCAGGGCGAAGTCGTCGTCGCTGGCGACGATCGCCGCGACCACGATGGTGCCGACGCCGAGCAGGTTGGACGCGAGCAGCAGCGCCGCGTTGCGGTTGCGCTCGTTCCAGATCAGTTCGTGGAGCTTGCCGGGGGTGGTCAGGTCGACCAGCGCGTAGCCGACGCCCATGAGGACGACGCCGACCGCGCCGAAGGCGAGGGTGGCCAGCAGATCGGTGACGAGGTTCTGCACGGAGGGGCTCCAGGTGAAGGGGTCGGGCGTCGGACTACTTGCCGGTGCCGGGGCCGCCGCCCCGAACGCTGTTGCCGCGTCCCCAACCCCAGTACGACCCGACGGTCGAGTGGTAGCGGGGGTGAGCGGTGTCCATGTCCTCGAGCAGGATCACCGAGCCGGCGGCGATCGGCAGGATCACCACCGAGTCGTCGTCGTAGCGCAGGTAGACGCCGCTGCTGTCGGTGTACCGGTCGGACGGCTTCCACGCGTCGGTCAGTTCCTCGGCGACAGTGGTCGGTGACTTGGACGAGGTGTACGCGGTCGCTTCCCGGCCGATGTCCCGGCTGGCCGCTCGCGAGTACCTGTCCTGCACGTAGGCGCGCGGGGAGAAGGTGCCGTTGACGAGCGCGAAGGCCGCGACCAGCACGCCGACCACGGCCACCGCCGCGCCCACCACGAACCAGCGTCGGTATGTCATCGCAGTGCCACCACCGTCTCGGTCAGGACCAGCTCATTGGTCTGGGGGTACGCGTGCCAGGTACGCCAGCCGACCGACCCGTGCGGCAGGTCGGTGCGCACGGCCAGTGCGGTGACCGCGTCCGGGTCACCGGGAAAGACTCCGACCAGGGCGTACGGGTCGTCGGCCAGGTCGGCGCGGAGCCCGGCGATCCGGGTGTGCAACTCCCCGTCGGCGGGGCGCAGCACGCTGGCGGTGAAGCGGTAGCCGCCCGCCTCGTCGTGCAGGGCGCCGGGCAGGTGCGGCGGCCGACCAGGCAGGCAGGCGACCGTCTCGGTGAGTGCGGCCGCACCGCCGGGTTCGGCCAGTACGACCTGGTGGGACGCGCCGAGCAGGCGCAGCCGCAGCCGGACGTCCCCGGGCAGCGTGAGGTCGCGGACGTGCAACGCGGGCCGCTCCGGGCCGCCGAGTGCCAGGCTCAGGTCGGCGGCGCAGGTGTCGACGTACGGGGTGTGGAGGCTCACCAACACGTCAGCTGGCCTCCGGCCCGGCCTGCGGGTACACCATCACGTCGGCGCGGTGCAACTGCTCGCCCCGGGCGACCTCCCAGCCGGCCTGGCCGTACGCCTCGAAGGAAAGCCGTTCGCCGCCCTGGGCCCGGTAGTCGTGGTATCGAAGGGTGCCACTGGGGTCGAGGCCGGTGCTCCCGGTGGCCGTGAAGCGGGCCTGACCGGACTCCTCCGAGGCGTAGCGACGGCCGGCAAAGTCGAGGGTGGACGCACCCGGGGTGATCGTGGCGGCCGGCTCGGCGGTCCAGAGCACCAGCTCCAGGTCCGGGTCCTCCTCCACGGAGAGCCAGCGCTTGTCGCCCTCGACGGTGTCCAGCAGGTGCTCGGCCCAGCTCCAGCCGCCCTCATTCAGATGCACCGAGCCCCGGACCGCGTACGACACCCGGCGGATCTCGACGATGTCGCCGGGCTTGAGCCGGCGCGGGTCGCCGCGGAGCGCGTCGCTGTCGGTGTCCCGGAACGGGTCTGCGGGTGCCGCCGGCCGGGCGGCCTTGCGGCCCTTGCGCAGGGCCACCACCGCGACCACGACCCCGGCGACTCCGATCAGACACCCCAGCGTCGTCACCAGGTACGCCACGGGACCATTCATGCCGACCACCTCCCCAAGTGCGTCGGCGGGAACGGTAACAACCCCGCGCACCTGGAGAAACACATCATTGTCTGGTGATGCGGCAGCTACGCAGCGTCCCGATGGAACGCCGGTGGGGGCGGAGAACGGGTCGGGCCGACCCCGCCTGCGAGGCGGGATCGGCCCGGGTGCGACGGATCAGGCGGCGGTTACGGAGAGGGTGCTGGTTTCGGTGGCGCGATCCACCTTCACCGTCTCGCCGTCGCGGATCTGACCGGACAGGAGGGCCTTCGCCAGTTGGTCTCCGATTGCGGTCTGGACCAGACGACGGAGCGGGCGCGCACCGTAGATCGGGTCGTAGCCGTGCTCGGCCAGCCACTGACGGGCGGACTCGGTGACGTCCAGTGCCAACCGGCGGTCCGCAAGACGGTTTCGCATCCGGTTCAACTGGATGTCGACGATGGAGCGCAGGTCGTCCCCGCGCAGCGAGGCGAAGACCACGATGTCGTCCAGCCGGTTGAGGAACTCCGGCTTGAAGTGCGACCGGACCACGGCCAGCACGCCCTCCCGGCGCTGCTCGTCGGCCAGCGTCAGGTCGCTGATCACCGACGACCCCAGGTTGGACGTGAGGATCAGGATCGCGTTGCGGAAGTCCACAGTGCGACCCTGGCCGTCGGTGAGCCGGCCGTCGTCGAGCACCTGGAGCAGCACGTCGAAGACGTCCGGGTGGGCCTTCTCCACCTCGTCGAGCAGCACCACCGAGTACGGCCGTCGGCGTACCGCCTCGGTGAGCTGACCACCCTCGTTGTAACCGACGTAACCGGGCGGGGCACCGACCAGGCGGGCTACCGAGTGCTTCTCGCCGTACTCGCTCATGTCGATGCGGACCATGGCCCGCTCGTCGTCGAAGAGGAACTCGGCGAGGGCCTTGGCCAGCTCAGTCTTGCCGACGCCGGTGGGACCGAGGAAGAGGAAGCTGCCGGTCGGGCGATCCGGGTCGGCGATACCGGCCCGGGCACGGCGTACCGC
Source organism: Micromonospora arida (assembly GCF_003857035.1). Taxonomy (GTDB): domain Bacteria; phylum Actinomycetota; class Actinomycetes; order Mycobacteriales; family Micromonosporaceae; genus Micromonospora; species Micromonospora arida. Next base: position 4,644 of record NZ_QGSY01000072.1, read on the forward strand.
GTCGGAGACCGCGCCGACCGCCTCGGTCTGGCCGACCACCCGGCCGCCCAGCGACTCCTCCATCCGCAGCAGCTTGGCCGTCTCACCCTCCAGCAGGCGGCCGGCGGGGATGCCGGTCCAGGAGGCGACCACCGCGGCGATGTCGTCCGCGCCGACCTCCTCCTTGAGCATCGCGCCGTCGGCCTGGAGCTGAGCCAGCTCCTCCTCGGCCTGCTTCAGCTCGACCTTCAGTGCGGGGATCCGGCCGTAGCGCAGCTCGGCGGCGCGTTCCAGCTCGCCGTCCCGCTCGGCCCTCTCGGCCTCACCGCCGAGGCGTTCCAGCTCCTCCTTGGCGGTGGAGAGCTTGGTGATGTGGCTCTTCTCCGTCTGCCAACGCTCGGAGAGCACTGTGAGCTGCTCACGCTTGTCGGCCAACTCCTTGCGGAGCCGCTCCAACCGCTCGGCCGAGGCGGCGTCCGGCTCCTTGGCCAGGGCCATTTCCTCGATCTCCAAGCGGCGGACCGCCCGCTCGATCTCGTCCACCTCGACCGGACGCGAGTCGATCTCCATCCGGAGCCGGGACGCGGACTCGTCGACCAGGTCGATCGCCTTGTCCGGCAGGAACCGGTCGGTGATGTAACGGTCGGACAGTGTCGCGGCGGCCACCAGAGCGGCGTCGGTGATCCGTACGCCGTGGTGCACCTCGTAGCGCTCCTTGAGCCCGCGCAGGATGCCGATGGTGTCCTCGATGGTCGGCTCACCGACCAGCACCGGCTGGAAACGGCGCTCCAGCGCCGGGTCCTTCTCGATGTGCTCGCGGTACTCGTCCAGCGTGGTGGCGCCCACCATCCGCAGCTCACCACGGGCCAGCATCGGCTTGAGCATGTTGCCGGCGTCCATCGAGCCCTCGCCCTTGCCGGCGCCGACGACGGTGTGCAGCTCGTCGAGGAACGTGATGACCTGCCCGTTGGAGTTCTTGATCTCCTCCAGGACGGACTTCAGCCGCTCCTCGAACTGGCCCCGGTACTGCGCGCCGGCGACCATCGCGCCGAGGTCCAGCGAGATCAGCTTCTTGTCGCGCAGGGACTCGGGCACGTCACCGGTGACGATCCGCTGAGCCAGGCCCTCGACGATCGCGGTCTTGCCGACGCCGGGTTCACCGATCAGCACCGGGTTGTTCTTGGTACGCCGGGAGAGCACCTGGATGACCCGACGGATCTCGGAGTCCCGGCCGATGACCGGGTCGATCTTGCCGTCCCGGGCGCTGGCGGTGAGGTCGACGCCGTACTTGGTGAGGGCCTGGTAGGTCTGCTCGGGGTCGGCGGTGGTGACCCGACGGTCCCCACCGCGAACGGTCGGGAAGGCGGCGATCAGGGCCTCCTCGGTGGCACCGGCGGCCTTCAACGCGCCGGACACCGCTCCGCCCACCCGGGCCAGACCGGCGAGCAGGTGCTCGGTGGAGGTGTACTCGTCGCCCAACGGCCGGGCGATCTGCTCGGCGGCTCCGATGGCGTTGACGAACTCCCGAGCCAACGTCGGCTCGGCGATGCTGGAGCCGCGCGCGGCCGGCAGGTTGTCGACCGCGCGCTGGGTGGCCTGGCGCAGCTCGGTCGGGTCGGCCCCGACGGCGCGCAGCAGGCCGGTGGCGGTCGAGCCGTCGGTGTCCAGGAGTGACAGGAGCAGGTGCCAGGGCTCCACGGTGGCGTGACCACGCTGGTTGGCCAGCGCGACAGCGCCCGTGATGGTTTCGCGGCTCTTGGTGGTGAGTCTTTCGGTGTTCATGGGCTCCCCCGGATCGGCGTTGTCCATTGGGTTGGACACAACCAGAGTTGAGCGTATTCCGCTCAACCTTAGCGCGTGACGCCCATCACTCCCGGAGCCGCCACCGCCAGTCGAACTCGCCGGCCGCCGGGGGCGGGCCGGGCAGCGGGTCCGCGTCCGGCACCGACGACAGGCCGGCCAGCAGGACCGCGAGCTGCCTGCGGCGCAGTTGGCGGGTCCGCTCCGGATCGGGTACGCGGACCGCGGCGCACGCCTCCAACAACAACCCCAGATCGTGTACGACAGCGTCGGGGCGCAGCCGCCCGCTGGCGTGGGCCCGGTCGACCAGGGCGGTGGCCAACTCGCCGGCGCGCATCGCGTCCCGGCCCATCTCCTCGGTCGGGGTGAAGGTGCCCGCCAGGTGGACGGTGAGTGAGTGCACGTCGGCGTCGACCACCCGGGCCAGGAAGCCGGTGAACGCGGCCCAGTCGTCCGGCTCGTCGAGGGCGGTCTCAGCCTCCGCGACGTACCGGCGCAGCCCGTCGTGGCAGAGCTGGCGCAGCAGGTCCTCCTTGCCCGCGTAGCGCCGATAGAGGGCGCTGATGCCGACGCCCGCGCGCTCCGCGACGGCGGCGATCGGGGCCTTCGGGTCGTCGAGGAAGACGGCGCGGGCGGCTTCGAGGATGACCTCGTCGTTGCGGGCGGCCTGGGCGCGGCGACCGCCCAGCGTCTTGCCGGAAGTCGTTGACATGCCCCAAGCCTAACAGTGGAACGGACCGTTCCGCTCTGCTATGGTGATTGCAGAACGAAACATTCCGTTCCGAAGGAGTTCAGCATGAGCGACACCGCGATCCGCCCCTTCCGCGTCCAGATCCCGCAGACCGCCCTCGACGACCTGACCGCCCGGCTGGACCGCACCCTCTGGCCCGCCGACCTGCCCGGCGCCGGCGACTCGTACGGGATGAGCAACGACCGGGTGCACGACCTCGTCGACCGGTGGCGAGGCGGGTTCGACTGGCGTGCCGTCGAGGCCCGCCTGAACGCTCACCCGCAGTTCGTCACCGAGATCGACGGCGAGCAGATCCACTTCCTGCACGTCCGGTCGTCCCGGCCGGACGCCACGGCGCTGGTGCTCACCCACGGCTGGCCCGGCTCGGTGCTGGAGTACCTCGACGTGATCGCCCCGCTCACCGAGCCGGCCGACCCGGACGCGCCGGCCTTCCACGTGGTCGTCCCGTCACTGCCCGGCTTCGGCTTCTCCGGTCCGACCCGCGGCGCCGGCTGGAACCGGTTCCGCATCGCCCGCGCCTGGGCCGAGCTGATGGACCGACTGGGGTACGACAGCTACGGCGCGGTCGGCAACGACGCCGGCTCGATGATCGCGCCGGAGCTGGGCCGGGTCGATCCGGAGCGGGTGCTCGGCGTACACGTCACCCAACTCTTCTCGTTCCCCTCCGGCGATCCGGCCGAGTTCGCCGGGCTCTCCGAGGCCGACCAGGCCGCGCTCGGGCACCTTCAGTGGTTCTACGAGAACAAGTTCTCCTTCAACCAGGTGCACAGTCAGCAGCCGCAGACCCTGGCGTTCGCGCTGGCCGACTCACCGGTGGGGCTGCTTGCCTGGAACGCCCAACTCTTCGACGAGAGCCTGAACGCCGACTTCGTGCTCGCCAATGTGGCGCTCTACTGGTTCACCGGCACCGTCGCCTCGGCCATGCGGCTCTACTGGGAGGACGCACACGCCGGCGAGCCGCCGACCGAGCCGACCACCACTCCGACCGCGCTGGCCATGTTCCCCGGCGACTTCCAGTCCATCCGCCGCTTCGCCGAGCGGGACCACGCGAACATCGTCCGGTGGACGGCGTATGAGACCGACGTCGACGGCCGAGGCGACGTCGGCGGCCACTACGCAGCCCACCAGGCCACCGAGGTGCTGGTCGCTGACATCCGCGAATTCTTCGCCAGCCTCCGCTGACTACGCGTCTCCGGGTGCCCGCGCCGCACTGCCGACGCGGGCACCGGCGCGTCCGGCCCCCGGTGCCTGGCGTGGCCGCCCCAGGCCCCGGCGCGCCCGACCCTCGGCGCCCGGGGCGGTTGATCCACTCGGCTTTCAGGAAGTCGGGGCGTCCCGCCGCGCCGGATACCCCGACTTCGATGAAATCGACTCGATCATGGCTTTTGAGCTACGTCCGGGCAGGCCCGAGGAGGGCTGTCCCTCCAAGATCTGCGCTTTGTTCATGAGGCGGTAGCCTTGGAGGGTGCGAGTACGTGTCGAGCAGACCGCCTTACCCGGGATCGGGGTACGTCACGATCTGGTGACGGAGTCCGGACGCCGCCTGGGCGTCGTTTCCCACCGCAACGGCCGCCGTGATCTCGTTCTCTACGATCCCGACGACCCCGACGCCTGCCAGTCGGACATTCCGCTGACCGATGACGAGGCCGAGGCTCTGGCCGACATCCTCGGCGCGTCGCTGATGCTCGGCCAACTCTCCGGGCTTCGCGAGCAGGCCGCCGGTCTGCTCACCGAGCAGATCGCCATCACGGCCGGCTCGCCGTACGTGAATCGGAAGCTCGGCGACACCAAGGCGCGTACCCGCACCAGCGCCTCCATCGTGGCGGTGCTGCGCGAAGGCGAAGTGATTGTTTCGCCACTCCCCTCCTTCCGCTTCGCGGCCGGCGATGTGGTGGTCGTTGTCGGGACCCGTAGAGGTCTCGACGGCGTGTCCGCCATCCTCGCCGACAGTGACCCGGACGGCTGAGGCGGATGCACGATTCCACCACTCTGCTCGTCGAAGTCGGCGCGCTGCTACTGCTGCTTGGGCTCCTCGGCCGGCTGAGCCGGCGTTTCGGCCTCTCGCCCATTCCCCTCTACCTGCTCGCTGGGCTCGCGTTCGGGCACGGCGGGCTACTCCCGCTCGCGGCCAGCGAGGAGTTCTTCGCGGTCGGCGCCGAGATCGGCGTCATCCTGCTGCTGGTGATGCTCGGTCTGGAGTACTCGGCCAACGAACTGGTCGGCAACCTCCGCTCGGCAGCCCCGGCCGGGCTGATCGACGGCGTGTTCAACGCGCTGCCCGGCGCGGCCTTCGCCCTGCTGCTCGGCTGGGACTGGGTCGCCGCCCTGGTGCTCGGCGGCATCACCTGGGTCTCCTCCTCCGGCGTGATCGCCAAGGTCCTCGCCGACCTGGGACGACTCGGTAACCGGGAAACCCCGGTGATCCTCTCGGTCCTCGTGATCGAGGACCTGGCGATGGCGCTCTACCTGCCACTGGTCACCGCGGTGCTGGCCGGCACCGGCCTGCTCGGTGGCGGCATCGCACTCACCGTCGCGGTGTGCACGGTGCTGCTCGTGCTGGTGGTCGCCATCCGGTACGGCCACCTGATCTCCTCGGCCCTGTCGGCGAAGGACCCGGAGGCGCTGCTACTCGGCGTACTCGGTCTGACCCTGCTGATCGCCGGGCTCGCGGCAAAGCTTCAGGTGTCGGCGGCGGTCGGCGCGTTCCTGGTCGGCATCGCGCTCTCCGGCCCGGTGGCGCACCACGCGACCGAGCTGCTCTCGCCGCTGCGGGACCTCTTCGCGGCGGTGTTCTTCGTCTTCTTCGGCCTGGTCACCAACCCACAGGACATCCCGCCGGTGCTGCTGCCGGCGCTCGCGTTGGCAGTGGTCACCATGGCGACGAAGACGCTCACCGGTTACCTCGCCGCCCGCCGGGTCGGCATCGCGGAACCCGGTCGATGGCGGACCGGCCTGGCACTCGTACCCCGAGGTGAGTTCTCCATCGTCATCGCCGGTCTCGCGGTGGCTGCCGGGAGCGTCGAGCCGCGGTTGGCAGCGCTGGCCGCGACGTACGTCCTGATCACCGTGGTGACCGGGCCGATCCTGGCCCGGCTGCCGGACTTCCCGTGGTTCAAGCGGTGGCTGCGCAACCGCGCGGCGGCCCAACGGCGGGAGCCGATCCCGGTCGTCGACTCAGCGCTCTGAGCTCCACCTGAACGCCGCGGCGGCGTGGGTCGCACCCTCGCGACGGTAGAACCGGTGCGCCTCGGTCCGGGCGAGGCCGGACTCCAGGAAGACGTAGTCGGCGCCCTGTTCGTGCGCCCACGCCCTGGCCGCCGCCAGGAGGTTGGAGCCGACACCCCGGGAACGCCACTCGGGATGCACAGCGAGATCCTCGATCGAAGCCCGACGGCCGAAGCGCACCGAGAGGATGTCCACGTAGACGCTGGCCACGCCGACCAACTGATCCTCATCCGATCGCGCCTCGAAGAGTGCGACGACGTCTTCGTGGGCGAGCAATTGCGCGGTCCGCTCGACGGCGCGGTCGCGGTCCCAATCCACGGGACGGCTGCCGGGAGGGGCGAAAAGCCACTCCAGCCCCTCGACGAACTGGGCTTGGGCGCCCCCCTGTAACCGTCGAACATGGATTGTCATAGGAGCATCATCGGCTGGGCCGTCGATGCAGTGGACCCGCCCATGCCAACGGTTGCGGAATTGCTCCTCACGGGTACTACCGCAGCACCCGACGGCGGGTTACCGTTTCGCCCCAGCAGCCAGGGTCCGCAGGCAGCGTTGCCAAACGCGGGCGAGAGCGGAAGGTTGGCCGGTGAGCGTGCAGGAGTCGACGTTCCACGGCTTCGCCAACCCCGTCGATCCGACTCCGGCGGAGTTGCGAGCTTGGGCGTACAAGCCCGATTCGGTGCCGTTGGCCTCGATGCCACCGGACTGGGACCTGCTGGTCTCCGGCGACCGGCTGGTGTTGACGCTCTTCGAGTTGGCGATGGATCCAAGCTGCCCGGCCCGACGTTTCGCGCTGCACTGCCTCTACATCTACGCGGCCGACGGCATCCGGACGAACTTCCGCGCCCACCCCAAGCGCCGCTTCCGCAAGCTCGTCGAACAGGCCGAGCGTGACGGCGACGAACTGATGAAGGTCTGGGCGCACAACGGCCGGGTGCTGTTGGCCCGACCGGACCTCTTCATCTACCGGGACTGGTGCGAGGGCGGCCTGGTCCGCGAGAACCGCCGCCTCGGCTGAGACCGCTCAGGCGGCTCCCTCGCCAGCGGCTGCCTCGCCAGCGGCTGCGGGTTGGCGGTGCTGTTCGCGGCCCTTTGGAGCTGCTGTCGCAAACGATTCACGCCCAGCCCGACCAGGATCGGTCGAGGTCGGCCCGGCCAGGATCGCTCCGCCCAGCCCGACCAGGATCGGTCGAGGTCGGCCCGGCCAGGATCGCTCCGCCCAGCCCGACCAGGATCGGTCGAGGTCGGCCCGGCCAGGATCGGTCGAGGTCGGTCAAAGCAGAGGTGCGACGTGATGTCGTAAACGATTCAGCTCGAAAGGACCTGCGCGTCGGCCCGACGCCCAGGAGGCGGCGTCACCAGTCCGCGGTCGATAACGGCGAACGGGCTGGGACCCCCGATTACGGCCGCGGGCTGGGACCCCCGATTACGGCCGCGGGCGGGGACCGCCGATAAGGCGAACGGGCCGGGACCCCCCGTGGGTCCCGGCCCGCACGTCGGTCACCGGTCAATCCTGCTTGCGTTCCGTCTCGGCTCGGCCCCGTTCGCCGGCGTGGTCGCCGTCCTCGGCGAACCGGCCCCCGATGATCCGGTCCCGGTAGGTCCCCTCGGTCACCTTGTCGAACTTCTCGCGGACGGTCTCGGCCAGGTTCTCCAACCGGTCCTCGGTCTGCTGGGCCACCTTCTTCGCGGGTTCCGCCATCGCTCCCCCTCGCCATGCCGGTAGGTCCGGATTAAGCGGATTGGACCCTTATCGACAGGCTAACCGAAGCGGCCCGGACCGCGCCGGGAATCCAGCGCGGTCCGGGCCGAGAAGACAGATCCGGGTGAGTGGCAGGTCAGCGATCGGGCGTTCGGCGGGGGCGCCACACCACCAGGGCGGTCGAGGTGCGGTTGGTCGGCACCAGATCCCGGCCCGGGAAGCGGGCCAACGACTCCAGCTCCGCCACGCGGCGGTACGCGGCGTCCAGCTCCGCCTCCAGCCGGGCCACCCGCTGCTGCGCCTGCTCCAGCAGCCGCTCCAGCCCGATGATCCGCTTGACGCCGGCCAGGTTGATCCCGTCGTCCTGGCTGAGCCGCTGCACCTCGCGCAGCAGCACCACGTCGCGGACGCTGTAGCGACGCCCGCCACCAGCGGCCCGGCCGGGCTGCACCAGCCCCAGTCGGTCGTACTGGCGCAGGGTCTGCGGGTGCATCCCCGCCATCCGTGCCGCTACCGAGATCATCAGCACCTTGGCCTCGTAGGCAGGGTCGCCCGAACCGAGGAACTCGCCCGACATCCCGCTCACCTCCGCGTCCATTCCACCGGACTAACTGACTCGACGCACCCGTGCGTCGAGATGTTCCCGGGCTGCCGGCGGGGTCTGCTCGGCGAACGACTCCAGCGCCGTGCGCGCCTCGTCCGACAACCGGGCCGGCACCACCACGTCCAGCGTGACCAGCAGGTCACCGGCCTGCCCGTCGCGTCGGACCACACCCTTGCCCCGGGCCCGCAGCACCCGCCCGCTCGGCGTCCCCGGCGGCACCCGCAGGGTCATCGCACCGTCGAGCGTGGGCACCCGCAGGTCAGTGCCGAGCACGGCCTCCGCGAAGGTGACCGGCACGGTCAGCGTCAGGTCGTCCCCGGTACGCCCAAACAGCTCGTCCGGCCGAACCTTGACGTGCACGAAGAGGTCGCCAGCCGGGCCACCGCGCTCGCCCGGCTCGCCACGCCCGGCCAGCCGGATGCGTTGACCGTCGGCCACACCAGCCGGGAAGCGCACGTTCATGGTGCGGGTCTTGGTGACACCGCCGCTGCCGTGGCACTCCGGGCACTTCTCCTCGACCACGGTGCCGACGCCCTGGCAGTTGCGGCACGGCTCGGAGAAGCTGAACGACCCCTGGTTGCGGGTGGTCACGCCGGCACCATGACAGACCGGGCAGGTACGCGGCTGGGTGCCGGGCTTGGCCCCGTTGCCGTGGCAGGTGTCGCAGACCCCCGGCGCGCGCAGCGTCAGGGGCAGCGTCACCCCACGCACCGCGTCGCCGAAGTCCAGCGCCACCTCGGTCTCCACGTCCCGACCACGGGCCGGACCGCGTGGCGCGGCCTGCCCACCGGCCTGACCGCCACTGAAGATCGAGCTGAACAGGTCCTGGAAGCCGGCGCCGCCGAAGCGACGATCACCGCCCCCGCCGCCGCCGAACATGTCGGACACGTCGAACGGCATGCCGCCCGGCTGACCCCCGCCCCGGGCGTTGCGCCGGAACGCGCCCGAGCCGAAGAGCGAACGCATCTCGTCGTACTCGCGACGGCGACCACTGTCCGAGAGCACGTTGTACGCCTCGGACGCGGCCTTGAACCGCTCCTCGGCCTTCGGGTCGCCCGGGTTGTGGTCCGGGTGCGACTCCCGGGCCACCTTGCGGTACGCCTTCTTGATGTCATCCGCGGAGGCGGCCTTGTCCACGCCGAGCACGGCGTAGAAGTCCTTCTCGATCCAGTCCTTCGAACTCACCGGTCCACCTCCTTCCGACCCTGGTGGCCCGGCCGTCCCGCCCACCGCTGAGCGGTGGGCGGGACGGCCCGGTCACTGTCTGGCACTATTCCGGATCCGCGACCGCGACCAGCGCGGGGCGCAGCAGCCGCTCACCGAGCTGGTAGCCGCGTCGCATGACCTGTACACAGGTCGGCTCGCTGACGTCGGCCGAGGTCTGGTGCGCGACCGCCTCGTGCCGGGTCGGATCGAACGGGTCGCCCTGCTCGCCGAAGGCGTTCAGGCCGAACTTGCCCAGCGCGGTGGTGAGTTGTTCCGCCACCGTGCCGAACGGCCCGACCAGGTCGCCATGTTCCCGGGCCCGGTCCAGGTCGTCCAGGATCGGCAGCAGCGCGGCCAGCACCGAGCCGGTCGCCTGCTCCTGTACGAGGCTGCGGTCGCGGTCGACCCGCTTGCGGTAGTTGGCGTACTCCGCCGACACCCGCTGCAGGTCCCTGGTCCGCTCGTCGAGCTCGGCCCGGAGCGCTTCCAGCTCGGCGCCGAGCGAGATGCCCGCGCCGCCGCCGTCCACCGGCTGCGCCGGGGCGTCCACCACCGGCGGACCGGACGGCTCCGGCCCGTCGGTGGAGTTGACCTCGACCTCGATCTCGTCGACCACGACCTCGGCGTCCTCGACCAGACCCTCGGCCGGCACACCGGTCTCCGCGTCGGCGGCGGTCCCCTCCGGCTCGGCGGTGTCGACGAGCTTGCGGTTGTTGCGGATGACGACCCGCTCCCCGTCGCCGGTCGGCTCCGTGGTCGCGGAGCCACCCGGCGTCGACCCGGTGTCGCCCGGGTCGGCGGCTCGTGGCTTCTGCGTCATGCGGCTACCTCATCCCCTTCGCGGTGGAAACGTGTCGGAGGCCGACAGTCACTTCTTGCCGTCCTCGTCCACGATTTCCGCGTCGACCACGTCGTCGGGGCCGCCGGCCTGTGCGCCGGTCTGGGCGCCGGTCGCACCGGTCGCGCCAGTCGCACCCGGGCCCGGCTCGGCACCCGGCTGCTGACCCTGCTCGGCCTGAGACGAGTAGAGCAGCGAACCGGCCTGCTGGGAGACCTGCGCCAGCTTCTCGTGCGCCGACTTGATCTTCTCGATGTCCTGACCGCCGAGGGCGCCACGCAGCTCGCCGAGCGCCTCGTTGAGCTGCTCGCGGTTCTCGCTGGGCAGCTTGTCGCCGCTCTCGGCGAGGAACTTCTCGGTCTGCCACTGGAGCGCCTCGGCCACGTTGCGGGTCTCGGCGTCGTCGCGGCGGCGCTTGTCCTCCTCCGCGTGCTCCTCGGCGTCCCGGCGCATCCGCTCGATGTCGTCCTTCGGCAGCGAGGAGCCGCCGGTGATCGTCATCTTCTGTTCCTTGCCGGTGCCCAGGTCCTTGGCGTGCACGTTGACGATGCCGTTGGCGTCGATGTCGAAGGCGACCTCGATCTGCGGCACGCCGCGCGGCGCCGGCGGGAGGCCGGTCAGCTCGAAGGTGCCGAGCTTCTTGTTGTACGCCGCGATCTCCCGCTCACCCTGGAACACCTGGATCAGCACCGACGGCTGGTTGTCGTCCGCCGTGGTGAAGACCTCGGAACGCTTGGTCGGGATGGTGGTGTTGCGCTCGATCAGCTTGGTGAAGATGCCGCCCTTGGTCTCGATGCCCAGGCTCAGCGGGGTCACGTCGAGCAGCAGGACGTCCTTGACCTCACCCTTGAGCACACCGGCCTGGAGAGCGGCGCCGACGGCGACCACCTCGTCCGGGTTGACGCCCTTGTTGGGGTCGCGACCGGTGAGCTGCTTGACCAGGTCGGTCACGGCGGGCATCCGGGTCGAACCGCCGACGAGGATGACGTGCTCGACGTCGGAGATCTTGATCCCGGCGTCCTTCACGGCCTGCTCGAACGGGCCCTTGCAACGGTCCAGCAGGTCCTGCGTCATCCGCTGGAACTCGGCGCGGCTGAGCGTCACGTCGAGGTGCAGCGGGCCGGCCGCGCCGGCGGTGATGTACGGCAGGTTGATGTTGGTGGTGGTGGCGGCGGACAGCTCGATCTTCGCCTTCTCGGCGGCCTCGCGGAGCCGCTGGAGGGCCATCTTGTCCTGAGAGAGGTCGATGCCGTGCTCACCACGGAACGTCTTGACCAGGTGGTCGATGATCCGCTGGTCCCAGTCGTCGCCACCGAGCTGGTTGTCACCGCTCGTCGACTTGACCTCGACGACGCCCTCGGCCAGCTCCAGCAGCGACACGTCGAAGGTGCCGCCACCGAGGTCGAAGACCAGGACGGTCTGCTCCTTGGAGCCCTTGTCCAGCCCGTACGCCAGGGCGGCAGCCGTCGGCTCGTTGACGATCCGCAGCACGTTGAAGCCGGCGATCTCACCGGCCTCCTTGGTGGCCTGGCGCTGGCTGTCGTTGAAGTAGGCCGGAACGGTGATCACCGCGTCGGTGATCTGCTCGCCCAGGTACGCCTCGGCGTCCCGCTTGAGCTTCATCAGCGTCCGGGCCGAGATCTCCTGCGGGGTGTACTTCTTGCCGTCGATGTCGACGGACCAGTTCGTGCCGACCTCCCGCTTGACCGACCGGATCGTCCGGTCCGGGTTGGTCACCGCTTGGCGCTTGGCGACCTCACCGACGAGCACCTCGCCGTTACGGGCGAACGCGACGATCGAAGGAGTCGTCCGCGACCCCTCAGCGTTGGCGATGACGGTGGGCTCACCGCCCTCGAGAACGCTGACGCAGGAGTTCGTCGTGCCGAGGTCGATACCGACCGCACGTGCCATCTTCGCTTCCTCGCTTCGTAAGGTTGTGCAGGTGACGGGCGTCGCCCGTGGGCTGCTGGCGAGCACCGCCCGCAGCGGGCCCCACCACAAGTTGAGTGAACTTGACTCAATAGTGCCACGCGTTGGCCAATCGTCAAGTTGACTTGAGTCAACCCGACGCAACCCAGCCGTTATTACCGTCCGGTTGTCTTCCCTTGCATCGGTCGGGCACGCTTTAGCGGTGACGACGCACGGCGATCCCGCCACCCGTTCCGGTGCGCCCGCCGTCGCAGCCCGTACCGACCCGCCGGACGCCGCGGAGGAGCCGCCCGCCACCACCGGGGACGACAGCCTCCCCGGCGCACTGACGGGCCTCCGGGAGGCGATCGGCGCGACCCGGTATCCCCTCGCGCTGCCCTCTGCCAACTCTGCCCGGCACACCGCCGCCGCACTCACCGACCAACTCGACGACTACCTGCTGCCCCGCCTCGCCCGGCTGGACGCCCCACTGCTCGTGGTGGTCGGCGGCTCCACCGGCGCGGGCAAGTCGACCCTGGTAAACAGCCTGGTCAAGGCCCGGGTCAGCGCCGCTGGCGTGCTCCGGCCGACCACCCGCTCCCCGGTACTGGTCTGCAACCCGTCCGACGCGGCCTGGTTCCGGCAGGGTGACCTCCTGCCCGGGCTGACCCGCACCACCGAGCCGAGCGACGATCCGCGCGCCCTGCACCTCGTCACCGCCCCGGCCCTGCCCGCCGGGCTGGCCTTCCTCGACGCGCCCGACATCGACTCGGTCGTCGACGCCAACCGGGCGCTCGCCACCCAGCTGCTGGCCGCCGCCGATCTGTGGCTCTTCGTCACCACCGCCGCCCGGTACGCCGACGCGGTGCCCTGGGAGCTGCTGCGCAGTGCCCGGACGCGCGGCGCGGTGATCGCCATGGTGCTGGACCGGGTGCCCGCCGAGGCCACCGACGAGATCGCCGCGCACCTGACCGAGATGCTCGCCGAGCAGGACCTCGGCCGGGCGCCGCTGTTCGTGTTGCCCGAGACCTGGGTCGACGGTCAGGGGCTGCTGCCCGAGGGGGTCACCGCCCCACTGGCCGACTGGTTCGCCCGGTTGGCCGCCGACGTGGACGCGCGGGCGGCGGTGGTCCGCCAGACTCTCGACGGGGCGCTGGCCGCACTCCACCCCGCCGTGGAGGATCTGGCCGACGCCGCCGACGAGCAGCTCGACGCCGCCGACGGTCTGGACGAACGGGTCCGGGCCGCGTACCGGGGTGCCGAGCGAACCGTCGAGCAGGGGCTCCAGGACGGCCGGCTGCTCCGGGGTGAGGTGCTCGCCCGCTGGCAGGAGTTCGTCGGCACCGGCGAGCTGTTCCGCACGCTGGAGGCACGGATCGGCCGCCTCCGGGACCGGGTCGTGGCCGCCGTCACCGGTCGGCCGGCGCCCGCAGTCGAGCTGCGCAACGCCATCGAGTCCCAACTGGTGACGCTGCTGCGCGGGGTGGCCTCGGAGGCCGCCGAGTCCGCGTACACCGGGTGGAAGGCACACCCGGCCGGCGCCGGGCTGCTCGATCCGGCGCTCGCCCACCCGAGCGACGACCTACCCGAACGCGCCGAGCGCATGGTCCGGGACTGGCAGCGCGGAGTGCTGGAACTGGTCCGGGTCGAGGGCGGTGACAAGCGGTTCGTGGCCCGCACCGCCGCGTACGCGGTGAACGCCACCGGGCTGGCCGTGATGATCGCCGTCTTCGCCTCCACCGCGTTCATCCCGACCGGGTTGGAGCTGGCCACCGGGGCCGGCACCACGGTCGCCGCACAGGCCGTCCTCCAGGCGATCTTCGGCGACCAGGCGGTGCGTACCCTCGCCGCCAAGGCCCGCACCGACCTGCTGGACCGGGTGCGGACGCTGCTCGACGCGGAGGCCGACCGCTTCTTGAGCCGCACCGCCGAGGCCCGCCCCGCCGAGGACGCCGGCGACGGGCTGCGCCGGGCCGCCGGCCGGGTCGAGCTGGCCCGGCACCGCAGCGGCCTGTCCGCCGCCGACGAGGAGGGTTCCCGGTGAGCAACATCGCCGGCCGGGTACGCGAGGTGTTCCGCGGGGACCAGCGGGTCGACGCCGACGCGCTGATCGCCCGCCTGGACGCGGTACGCCGGTTCCTGACCGCCGTGGACGGTCTGCTGCCGGACTCCGACCTGGTGCCCGCGCACACCCTGGTCGAACGGGCCGGCACCCGACTCGCGCTGTCCCGGGACCACACCGTGGTCGCCCTGGCCGGTGCCACGGGCAGCGGCAAGTCCAGCCTCTTCAACGCGTTGGCCCAACTGGAGCTCTCGCCGGTCGGGGTCCGCCGGCCGACCACCGGCGTCACCCACGCCTGCGTGTGGGGGCCGCTGGAGGGCGCCAACCATCTGCTCGACTGGATCGGCGTACTGCCCCGACACCGCTTCGTCCGGGAGAGCGCCCTGGACGCGGACGACGAGACGGCCCTGCACGGGCTGATCCTGCTCGACCTGCCCGACTTCGACTCGGTGCAGCGATCGCACCGGCTCGAGGTGGACCGACTCCTGGGCCTGGTCGACCAGGTGGTCTGGGTGGTCGACCCGCAGAAGTACGCCGACCGGGTCATCCACGACAGCTACCTGCGCGAGTTCCACAGGCACCGCGAGGTCACCCTGGTCGTGCTCAACCAGGCCGACCGGCTGCCCCCGGCCGAGGTGCCCCGGGTCCTGGACGACCTGCGTCGGCTGCTCGACACCGACGGGTTGACCGGGGTGCCCCTGCTGGCCACCACCGCCATCGATCCGGCCGGGATGGTCGGGCTGCGCAACGCGCTGGAGCGCACGGTCGCCGAGCGGCAGGCCGCGTTGCGGCGGCTCGCGGGTGACGTCGACACGATCGTCGCCGGCTTGGACGAGCTGGTCGGTTCGGCCCGGCCGCCGGGCGGGCCGGACGACACCGCCGTCAACGGGCTGAACCGGGCGCTGGCCGGGGCGGCCGGGGTGCCGGCGGTGACCGAGGCCGTGGAGCGCGCGTACCGGCACCGGGCCGGCGCGGCCACCGGCTGGCCCGTGGTGCGGGGCTGGCGGCGGTTGCGGCCCGACCCGCTGCGTCGGCTGCACCTGCCCGGCCCCACCGGAGACCAGGCCGACCCGGCGGAGAGCCTGGTGGCGGCCACCTCGGTACCGGACCCGACGGCCGCCCAGCGCTCGGCGCTCGGTCTCGCCATCCGCGCGGTGGCCGACCGGGCCGCCGCCGATCTGCCCGCCGCCTGGCCCGGCGCGGTGACCTCCGCCGCCCGGTCCCGCCTCGGCGACCTGCCGGACGCCCTGGATCGCACGATCGCCGGCACCGACCTCGGCCTCGACCGTCGCCCGCTGTGGTGGCGGTTCGTCGGCGGTGTGCAGTGGTTGGTCACCCTCGCCGCCGTGGTCGGGCTGGGCTGGCTGGTGCTCGGCTACGCGCTGCGGGCGCTCGGCCTGCCCGCGCTGGACAACCCGATGGTCGGCCAGGTGCCGCTGCCGACCGTACTGCTGCTCGGCGGCCTGCTGGCCGGGCTGCTGGTGGCGGCGCTGACCCGGCCGGTGGTGCGCTGGGCCGCCCGGCGCGCCCGGGCCCGCGCCGACCAGCGGCTGACGGCACGGGTCGCCCAGGTGGGCGACGAGTACGTGCTGACCCCGGTACGGATCGTGCTCAGCTCGTACGCGCAGGCACGCGACGCGCTGCGGGACGCCGCACGCCGCTGACGCTCCGCACGGCTCGCTACCGCTCTGCGTACGCCTCAGTCGGCGTAGGGTCGGAGCATGGCCACGCCTCAGACCCCCTACGACGCGGTGCTGCACGCCGCACGCGACGTGACCAAGCTGGAGTCCGCTCTCGACGCCGAGATGCTCGGCAGCGCCCTGCTGGGCAGTGTCTACGCGATCGCGGAGACCGACCGCGACGCCGCCGTACGGGAGTTCGTCACTGGCTTCCTCGCCGCCACCGCCCGCCGCAGGATCGCGGCGGCGACCACCATCCGGCAGGTCTTCGCCACGCTCGTCCCGACCGCCGAGGGCACCGATCGGGTGCGCCCGGGCAGCCAGGCACCCACCTGGACGGCCCAGCTCGGCCGGGTGCACCTCACCGGCACCTGGGCGTATGGCGACGTGTACGGCGACCAGACCTCCTACCTCGCCACCTTCGCCTACGACGACGAGTCCGGCGGCTCGGAGCACGCGCTGGTGGCCCTGGTGGACCACAACATCGGGATAACCAAGGACATCTTCGTGGGCGGGCCGGCCGAACGGATCCTGGACCAGGTCCGGCAGATGTGCGCCGACGACGAGCTGACCTGGTTCCGTACCGAGGATCCAGCCCGGTTCCGGGGCGAGGTGGCCCGCCATCTGGCGGTCACCGACGACCTGGGCGAGTTGCCCGGCGAAGGGTCACTCGCCACCGACCGAGCACTGGTCGGGGCCCGGCTGGCGATGCTGCCCACCGCGGCCGACCCGACCGGTCCGGCGGAGGTCGAGCCGCTCTCCGCGGCCGAGCGCACCGACCTGGTCCGACGGTTCCTCGCCGCGCCGGAGGCCGCCCGCTTCGGGCTGGACGCCGTCGACGGCCCGGAGTTGGCCTCCCTGCACTTCTGCCTGAGCCTGCTGCTGGACCACTCGGCGAGCTTCCCGGACGCCGATCCGATGCGCTGGAGTCCCGCGGTGTCCGGGCTCTTCCTGCTCGACTGGGTGCACCGCCGGGCCGTGCTGGACATGGACGACGCGGCGATGCTCCCCCGGGTGCTGCGGGCCTGGGCGCGGTACGCGTCGCGCCAGCGCGGGCTGCCCGAGGCGGCGGCGACGCGCACGGACGAGGCGATCGAGGAGATGGTGCCGGAGTTCGCCCGCCTCTACTCGACCGGTGAGCGGCGCAGTGCGGCCACCGCCGCGGTGGCGCAGTTGATGGCCGACGGGGTGGACCCGGACGACCCCGCCGCGTTGGACGCGTGGATCGAGGCGAACCGCCACCGCCTCGCCGACGACGGCGCCTGACGGCGTCCGAGGGGTGGGCGGCCACGCGCCGCCCGCCCTGGGCCCGCTGCGCTAGCCCGCCAGGGGCCGAGCGGCACACCGCCCGCCCTGGGCCGGGCTAGCGCAGCGGGCCGAAGATCACCGCGGCGATCAGGGCGCCGAGCGCACCTCCGGTCAGTACCTGCGCCACCGTGTGGTCCCGCAGCCGTACCCGGGACCAGCCGACCACCGCCAGCAGCGGTACGGCGACGACCAGCCGCGTTCCGAAGGTCAGCATCAGGATGACCAGCGTGCCGGCCGCCACCGCCGAGTGGATCGACATCTTCCACCAGTGGCTGACCGACACGGCCACGACGAGGCCGACGAGGCCGGACACCGCCAGTGCCAGCACCGGACGGGGCGCGCCGAGCACGGCGAGCAGGGCGAGCCCCGCCGCCACCGAACCGAGGCCGACCAGCAGCGGCGCCCGGCGCTGCTCCCGGCGGCCGACGTGGTGGTCGGTGAGCCGGCCACGGCGTACCCCGCCGACGATGTAGGCGAACGGAATGCCGGTGACGAAGAGAGTGGCGAGCAGACCCCAGACGAGGCCCTGACCGGGACGGCTGGCGCTGTGCCAGCTCACCGTGATGATCAGCAACGAGACGAGCACCGCCGGGGCGGTCACCTCGGTGACCAGCCGGGCGATCCGCAACCCTGGGCCGGGCCGGGTGGTCACCGGGCGGGGTTCCGCACCGCCGCCCACGCCACCCCCTCCGGTACGCGCCTACCGCCGAACGCCGCCGGACGGGCCGCGCCTGATCGTCACCGTACCGCCGGCCAACCCGCAGGATACGTCGGTCCGGCCAGCGGCGCGGGCCTGACGCCGGGCGTCGAGGCGACGGCCGACGGCGACGGGATCGCCGGGCCGGGCCGACGGGTCGGTGAAGGGGACGGCGTGGGTGTGGGGGCCGGGACGGACCGGGTGCTGGTCGGCACGGCGGTCGCGGTCGCGTCGTCGGTCGGAGTGGGTGTCGGCCCCAGCGTCGGGTCCGGCGTGGGCGTCGGGTCCACCGTCAGGGTCGGATCGGGATCGGGATCGGCCGAGCCGGTCGGGTCCGGGTCGGTCGGGTCCGGGTCCGGCGGATCGGTCGGGTCGGGGTCGGTCGGGTCCGGGTCCGGCGGATCGGTCGGGTCGGTCGGGTCCGGGTCCGACGGGTCGGTCGGGTCGTTCGGGTCGGTCGGGTCGGTGGGCGGCGGTGGAGCGACGGGCGGGGG
>NZ_QGSY01000071.1 GCF_003857035.1 Micromonospora arida
ACCACCGACCACACCTCCTCCCACGGCGCCACCGCCAACCGGTGGGACCTGCGCGGTGAAGTCGCGGCCCACCGGCAAGGTGTTGCAGGGCTACTGGGAGAACTGGGACGGTGCCTCCAACGGCGTACACCCCGGCCTCGGCTGGATCCCGATCACCGACAGCCGGCTCAACCAGCACGGCTACAACGTGATCAACGCGGCGTTCCCGGTGATCCGCTCAGACGGCACGGTCCTCTGGGAGAACGGCATGGACGCCGGCGTGAAGGTCGCCACCCCGGCCGAGATGTGCCAGGCCAAAGCGGCCGGCGCCACCATCCTGATGTCGATCGGCGGAGCCGCAGCGGGCATCGACCTGAGTTCCGCCGCGGTCGCCGACCGGTTCATCGCGACGATCGTGCCGATCCTGACGGCCTACCACTTCGACGGCATCGACATCGACATCGAGACCGGCCTGACCGGCAGCGGCAACATCAACACCCTGTCCACGTCGCAGGCCAACCTGATCCGGATCATCGACGGCGTGCTGGCCCGGATGCCGTCGAACTTCGGCCTGACCATGGCACCGGAGACGGCCTACGTCACCGGCGGCAGCGTGGTCTACGGCTCGATCTGGGGCTCGTACCTGCCGATCATCAAGAAGTACGTGGACAACGGCCGGCTCTGGTGGCTGAACATGCAGTACTACAACGGCAGCATGTACGGCTGCGCCGGCGACTCGTACCCTGCGGGCACCGTGCAGGGCTTCACGGTGCAGACGCAGTGCCTGAACAACGGGCTCACCATTCAGGGCACCACCATCCGGGTGCCGTACGACAAGCAGGTCCCGGGGCTGCCGGCGCAGAACGGCGCGGGCGGCGGCTACATGTCGACGTCGTTGGTCACGCAGGCCTGGAACTCCGTGCCCGGCCTGAAGGGCCTGATGACCTGGTCGGCGAACTGGGACGGGTCGAAGGGCTGGACCTTCGGCGACAACGCGAAACGCCTGCAGGGCCGCTGACGGGTGACGGCGCCGGGCCTACCGCCGACCGGTCCTCCGGCAGGCGCGGGCCCGGCGCTTCCCTTTCGGAAGGTCGGCATCGGAACGGCACTCGGTCGTCTGCTCCGGCGGCGGGCGGGCATGAGGCAGGCACCGATCCTGCCCGCTGCGACTCGTCCAGGCTGCGACGCGGGCTGCGGCGGGAACGCTCAGCGGCCGAGTTCGCCGGAGGTCATCCCCCAGCGGTGGGTCGGCTGCGCACCACCAGTTCGTCGATCTCCAACCGGCCGACGCGCAGCTCCCGCACGACCGCCCGGCGGATCGCCAGCCGCCCGATGACCAGCGCCCCGACGGCCACGGCCCCGACGGCCAGCGCCCCCACGGCGAGGGCGCCGAGCGAGGCCGCCCCCGCAGCCCGCGCTCCGGTAGCCGCCGCGCCCGTCGCCACCGCGCCGTTGGCCCGCGCCCCGGTCAACCGCATCAGGCTTACGTCTCGCTTCATTCCCCCATTGTCCGCATACCGCCGGCCGCCCGCTTCCCAGAGATCCCGGATGTCACCCCGCCGTCCTCGCCGGTGCCGCCCGACCCGGTCACCGCCCATCAGGTGTCCGCGCCCTCAGTGGTTCTCGGTGCCGACGACGATGCCGAGGAGCATCGGCCGGCCGAGTTTGGCGGCGCATGCCGGGCCCGTCCCAGCTCGGGCGAGCCACAAGAGCACCTTCCCCTGAATCCACTGCACCGATCGGGGTGGCCTCTTAGGCTGCGTGGGCGGGGCGCCCGGTTCGACGAGTGCGTCGCGGTGGCGCTGTACGGGCTGGTCGGGGCGCTCCTCGCGGCGGCCTGGTACCGCTCCTCAGCCGGCACGGGGAGCTGCCGCGACGGCGCGTGAGGTCCCCGGTTTGTCCGCCGTCGAGCCCGGCTACCGGTGAGGAGTACCGATGACGCGGAGGGAACAGGACCGACCAGAGATCGTCGTCGGACTGGTGGCAACCCCTCCGGACCACCCGGCCCGGGTGGCCGCGCGGCTCACCGCCGAGCTGACCAGCGGGCTCGCCGAGCGGGTGAACGCCGACGTGCGGTGGATCGTCCGGGAAGGTTGGGGCGAAGTGGCACCGCGCCGCGACGGCGGCGTTGAGGCGCTACTCGATGATCTCGCCCAACGGCGCGCCGACGACCAGTGGGACGTCGCAATCTGCCTGACCGACCTGCCGCTGCATGCCGAGCGGGTGCCACTGGTCGCGCAGACCTCCGCTCGGCGTCGAGTCGCGGTGGTGTCCCTGCCCGCGCTGGGACTGCCCCAGCTGCGAGCGGCCCGCACCGCCGTTCCGGATCTGGTGAGCCTGCTGCTGACCGAGGCTTCCGACCAGCGGGTGCCGCCGGCCGGCTGGGCACCGGCCGAGCTGGCGAGCCGGGTTCCCGCCGTCCACCGGGTGGTTGGCGAGGCCGACGCCGGTGAGCGGTGCTACGTCGCCTCACGGCTCATCGGCCGGTTACGGCTGTTGATCGGCATGGTTCGAGCCAACCGTCCGGGGCGTGCCCTGCTGGGCCTGTCGAAGCTGTTGGTCGGCGCGTTCGGCACGGCCGCGTTCGCGCTCACCACGGACACCATCTGGCAGATGGGTGATGCGCTCGACGGACTCCGGCTCGCCGTGATCATGCTGCTCGGGCTGACAGCGCTGGTGGCCTGGTTGATCGTCGCGCACGACCTGTGGGAGAAACCGAGCCGCGAGACGCCGGCTGAGCTGGCACGGCTGTTCAACCTGGGTACGATCCTCACCCTCACTCTGGCCACGGTGCTGTCCTACGTGGTGTTGTTCGTGGGAACGGTGCTCGCCGCGGCGCTGCTGATCGACACATCCGTGCTGGAGCAGACCTTGCAGGGGCCAGTCCACTTCACCGACTATCTGACGCTCGCCTGGATCACCAGCTCGCTGGCCACCGTCGGCGGCGCGATTGGCTCTGGGCTGGAAAACGAGGAGACCGTTCGGGCTGCCGCTTACGGCTATCATCCCCAGCCCGATGGCTGGCGGGACGAGCAGAGCGGGCAGTCCCACAGCGGGAGGTAAGCGGGCCGTCGCGTCTGCCCATTCAAGGCTGATACTGACTGCGGGTGCGGGGCAGCCACTGGGGATGGTGGTCCCGAAGGTAGCGAACCAGTCCCTCGCGCAGGTCGCAGCGCAGGTCCCAGGCGCTGGCGGGGTCGGCGGCCGAGGCCTGCACCTGGATGACCGCTGTCTGGGGGGTGGAGTCGACCATCTGGAGCACCCACTGGTCGCGATCCCACAGCGGTGAGGACTCGACCAGCCGGCGCGCTTCCCGGCGTAGGTCGTCCAGGTCGGCGGTGTGGTCGACATGGATTTGGACCTTGCCGACAATTCTGGACTCGTTGCAGGTCCAGTTCTGAAACGGCCGCTCGGTGAAGTACGTGGTCGGCAGGATGAGCATCCGCTCGTCCCAGAGCCGGATCACCACATTGGTCAGCTTCACCTCCTCAACTCGGCCCCATTCGCCGTCCACCACCAGCACGTCGCCGACGTGCAGGCCGTCGGCGAACGCGACCTGGACACCGGCGAACGCGTTGCCGAGCGCGGTACGGGCCGACAGGCCGATCAACGCGCCGACCACCCCCGCCGACGTCAACACGGAGACGCCGAAGAGGCGTACCGGCCGAAAGGTGATCAGGATCAGGCCGATCGCGACGATGGTGACCACGGCGACGGTGAGCCGCCGCACGGGACGAATCTGCGTCCGGGCCCGCCGGACCCGCCGGCTGGCGACCACGTCGCCCGGCAGCCGACTGAACGCGACCGCCTCGGCGACGTGCAGCGCCTTGATCACTAACCATGCCCCGGATAGCACCAAGGCCACCAGGACGACGTGCCGCAGATGAGGCTGCCACCGCGCCGGACCCAACGGCAGCGCGTAGTACAGCGCTCCAACCAGCAGCAGCGCCGCTGCCGGGCGGCGGCAGGCATGCCGCAGCGGCTCCAGCAACCATTGGTAACGGCCACGGGCCACCCGGCGGACGAGCATGCCAGAGATCAGGTCCACGACCACCGCCGTCGCCAGCGTGGCCAGTACGATCAACGCGGTACGCATCAGAGACCAGTCACCGTAATCCCGATGCCAGCTTCCCCCGGCTCACTGCCCAGTCCACGTGCTCAGGGTGCCACCCCGTCCAGTGGCAGGCGGCCAACATCGGCGAACAACCGCTGACCCCAGCTGCGTCAGTCGCCCGACGGTCGCTTTCCGGAGCAGTAACGAGGATCTGCACTCGTACGGCGTGGTCATAGAACTGGTCGGGCGTGCTGCGAGAAGCATCCCGTGACGCGAGTCGCCACTGTGGCACTTGTGTCCGAGCAGCGAAAAGCGAGATCATCACGCATGCTCGACCCCTCGCCCGAGGACGACGGGACCTCACCGACCGTCTCCACTCCGCATTTCGTGGGTCGCGATCGGGAGATGGCGGCGCTTCGGGGCGCCTTGGCCCGGCCCCCGGCGATCGTGCTGGTCGAGGGCGAGGCGGGGATCGGGAAGAGCCGACTGCTGCGAGAGTGGCTGGCCGCACCGGACCAGCGCACCGCCCTGGTGTCGGTGTGCCCACCGCTTCGCGAGTCGCTGACGTTGGGGCCGATCGTCGACGCGTTCCGTGGGATCGACCGTCCGCTGTCGCGATTGCGGCTCACCGAGCTTGCGGGTGCGTTACGGCCCCTGTTCCCTGAATGGTCCACGGACCTGCCGCCGGCATTGCAGCCCCTTGACGATGCGAAGGCGGCGCGGCATCGCCTGTTCCGCGCTCTGGAGGAGCTGCTGCGGGCTCTGCGTGTCGACGTTCTCGTGCTCGAGGACGCTCACTGGGCCGACGAGGTGACCCTGGAGTTCCTGCTGTTCGTCACCTCCCGACAGCAGTCGCATGGTCCCAGCCTCGTGATCTCCTATCGGCCGGAGGAGGTGGACGACGGTTCGCTGTTGCTGCGGCTGACGTCCCGGTTGCCTGCTGGCGTGACCCAGAGCCTCCACGGGAAGTTTCGCCGTGGAGGCTCTGACCACTTGTGTCGAGTTTGTGGTTTCAGACCGTACTCACGCGCCTGGTGGCGCCCCCGAGTCCTCAGGAGCGAGCGCGGATGATCGTCTTTCCGGTGACCCGCTTGGTCGGGTTGAGAGCGGCGACGGCGTCGTCGAGGTCTGCGACGTTGCCGATGTTCGTCCGCAGTCGCCCGCCTCGCACCCTCTGGACGATTTCATCCAGTTGGGCACGGTCAGGCATCACGACGAAATCTATCGCCAGGCCGTCCGCGGGCCGCGCCTCGGACGGCCCGACGACGGAAACCAGTGTCCCTCCGGCTCGAATCAGGCCTGCCGACCGCTTCCCGATGTCACCGCCGATGACGTCGAAAACCAGATCGACTCCGCCGACGTCTTCCAGGGCCTCGCTGCCGAGGTCGACGAACTCGTGTGCGCCGAAGTCGAGCGCGGTCTGGCGATCGGCAGCGCGTCCGGTGCCGATGACGTAGGCGCCGAACTCACGTGCGAGCTGCGTCACCATCGACCCGACTGCGCCGGCCGCGCCGTGCACGAGCACGCTCTGCCCCGTCCGAAGGCGGCCGTGCTCGAACAGCCCCTGCCAGGCGGTCAGGCCAGAGATCGGCAGGCTCGCGCCCACCGCGAAGTCGACGTCGCCGGGCAGCGGCGCAAGGTTGCGCGCCTCGACGGCCACATACTCCGCCAGGGTGCCGTCGCGGGTCCAGTCCGTGAGGCCGAACACCCGCTGCCCCACCGACAGTCCCGTCGTGCCATACCCGAGGGCGCTGACCACTCCGGCCAACTCGTGCCCGGGGATCGACGGCGTCCGGTCACGGCCGAGGCGATCGGTCCAGGTCGAGGGCCACGCCAATTCGGTCGGGACGAACCCTGACGCATGAACCTGAACGACGACGTCGTTGAGGGCCGGTTCCGGGTCAGGCCGCTCCATCAGCGTCATCCCGGCCGTTCCCGCAGCCTCGTCCGTCACCACGATCGCCTTCATCAGGTACCTCCGTGTATCCAGCCCTCGTCTGCACTGGCACGAGGAGCACATTTCCGTTTCCCAGCATTGGCGACGCCAAGCCTCGGCGTCGTGCCACACCACCCTGACCGGTAGCGATTGGGGCGCGAGGATGTCACCGGGAGTGGCGGGGACGTCTGTCGAACTCGACGCCGCCGGGCGAGTCGGGCACCTCGTCGCTACCGGAGGCACCCCGCCGGACATCCCGAACCTAGCTACGGTAAAACTGGTCCGTCAAGTCCACTATTGGGTCGCGCTGTGGCTGCTGGGGTCACTGGGGAAGTGCCAGTTCAACCTCGCCATCAGGGGCGGACACGTGTGGCCGACCAGACGAGTATTCTGGACTCTGGAGTCCAGGTAAGGTGAAGGCTGCGGGAATACAGCCGACCCGGAGAGTGTCTGTACTCGCGTGCCCAGGTGCGCTGGCACGACGACAGCAAGGAGACGATGTGAACACCGAAAAGGCAATCCTCGCCGGCGGCTGCTTCTGGGGCATGGAGGAGCTGTTCCGCCGCCAGCCCGGCGTCGTGTCCACGCGCGTCGGCTACAGCGGGGGCGACGTCCCGAACGCCACCTACCGCAACCACGGCACCCACGCGGAGTCCATCGAGGTCGTCTACGACACCGACAAGACCGACTTCCGCGCGCTGCTCGAGTTCTTCTTCCAGATCCACGACCCTTCGACGAAGAACCGCCAAGGTAACGACATCGGCATCAGCTACCGCTCGGCGATCTTCTACACCAGCGACGAGCAGAAGCACGTCGCCGAGGACACCATCGCCGACGTCGACGCCTCGGGCCTGTGGCCCGGCAAGGTCGTCACCGAGGTCACCGCGGCAGGCGACTTCTGGGAGGCCGAGCCTGAGCACCAGAACTACCTGCAGACCTACCCCGACGGATACACCTGCCACTTCCCCCGCCCCGGGTGGAAGCTGCCGAAGCGGGCGACGGCCTGACACCTCCGGCGCGCGGACCCCGGGTCCGTGCGCCGGCCCGGGCCGAGGTGGCCCGCCCGAACAAGTGGTCCGCCTGATGGGTGCGGCTTTCCCATCACGTGAATGCGCCATGACACCGGATGGACTCCAAGGTCCCGTTTTCCCCGGGACAATCTGGTTCGCTGGATACACTTGACAAATGAGCGACGAGCAGGTGGCTGCGCCGACGAATAGGCGGAGGATCAGTCAACGGGGCATCGCGACGCGAGACCGGATCCTCGATGCAGCGAACCGGCTGATGCTCGTGCGCGGAGTCAACGCGACAACGCTTGACGACATTCGCGAGGCAAGCCAGACGAGCAAGTCTCAGCTCTACCACCACTTCGCCGACAAGCAGGAACTCGTGCGCGCCTTGGTCAGTTATCGAGGCGCGCTTGTGCTTCAGCGTGAACGCGCAGGGCTCGAACGACTCAGATCGTTCTCAGGACTCGTCCGGTGGCGTAACGCTCTGGTCCAGGCCAACTCGCTGAACAACGGCAAGTACGGGTGCGGCCTCGGGTCGATGACTCTCGAACTGTCTGATCAGGATGAGCAGGCTCGATCGGCCCTGTCGGAGACGTTCGCGGCATGGGAGAGGCTGATCAGTGATGGCCTGCACCGGATGCGCGACAGCGGCCTACTGCGCCAGGATGCCGACCCGGAGAAGTTGGCCACGGGATTGATGGCCGCGTTGCAGGGTGGCTACCTGCTGGCAAACGCCGCGCACAACGTCGCACCCATGGAAGTCGCTCTGGACATGGCGTTGGAACACATCAAGTCGTTCCTCGTGCAGCCGTCCGAGGAGCCGACCCGCTGACCGGGCCCCGCATCGGCCACGACGCACCGCGCACCGGAGGGGCTGGCGTGATTCCCGCCAACCCCTCCGGTGCGCGGTCACTTGCCGTACAGCTCGAATTCGTAGAGCGAGAACCCGTACGAGGTGGCCCGCTTGACCCCGTACACCCGCACGTAGCGGGCGGTGACGGGGGCGAAGGTGGCGTTGTCGACGCCGCCGTTGCCGGTGGTGGTGGCGAACACCGGCGTCCAGGAGCTGCCGTCGCCGGAGACCTCGATCCGGTACGAGGTGCCGTGCGCGGCTTCCCAGCGCAGCACGGCCCGGCTGACGCTGCGGGCCGCCCCGAGGTCGACCCGGAGCCATTGGTTGTCGTTGTAACTGCTGGCCCACCGGCTGCCGAGGCTGCCGTCGACCGCCTTGTCCGGCGTGTGGCTGGTCAGGAACTGCGTGCTCGATGCGGTGGTCGGACGGCCCTGCGCCAGGTTGGTGACGTCGTCGCCCCGGCGCGCCGGGAACGAGACGACCTGCTGGTAGGTGGGGCGGTTCTGCCAGGCGATCACCGGGTGGGTGATGCCGCCGAGCCCGGACTGGGCGATCGAGTCGGCACACCACTGGTCGCCAGCGCCGCAGGACTTGTCTCCGGGGTAGACAGTGGTGACCGGCACCGCGGCGGCCTGGCCGAGCGCGTCGAGCAGGGCCTGCCGGCACGCGCCGAGGTTGCCGTTGCCGCAGTACGAGCGGCCCAGCCCACCCGCCACCGGGTCGCCGAGTACGGTCCGCAGGTCCTTGTCGACGTAGCCCCACCAGCCGTACTGGAACGACGAGCCCTTGTGCGCCTGCCCCTGCAACGCCCAGCTCGCGGCGCCGTCGCGTCCGCCGTTCTGGCCGCCCGACGGCGCCTCGTTCACCTCGATGGCGTCGACCAGCGCGGCGTAGAGGTCCGGCCCGAGGCCGGGACGGAACTGCGCCGAGGCCAGCAGCGGCCACCAGGCGTCGAAGATCCGGATGGCGTCGGCGTGCTGGTAGACCTTGGAGCCGGGGGACGTCTCCACCCGGCGGGCCCCGGCCTGCTGCCAGGCGCGCAGCTTGCCCACCGCGTCGGCCAGCGTCGGATCCGTGACCGGCGTGCTGTCCAGCACCCGCAGCAGGTCGCCGAGAACCTGCTGACCGCGCAGGTCGGTCACCGCCGCATCCGCCATGATCTTGACGACGTCGGCGCGGCCGAGCTTGCGCTGGGCGATCGCGGCGCGCACCGGGCCGTCGAGCAGCTGAGCCCGGTGTACGGAGCCGAAGCTGAAGTTGCCGTCCGCCGCCCCGAAGTCCCGCGCCTGCTTGTTGTTCCAGCTGACGTAGTAGTCCTGGTTGACCGACTGCGGATGCGTCGACGCCGGGGTGTAGGTGGCGTCGTTGGTGTCCGGGTTCCAGCCGGCCCACTCGTACGCCGGTTCGGCCTTCGTGGGCAGGTTCGGATCGGCGGTGGCCGGACGGACCGGGTTCGAGCCGGAGTTGACGTACGCCGCCTCGGTCGAGTTGACGTAGAACCAGTTGAACGCGTACCCGACGCTGGCCGCGGACGCCTGGAACGCCGCCGCGCTGCCCATCGCCGACGGGTCGTTGAAGGCCTGGAAGCCGATCGCCGAGTCGGCCTCGTGCCGGTAGGTCGAGCGCAGCTTGGTGAACGCGGTCGGCTGCCCGTTCACCAGGCCCCGGTAGGAAACCAGCCCGTACTTCGTGCGCAACGCGCGCAGCGTGTACGAGCCGGCCGGGGTGGAGTCGGCCAGCGTCGGCGACCAGGAGTTGCGCTGCTCCAGCGCCTCCATGGCGAGGCACTGCCCGTGGTAGAGGTAGCGGTTGGTGCGCAGCGTCGGGGCGCTGCCGTCGGTGGTGCACAGCGGCACCGCGTACGTGTCGGTGAGGTCCTGCGAGGCGGAGGTGGCGCTCCACGCGTAGTCCTGGCCCCGGCCGAGCAGCACGTAGAGGTTGAGCCCGGCGAACGCGGCGCCGCGAGCGCTGATGCCCGGCCCCTGCAACTCCTGAATCATCAGCAGCTGCGGCGCGAAGTAGCCGGTCTGCGGCCCGAACACGGCGACGGGGTTGCCGGTGGTGGTGTGCCGTCCGGAGACCACCACCGCGTTGGACATGCCGTGCGCGCGCAGGTTGGCCAGGCCGCCGATCAGCCCCTGGGTGGCGGTGCTGGCACCGGTGCGGGCGGCGGCCCCGCCGGTGGCGTCGTACGCCAAGGGCTCGGCGACCACCGAGCCGGCGTCGGGGAGCACCGCGCTGCTCGCGCCGGGCGGCGTGGCCCCGTACGGGAAGCTCTGTCCGTCGTGCAGGGTGAGCACGGTCTCCGGGTCGTTCTGCGAGCGGAACGCCGCCCACACCCGGTCGCCCTCGGTGACGCCGTACTTGGCGCGGGCGGCCACCCGGACCAGCGCGGACTGGATTTCGCTGCCGCCGCCCCCGCCGAAGAGCCCGCCGATCACGCCGGCTGTGGCGATGAGGTCGGTCATGGTGAAGTGCTTCGGCTTACCCGCGCCCGCGAGCACGTACTCGCCCGGGTAGTTGTCGTCGGCGATCGACTTGTCGATGTAGGCGTTGATGCCGGCGATGTAGTCGACCACGTCGGTGTAGAGCTGCTGACCCCGGGCGCCCTTGGTGCGCAACGCGTCCACCTGGGCCTGGAGGTCCGCCTCGGTGTAGGGCGAGTTGGCCCAGACGCTCTGCTCCAGCTCCCGGTTGCCCGGCGCGCCGCCGGCGAACGAGGTGACGTTGCCACGACCGACGTGCCGCAGCAGATCCATCACCCAGAGCCGGTCCTGGGCTCCGGCGTAGCCGGCGCCGAACATGGTGCCGGCGCGGGTGGTGCCGGTGACGTGCGGGACGCCGGTGGCCTTGTCCCGCACGATGGTGACGTCCGATCGCGGCGAGACGGTGCTCTCCACCTGTGCCGCCGGAACACCGAACGAGGCGTCGTTGTAGAAGTGGGCGATCTGCTCGTCGGTCAGCCCGGCGTAGTTGTAGACCAGGTTCGCGTACTCGTCGAGCTGGTCGCTGGAGTGCGCGGGGCGGGTGCCGAGCGCCTGGTGCGCCAGGATGGCGACCAGCGTGGCGTTGCCGTTCTGCCCGGGGGGCAGGATGTCGGCACACTGGCCGAGGCAGTAGTCGTTGGCGGCGAACGTCGCGGCGGCCAGCGCCGGTGACGGCGGGGTCACCGTCAGGACGCTCGCGGTCAGGACGGCGGCGGTGAACGCCGCGAGCCGGTTACGGAAAGCGGGACGGGGCATGGCGATCCTCCGGGGACGCGGAGTCGGGCCGTTCGGTCACGCCCGGCTTCCGGTGCCGACGTCTCGCCCTCCGCGCCCGGGCGTTCCACCAGGAGGTGAGAGTGACTCGCATCTATCCTCGGGCAATGATCGACGCAGGACCCCCGCCCGGGATAGCCGTCGTTCACCACGCGCCAATGCCGACGTTTCGCCGATTTCCCCTCACCGACTTCCCGGATCACGGCTTTGGTGGTGACCGGCGACTGCCCCGACACCGCGCCGAAATGAATGGCCTCGCCGACCCGATCCGATCTACCGTGCAACGAGGTATCCACCTCCGACGCATTCACGAGAGGACCTCATCCCGCGTGACACCGCCTGCTCTCTAGACCTGACACGTTCCCCGCGCCTGGGTTGCCGACGTCGCCGTCGGTTCGTTCCCATGCCTTCCATCAGGTCTTTGGAGAGATCATGTCTACGCGTCCTCATACCGCGCTGCCCTGGCCCGTCGGGCGCACCGGGCTTCCCCTGCTCGCACTCGGCTGCGTCCACTGCGATTCCGGCATCGGCGACCGGCCGTTCCGCATCACGGTCGACGGCGGACTCGTCCACAACAGATCCCTGGTCGCCTACGGCGCCGGCTTCCCGGGCCAGCATGCGCACCCGATCCTCGTGACCGGCCACTCCGGCAGGTCCTCGGGTCGTCGGCCGCCGTTGGGGCGAGAGCATCGCTGGCCACGCCCGTGGCTGCATCAGTCCGCCGTCCGCGCGAGGTCGCTCCTGACGCGCGAACGAACGTCAGGACCGGCCCGATACCGACGGAGGAGGTGACCGCCCGGGTGCGGACCCTCGGCCCGCGCTCGGCGCAACCGCCATCAGGCGAAGCCGGACGCGGGCCGTCCGCATCGACACGCCGACCGGAATGGCGTCATGGCCACGGCCATGTCGAGCATGCCCTGCGCGACGGCCTCGGAGCGGCCGGCCCGCAGCATGTCCTCCGCGGCCTCATCGCTGGGCGTCGTAGGCGCGCCGTGCGCGTTCGACCTCTCCGAGGCTGGCGTCGGCCCACGTGGCCAGGTGCGCGAAGAGCGGGCCCAGGCTGGCGCCCAACTCGGTGATCTCGTACTCGACTCTGGGAGGCACCTCGGCGTGGTAGGTGCGTGACACGAGCCCGTCACGTTCGAGTTGGCGAAGCCGCTGCGTGAGCACCTTCGGCGTGATGCTCGTCAGTCGGCGCTCCAACTCGACAAAGCGCTGCCGACCGTACTCGTTCAGTGCCCACAGGATCGGTGTGGTCCACCGGCTGAAGACGATGTCGACAACCGGCGCGACCGGGCAGGCCAACTCGGGATCTGTCGACTGCTTCATGTGGCCCCCGTCACAAACGCATTACTATCCTCTAGGTACCTACTATATCGGCGCTATTAGCGTCTTCTTCGGCCGTGCGAACGACACGGTCGGACTGGAGACCCAGACATGTTTGTCGTGGTAGGAGCAACCGGAAACGTCGGCCGTACGCTCGCGTCAACCCTCGCGGCCTCGGGTGCCGCGGTGACGGCGGTGTCCCGGGGGCAACGTCCGGGCGCCGTACCAGAGGGCATCCGCCACCATCGCGCGGACCTCGAGCAGCCGGAGAGCCTGCGCCCGGTGCTGGTCGGCGCCGAGGCGCTGTACCTGCTCGTGGAGGGCGCCGGAGCCCACCTCGACATGCGCGAAATCCTGCGGGTCGCCGCAGCCGGCGGCCTGAAGCGCGTTGTGCTCCAGTCCTCGCAGGCGGTCGCCACACGACCGGACTCGCCGTCACACGCGCCGCTGCGCGCCATCGAGGACCTCGTCCGCCGATCCGAATTCGACTGGACGATCCTTCGCCCCGGCGGCTTCGCCTCCAACTCCTTTGCCTGGACCGAACCGGTCCGGGGCAGGCGGACCGTGGCCGCACCGTTCGGCGACGTCGGTCTGCCCGTGATCGACCCGGCCGACATCGCCGAAGTGGCGGCCGCCGTGCTCCTCGACCGCTCGCACGATGGCCGTACCTACGAACTGACCGGCCCGGTCCTGCGCACGCCACGCGAACGGGTCGCCGATCTCGCCGCCGCGCTCGGCGAGCCGATCGAGTTCGTGGACCAGACGCCCGACGAAGCCCGCGAGCAGATGCTGCGGTTCATGCCGCCGCCGGTTGTCGAGGGGACGCTGGCGATCCTCGGTACGCCGACCGAAGCCGAACAGCGGATCAGCCCGGACGTTTCCGAGGTCCTGGGCCGATCACCACGCCCCTTCGCCGCCTGGGCCACGCGCAACATCGACGCCTTCCGCTGACGGTCGCGCGGAGCCGATGGAGTGCGGCAGCACCAACGCTTGAGCGGCGACGACGCGTTCGCCGTCGAAGGTCAGCGCCGGCGACCCGTGCAGCTGATAACCCTGGTCGAGAAGGAGGCTCACGCGTTTGCAGAACTCGGCGTCATCGGGTCCGGTGATGAGGCGGTAGCCGAGCGGCTCAGCGAAATCTGACACCGCCGCATTGTGCCTGCCTTGCCCGGACAATGCCCCACCAGGCCGACAACAGCTCAGGCAGACCGCTACGCGGTCTCGCCGCGGCGCAGACGGTCCAACTCGGCGAGGTACATCGCCTGCATGCGGTCGTAGTGCCGGACCAGCAGCCGGACCTCCTCCACGCTGTAGCCCTCGATGAGTCGCTCGGCCCCTTCGGCGAACTGCTCGTACGGTTGCTTCAACTCGGCGGACCGCTCCGGCCGCAGGGTGACGATCAGCCGCCGCCGGTCCGCCGGATCGCGTTCGGCGGTCACGTAGCCCGCCTGCTGGAGTCGGCGGAGCATGCTGGTCACCGCACCGGTGGTGAGGTTCGTCCGCTCGGCGACCTGCCCCGCGGTGGCGGATCCGACGTCGGCCAGATAGTCCAGGCACTCCAGGTCGCTCACGGTGAGGCTCAGCCGCTCTGCGATGGCGTACCGGAACACCATGGACAGCCGCGACATCTCCCGCCCGGCGCGCATGAGGTCGGCGATCGCGGACGCACGGGCCGGCTCGTGGGGCATACCCGCAATCATCCCTCCGGCACGGTGACCCGATGCAGCCGAGGTAACACGCGGGTCAGCACCCAGTGGGGTGCGGCCGCTCCCCCGGTGAGTCGGCGCATCAGCCTGGCGGCGGTGTCGACGGCACGGAAGGCGTAGGGCACCATCTCGTCCTGGTAGCTGGCGATCGCCTCCTCCACCGGTGTGCCGCTGGCCCGGGCCTCGACCAGCTTGTGGCCGAGCAGGGCGGCGTCACGCAGCGCGGTGTTGCCGCCGTGCGCGCCGAACGGCGGCATGACGTGCACGGCGTCGCCCATCATCGTCGCCCGGGGCACCGCCCACCGGCGCGGGCGCTGGCCGGTGGCGAAGAGGTTGAGCACCGTGGCGTCCAGCTCGGCCGTGCCGACCAGTCGCCGGATGACCGGGTGGAAATCCATGCTCATCCCGGAGGCCAGTCTCCACAGCGCCAGCAGGTCACCCCGGATGCCCGTGGGCACCTCCTCCTGCCGGAGCAGCAGTCCCCACATGACGTAGTCGTCGCCGGTGGGCGCATAGCTGCCCGGGGCCAGGCGGGCGAACGCCTCCGGCGGGCTCTCGCCGAACCGCATGGAGGTGAAGAAGAAGGCGCGGCCCGGCCGGTCGGCAATGGCCAGGACCCCGCTGGTACGCAGCGCGTCCGGGATGATGCTCTCGCCGTTGCGCCAAAGGGGCGACCGGCCGTAGATGCCCGCCATCGGGGTGTTCGCCGGGTCCGCGTCCGGCATGATCTGCGCGCGCAGCGCCGAGCCGACGCCGTCCGCGCCCACGACGACGCTTGCCGAGGCGGCCCCGCCGTCGGAGAACAGCAGCCGCGGCCCTGCCGGGTCGCCGCTGTCCACCGCGACGGCGTCCTTGCCGTAGTGGATGCGCCCGTTCAGCCCGGACTGCAGGATCGACCGCAGGGTCAGCCGGTCGACCTGGCGGGTCGCATGCGGCTCGTCCTTGAAGGTGATGGTGAACGCGTCCCGCAGCCGACTGTCGGTGAAGCGCAGGTGCCCGCCGGGCTCGTCGCCGGTGGTCAGCGCCAGGTTGTACAGCGAGCGCGGCAGGCTCTCGCGCAGCGCCTCGATGCCGTACCGGTCGAGAATGATCCGGTAGCCCTGCCGCCGGACGAAGGGGCCCGGGTCCCGCTCGTAGACGTGCACGTCGATGCCGGCGCGCATCAGGTACTGGGCGAGGCAGAGGCCGGAGAGGCCTGCGCCGGCGATCGCCACCGAGAAATCCGTCGATTTGCTCACACGGATATCTTAATGACTAAGATGATTTGGGCAAGGCCGCCGGCATGCCACGCCGCGGCCCGCAAAGCCGCCCGGCGGGGGTGGATTAGTGTCGATGCATGACGCCAGTCCTTGCCGCCAGTGCCTTCGACTCGCTGCGCCTCGACGCCGTGCCCGACCAGGAGGCGCTGCGCCGGGCCTACGAACTCCCCAGCGACGCGGCCGTGCGGAAGCAGATGACCGAGCTCACCGAGCAGACCCGGCGGTTGATCGGCTGCTCGTCGCTGGTCCTGGTCGCCACCGTGGACACCACTGGCAACTGCGACGTCTCCCCGCGCGGCGGCCCTGCCGGCTTCGTCGCCGTCCTGGACGCCCGAACGGTGGCAATACCGGACGCCACCGGCAACAAGCGTCTGGACAGCCTGCAGAACGTCGTCGCCACCGGGCGGGCCGGGCTGCTGTTCATCATCCCAGGGCGCACCACGACGCTCAGGGTGAACGGCCGGGCCTGCGTCTCCACTCGCCCGGAACTGCTGTCGCAGCTGACCGCCGTGGGCAAGCCACCGGCCAGTGCCCTGGTGGTGGGGATCGATGAGGTCTACCCGCACTGCCCCAAGGCGCTGCTGCGCGGCGGGGCTTGGAAGCCCGAGCAGTGGCTGCCGGCGGACGCCCAGCCGACCTCGGCCGAGGTGACGCTGGCCCAGCTTAGAATGCCCGAGCTGACGATCGCTGACATCGAGAAGGCCGAGGCAGACTCACTGAAGTACCGGTACGAGTAGCAAGCCGGACAGCGATTTGTGGTGTCTCCCGCTTTTCAACGAACGAGTGACAGACATTGCCGAGTTTCGATGAATTTGGGTTTGCGCCTGGTGGGTTTCCGGGGTGCTGCTCTAACCTCGATACATGGTCTCGCGTCGATCCGTTCTGCGGGCGGTCCCGCTTGCGGCCGCTGCCCTCACCGCCGCCCCAGGTGGTCCCCGTTGGCTCGGTCCGCCGTCCACCTCGACGGCTGTGGACCGCGTACCGGCCGACCCGGCCACGATGCAGGCCGCCGCTACCGCCGTCAGCGGCTTCACGGCCGACCTCTACCGCACGGTGGCGGCGACCCGGGCAGGCGGCAATGTGGTGTGCGCGCCGTACTCGGTCGGGCTCGCGCTCGCGATGACCAGGGCGGGCGCCAGCTCGACCACGGCGGACGAGATGGACGCGGTGCTCCACGCGCCGCATCCGCGCCCCCGCGCGCTCGACAGCGGGCTCAACACCGTCGAGCAGACGCTCGCCGGCCGCTACCAGGACGGTGATGGTGTCAAGCAGCCTCGGCTGACCACGGCCAATGCGCTGTGGACACGACTCGATCTTTGTCTGCGACCCGGGTTCCGGGACGCCCTGGCCGGCTATTACGGCGCCACGCCGCGACCGGTCGACTTTCGCCGCGCGCCGGAGGTGGCCCGCCAGGAGATCAACACCTGGGTGTCCGATCGGACCAACGCGAAGATTCCGGAGCTGTTGCAACCCGACGCCGTGAGCCCCAACACCAGCCTGATACTGACCAACGCGATCTACCTCAAGGCGGCCTGGAAGTACCCGTTCACCGTGGCGACCACGGCGGTGGCACCGTTCACAAGGGACGACGGAACTGTTGTCGACGTCCCGATCATGCGTGGTCCGTTCGACCGGATGGGTTACCTCGAGGGGGACGGGTGGCGCGCTGTCGACGTGCCGTACGCGGGCGACGGGCTTGCCATGGCCATCGTCATGCCGACCCGGGACGACCTCACCGCGGTCGAGGCGAGCCTCGATGCGACCTGGCTGGGCGCGTTGCTGACCGGATTCCGGATCACCGACGTCGAACTGCGCCTGCCCCGGTGGACGTTCCGTCTGCCGGCCGAGCTGGGTGCCGCGCTGAGCAGCCTCGGCATGCCCACGGCATTCACGTCACAGGCCGATTTCAGCGGCATGAGCACCGAACCGGCCCTGTGCATCGACGACGTGGTGCACGAGACGTTCATCGCGGTGGACGAGAAGGGTACCGAGGCCGCAGCCGCGTCGGCCGTCATCGTCCGGCCGCCGTCGATCCCGCAAGGGCCGCAGTTCTTCGTCAACCGGCCATTCCTGTACGTCATCCACGACCGGCTCACCGGCGTACCGCTGTTCCTCGGCCGGGTCCACGACCCGCTGGTCAACGGCCCAGCCTGACCGGACGGGACCAGACGGAGGTGCGCTACGTCAGCTGGCCCCGAGAAGGTCCCACCGGTTGCCGGCGATGTCGAGGAAGACCGCGACCCGACCATAGGGCTCGGTCCGCGGCTCCCGAACGAAGGTGACATCGGCCTCGACCATCCGCCGGTAGGCGGCGTCGAAGTCGTCGACGCGGAGGAAGAAGCCCACTCGGCCAGCTAGCTGGTTACCGATTGCGGCGCGTTGGACTTCTCCGTCGGCGCGAGCGAGCAGGATCCCGGTCTGGGCACCCGGCGGCCGAACGACCACCCACCGCTTGGGTCGACCGTCATTGGTCAGCGATGGGGAGTCCTCGACGAGGTCGAAGCCGAGTACGTCGGTGAAGAACGCGATTGCGGGGTCGTACTCGTCGACAATCAGGGCAACCAAGTCGATCTGCACCCTGGCAGCGTATCTGGGACCAGGTCCTGCTTGCCTGCTCCCCGGTCCTGGGCAGCCCCAGCCCGCGTCGACGATTTCCACCGCGGGTGCGAAGCCAAAGCCATGGTTGGGCAGCAGACGTACGGCTGCGATGATGGTGGCCATGGGGTGGGAGTCGCGGTGACGGCCACGTCGGATCGTGAAGCGGCGCCGGTACGTGGTTCGTTGGCCGTCTATCCCGGTACGTTCGATCCGTTCACCTCGGGGCACCGCGACCTGGTGGCCCGTGCTCGGGTGATGTTCGACCGGGTCATCGTGTTGCTGGCGGTGAACGCCGACAAGCAACCAACCTCGGAGGCCACGGCCAGGGCCGGGCGCGTGCGCGAGGCCATGCCGGCAGCCTGGGGCAATGTCGAGGTGGACACCTCGACCGGCCTGACCACTGCCTATTGCCTGCGCCGCGGTGCCACGGTCATCGTCCGTGGCGTGCGCACGGCTGCGGACTTCCGCTACGAGTACCAACTCGCTGCGATGAACGAGCGACTCGGCATGCAGACCATCTGGGTGCCGTCCCGTCCGCACCTGGCCGCCACATCGTCAACGGTCGCACGCGCCTACCGCTCGGCACAGCCGGCCGGTCCGTCGCTGAACGCTGAGAAGTGACGCCGGATTCGCGGCAGATACGCGCACCGAACCCGGTGGAGAAGCCGTGGCTACACTGCACGACCATGCGTTCCGCCGAGATCCTCGACCAGCTCGACACCGCGGCCGCAGACTTCACGTTTCCGGACCTGGGCCACTGCTACTACTACGCGGTCGACGCCCGACTTCACGCCTACCGTGACGCGCAGCGGTGGGCGCTCATCGTCGAGGTGTTGGGATACTCCCCCAGGGCCGGCAACCTCACCGACGTCCTTCACGTCTTCGGTAACTGTCTGACCGAGGGCGAGTCTGGCTACACCAGCGAGGACATCCTCGACCGGATCGACAACTGGGACGAGATCGAGGACATTGACGAGCCTGAGATCTATGACGGAGGGCCGATCGTGGTACGTGGGCGGCGGATCACGGTCGCCGCCGAGCGGGGCGAGGAACTGGTCGACGTGCTTCGCCGGCTCGTCCCGGACCACCGGGAGCTGCTGCTCGCCGACGAAGTCGAGCTACGGCGGCGCATCCCGGCCGACATCCCAGAGATCATTCGCTTGGATCAGTGGCACCATCCATACCTTCTCCAGGACACGCTTCCCAGTCAGTCAGAGACCTTCCGCCAGCTCGCCGACGTGCTGACGACAGGAGACGTGGGACGATACGCACCAGACATGCAGCCCAACACGCACTGGTCCAACTGGCCGGAGTCCGGGAGCCTGTAGCCATGCCTGAGCAGCACGGCTATACGCGGCTTTGGCGGATACGCCGTGCCACGAATGCGATTGCAGCGCCCCGTAGGATTCCTGTCATGAGTTGCTTCGCCGCTTGGCGTACCCGCCACTGAGGGTCGGCTCGCCGCCGTTCCGGCCGCCGGCTGGCCATCTGATGCCCGTTTGTTGGTTTTCAGAACCTCAGCTCGAGAGGCACACTCACATGCGTATCCGCTCGTTTCTTCAGCATGACCTGGCCCGGCTCACCGAACTGACCATCGAGACGTTCGGACCGTTCTACGAAGACTCGTTCCGCCCTCTCGTGGGCGAGGTCGTCTTCGCCAACCAGCACGGCAAGTGGCGCGACGACTACGTCAAGCAGGTTGCCGAGCTCCATGACCCGGCCGAGCACCGGTACGTTGCGGTCGCCGAGATCAACGGCGCCATCGCCGGTTACGTGGCCTGGGCGGTAGAGCCCGAGTGTCGAAATGCCAGCGTCACCATCCTCGCCGTGTCCGCGGAGCACCGCCGGCTCGGCACGGGCACCGTGCTGTGCGAGCATGCGTTCGCCGCGATGCGGGAACTCGGCGCCGAGGTCGTCATGATCGGCACGGGCGGAGACGGATTCCATGCGCCCGCCCGAGCCCTGTACGAAGCACTGGGCTGCACGCCGCTGCCGGTGGCCGTCTACTACCGGCAACTCTGACCTGATCCGGGGCGGGTTGCGGCGACGCACCCCGCCCCGGTCACAGCGTCTTCCATCTGGACGGCGGCCTGCTCAACGCCCGCCAGGCCGCTCAGACCGGTCAACGGCGCACCCGATAGCGCAGGTGAAGCACCCGGTTGCCCTGAATCACCACGTCAGGATCCTCCAACAGGTGCTGCGCGTGGACCGACCCGAAGTAGCGCTTGCCGGACCCGAACACCACGGGTACGACGTCCATGCGCACCTCGTCGACCAGGCCCGCGGCAAGCACCTGGCCGCCGACGTCGCCAGCGGCGACCTCGACGATGCGGTCGCCCGCGAGCTCCTGCGCCGTGGCCACGGCTGCCTTGACGCCGTCGACGAAGTGAAACGGCGCCTTCGGGTCCCAGCCCTCGGGCTTCGGCCGGTGCGTCACGACGACCACGTGGTCGATTCCGCTCGGAGGCTTCCCGTCCCAGCCGGCCGTCATGTCGAAGACGTGACGGCCGGCGATTGTCACCCCGATCCGGTCCCAGTACGGCCGGGTGTAGTCGTAGGACGTCTGTGACACCTTCAACGTGCCGCTCTCGTCCAGCGGGACGTCACCGCTGGTCAACCAGTCGAACAGCGGTCCGGGCTGGTCGTTCTCGTCCGCGATGAAGCCGTCCGCCGACACCGAGCTGTACATGACTACTTTGCCCACCGGCGCGCTCCTCTGCTTGGGATGCCCTCAGGCTAGATTTTCGTGGGCTGTCACTCTTGTAAGAAATCAATCGGTCGGTAGCGGCCAGCCGTCCAGCACGTGGCCGGGATGTTCGCGCAGGAACCGCCGCCTGACTTCGACGTACCGTGTCGGTGTGAGCCCGGTGAAGGCCCGGAACTCGTGGCCGAAGTGGGCCTGATCGAAGTAGCCTGCGCCACCGGCGAGGTCGGCCCAGTCGATCGGTTCGGCGGGGTTGATCGAAAGCACGGTGGCGGCGAAGCGGTAGGTACGGGCCAACCGCTTCGGCGTGACGCCGATGAGCTCCTTGAACCGCTGTGCCAGGTGAGTGCTGCTGACACCGGCGGAAACTCTCAGGTCGTCGATCGCCACCGCCCCACTGGCCGCGGCGATGATGCGGCTCGTACGGCGGACCAGCCCCAGGCCGGCCGCGTCGCCCAGCCGTCGCATCAGCTCCTCCTCGAGCAGCGTCAGCATCTCGTGAGGTCCTTCGGCCGTAGCCAGCCGGTCTCGCAGCTCAGCAACGGCGGGTCGGCCCCAGACCTGCTCGATCGTCACCGGCCGGTCACACAACTCCGCTGCGGGCATCGGCAGGAACGGTGCCGGCCCCCACGGCTTGAAGTGCACGCCGACGGACCGGGTCCCGAGTGGGTAGCCGAACTCGAACGCGCGGGTGGGCGTGGTGACCACGCAGCCGTCGGCGTACTCGGCCGTCTCGACGTCGGTGCCGGCACGAATGCGAAACGGTGCCCCGAGGTTGACGATGAGGAACGCCGCCGGACTTGCCGGCAGCGTCAGCCGGGCGTACGGCGGTGCGCCCTCCAGGTAGTAAAGGTCGTCGATCAGCCCGTCCAGCGGCGGTCGCGGCACTCTGGACACGTACTCCACAGCGACAGTATCGCCGACGTGACCCCGGGAAACCTGGGTCACCACCAGTCGAAGTAACGGCCTGCGTGGAAGATCCCCACGCCGATGGCGGCGACGATGCCGACCACGAGCACGACCGGAGCAATCACCACGCTGCCTGCCGCAATGCCGATGGCACCCGCGGCGATGGCCAGACCCGCCCCGATGCCGACGCCGCCGGCCACCACCCCGGGCGTGTCGCCGGCCTCGGCGGCCCGGTTCATACTGACGTACGAGACGGCGGCCAGACCGATGCCACCGATCACCAGCCCAGCGGTCATCGCGCTGACGGTGGCGACCGTGGCGCCCGGCACGGCGATGGCGTACAACTCCAGGCCACCGCCGACCGCGCCGAGCGCGTCACCGACGCCCATCTCCCAGTCGCCGTGCTGGTAGTCGCCCCACAGTGCGAACGCCGACAGGCCGAACCCGACGACACCGAGCCCCTTGCCGAGCATGCCGGTCCGGCCCGGCAGTCCGCGTACGTGCTCCGGCGCCGTGGCGGTGGCCGGGATCTTCCGCCCGCGTCCTGGGTTGGTGGCCGTGCGGATCGCGTTTCCGGCGCTGGCCGGAGCGTCGGTCTCGGTGATGATGACGGCCTGGGATCGCTTGCCGGCCATGGTGCCGCTCGGGTTGGCCCGGATCGCGGTGTTCGCATCCCGGGTCGCCGACCGGGCGATGTTACCGACCTTGTCGTACACGTCGGTCGACTTGATCTGCTTGACCGCGGTGCTGGTCTCCAGGTCGTAGTTCGCCGTGTTGTCGCGCCACGGCATGCCGTACAGCCATTCGAGGATGTTGCCGCGGAACGTCCCCCGGCCGCCCTTGAACTTGAAGTTCCAGATGAACTTCTCGGCGGCGGGCGCGGTGTGCGCGGCGGCCCCGCCGACGGCGCCGGGTGCGGCCGGAGCCTTGCCGCCGCCGGAGTCGGCCGGCGGCGGCAAGGCTCCGGCCGCACCC
>NZ_QGSY01000122.1 GCF_003857035.1 Micromonospora arida
GGCTCGGTGCCGGCTGCGGTGTCCGGCGCCGAGCCAGCGCCGGACACCGCAGCCGGCACCGAGCCAGCGTGGGCAGCCGTGTCAGGAGAGCCGTCCAGGCTCGACGGGCGGGGCGGGTCGGTGGGGTCCGGGAGGCGCTGGGTGGTGGTCACGCGGTCACCACCCGGGCGCGGCGGACCAGCACGGCCAGCAGTGGCGCGCCGATCAGCGCGGTGACGATCCCGGCCGGGATCTCACCCGGCGGGGCGACGAGCCGACCGACGATGTCGGCGGCGAGCAGCAGCGCCGGCCCGAGCAGGGCAGAGACGGCGAGGGTCCAGCGGTGGTCCGCGCCGACCAGGGCGCGGGCCAGGTGCGGCACGGCCAGCCCGACGAACGCGACAGGTCCGGCGGCGGCCACCGCGGCACCGGTCAGCAGCACGGCGGCGAGGCCACCACCGAGGCGGACCAGACCGATCCGGTGGCCGAGACCACGGGCCACGTCGTCGCCGAGGGCCAGCGCGTCCAGGCCCCGGGCCACCAGCGCGGCCAGCACCAACCCGACGAGGACGAACGGCAGCACCTGCGCGGCGACCGACAGGTCCCGTCCGGCCAGCCCGCCGACCACCCAGAAGCGGTACTCCTCGAAGGTGCGGGCGTCGATGCTGAGCAGCGCGTACACCCCGGAGGCCAGGCTGGCGTCGAGCGCCGCGCCGACCAGCGCGAGGGTGACCGGGCTGGCGCCCTCGCGGGCGCGGGTGGCGATGGCGAAGACCAGCAGCCCGGCGATCAGGGCCCCGGCGATGCCGAACCAGACGTACCCGGCGAGCGTGCCGACGCCGAAGACGGAGATCGCGAGCACCACCCCGAACGACGCGCCCGCGCTGATGCCGAGGATGCGCGGCTCGGCGAGGGGGTTGCGGGTGAGCGCCTGGAACAGCACCCCGGCCACGGCGAGCGCGAGCCCGACCGCGAGGCCGAGCGCGGTCCGGGGCATCCGCAGCTCGCGGACGATGGTGCTGGCGTCGCTGCCGTCCGGCGCCACGAGCGCGTGCCAGACCTGGTCGACGCCGAGTTGTCGGCTGCCGAGCGCGAAGCTGGCCAGCACGGTGAGCAGCAGCACCAGCGCGGCCCCGACGGTGACGGCCACCCGGCGGCCGGTACGGGTGCCGGACCGGTTACGGGCCAGGGTCGGCCGGGTGGCGAGGGTCGTCACGAGTCTCCTGCACGTTCATGCTTAGGTTCGCCTAACCTTAGCCGAGCTGCAGAAAGGGGCCTAACCGGCGTCTGTCGATGCCGTCCCGGGTCTCCCCGCCCCGTCCGACGAGCCACCGTCCCCGGCCGCCGCGCCACCGCGCGGCAGCACGTTCAGCGGTCGCATCATCTCGTTGTCCTCGTGCTCCAGAAGGTGGCAGTGCCAGGCGTACCGACCCGGGAGGTCGAAGTGCGCCTTGATCCGGGTCACCTCCCACGGGTACGCGAGCACCGTGTCCATCCACCCCCGATCCCCGGGGTCCGGCTGCGCCCTGCCGGAGTGCCCCCGCCCGAGCAGCTCGAACTGGACCTGGTGCAGGTGGACCGGGTGCACGTGGTGGGTGAAGTTGCGCACCTCCCACACCTCGGTGTCGCCGAGGGTGGGCTGCTCGGTCGCCGGGTCGCTCCAGCGCAACGGCAGACCCCGACCACGCTCGTCGAGGACGCCGAGCAGCATGACCGTCGACCCGCCGGACCTGCGCTCGTTGAGCGACAACCGGCGTACCCGTTGAGCCGCTCCGAGCCGAGGGTGTGACGGGAGCCGTAGCTGCTCCGGTGGGACGCTCGGGTCCGCGCCGGTCGCGTCGGTGACCACGAACCGCAGCACCTGCCCGGTGGTCTGCGGGTCGGCCGGCGGGAAGTCCACCCCGGGGCGACCGCCGCCGTACATCCCGTCCGGCCCTTCGTTGACGAGGTACAGCTCGGTGCCGGCCGGAACGTCGGTGAAGTCGACGATCGCGTCGACCCGCTGGGCGGGGCCGAGTGACACGCGTTCGTGCGGCACCGGGTCCGGCAGGAAGCCGCCGTCGCTGCCGATCTGCCAGACCGGCAGCACCGGCCGGGCCGGCCGGGCGGTGGCGTTCGCGGTCACGCTGAGCAGGAGGAATCGGCTGTTGCAGCCGTTGAGCAGCCGGAACCGGTAGCGCCGGCGCTGCACGGTCAGCGTGGGCCAGGTACGGCCGTTGACCACCATGGTGGAGCCGGAGAACCCGGGCACCCAGGTCGGCGGCCCGTCGCCGCCGCCGGAGTACCGAGTCGGGTAGTGCAACTCGCCGTCCGCGGTGAAGCTGCGGTCCTGGATCATCAGCGGGATGTCGTGGTACGAGGCGTTCGGCGGATCATCCCGGGTCGGCGTCGGGCCGGGCAGTACGCCGTCCGCCAGGTCGTCGCCGCCGAGCAGGTAGAACCCGGCGGGCCCGGCGTAGACGTTCTCCCGGGTGAGCCCGAGCGTGTGGTCGTGGTACCAGAGGGTGCACGGCCGCTGGTCGTTCGCGTACTCGAAGGTGGCCGAGCCCGGCGCCCAGCGCAGGCCGGACCGCTCGGCGAACCGCGACCGGAACTCCCGGTACGCGCTGCCGGACACGGCGAAGCCGGGCGGCAGGTCGCGGACGACCGGCAAATACCACGCCTCGGAATGCCCATCGCTCTCCTGGGAGCTGTGCGCGCCGTGCAGATGCACCACCTGGGGCACCGGCCCGCGATACCCCTGCGGGCTGCCGTCCCACTGCCCATGACGGTCCCGGAACTCGATGCCACCGGCCGGGTTGGCCCAGTGCAGGGTGGGGTCGACCGGCAGCAGGTGCGGCAGGTGGTCGCCCCGGTCGTCGACGAGCTGGTTGACCCAGGTCACCCGGACCGGTCGGCCCACCCGGGCCATGATGGTGGGCGCCGGGTAGCCGAAGCTGCCAGGGTGGGCGGTGGAGCCGTAACCCCACACTGTGGTGCGCGGCCACGAGGGCGGCAGGATCTGCTGGCGGAACTGTCGCACCGCGATCTCGTACGTGTCGCACTCGGGATCGGTCGCCGCCGTCGGCATGGCCGGGGGGATCCGCAGCGGCGTGACGTACTTCGGGATGTCACGGGCGTCCAGCGACGCTGCCGCGGCGAGCGCCCGGCCCGAGGCCGCCCAGCCCGCCGGCATCAGCGCCGCCGCGCCGCCGGTGGCACCGGCCGCGAGCAGCCGGCGTCTGGTGACCATGCCGCACCT
The DNA here is from genome assembly GCF_003857035.1 of Micromonospora arida. GTDB lineage: Bacteria > Actinomycetota > Actinomycetes > Mycobacteriales > Micromonosporaceae > Micromonospora > Micromonospora arida. The sequence goes on from NZ_QGSY01000122.1 coordinate 3,221, forward strand.
CCCAGTCGCTCCGAACCTCGATATGAGAATGAGATTCGCGGACGACCACAGGACGGACAGATGGCGGATGACACCCAGAAGAGGGACATTCGCCTCATAGGGTGGGAGCATGCGATTCGACCAGCACACGGTCGTCCTGCTGACCCGGCCGTCGGATCCGCCGGAGCTGCCGCAGGACGCGATCGACCGGTTGCGGGACACGCACCTGGCCCATCAGGCGGGCCTCGTGCAGCAGGGGCTGGTGCTCGCGGCCGGCCCGTTCCTGCACCCAGACGACGAGCAGCTACGGGGTTTCGTGGTGCTGTCCATCGCCCCGGACGAGGCACGCGCGCTGTTCGCCAACGACCCCGCCGTGCGGGCCGGTCGCCTGGTCGCGCGGGTCACGTCGTGGCTGCTACCGGAGGGCACCCTGCGCTTCGAGGGCGTGCCGGTGCCGCAGTCGATGCTGGAGGCAGCCTCCGGGGACTGACCCGGGCCCGGTCAGCCGGCCGAGCCGCTGCCGGTCTCCGCCGGCACCTCATCGAGCGGGACCACCCGCAGGGCGTCCATCGGGCCGACGACCACCCGCAGTTCCGGGAAGTAGTCCCGCAGCACCTGCTGGCACCGGTCACAGGGCGCGACGACCTCGCGGCCACGGTCGGCGACCGTGACGATCGTCTCCAGCGCGGTGACGCCCTGCGTGGCGGCCGTGCCGATCACGACAAGTTCCGCGCAGGCCCCTCCGGTGGCGTGCTGGACGTTCACGCCGGTGAAGACCCGCCCGTCCGCGGTCCGGGCCGCCGACGCGACCGTGTGGTGCCGGCTGCGGCAGCGCAGCTTGGAGACCGCCGTTGCGGCCTGCACCAACGCGCGGTCGGTGTCGCGCATCTCCATCCGGCTCCCCCAGCGCTCGACGTCGGCCGCCAACTCTAGGGCCCGCTCGTGGCCGTCAAGGGACCGGAGGTGGCCGTCGGGGAGCCGGCCGCTCGGTAACCCAGGGGCGGTGCGCCGCCGGGCTGCCTATCCTTGGGCACGACATGCAGAATCCAACCGCCTCCGTCGCGTCCGACCCCGTTCGCGAGCTGCACCGCCGCCTCACACCTCTGATGTTCCGCGACCAGCGCCGGCTCCAGCGGCGACTGGATGGTGCCCGCAAGCTGCGCGACCCGCAGCGTCGGGAGGCGGCGCTGACCGAGATCACCGCCGACCTGGTCCGGGCCGAGCAGCGGCTCGCCGCCCGGCAGGCGGCGGTGCCCGTGATCACGTACCCGGTGGGCTTGCCGGTCAGTGAGCGCAAGGACGACATCGCCGCTGCCATCCGCGATCACCAGGTGGTGATCGTGGCGGGCGAGACCGGCTCCGGCAAGACCACCCAGATCCCCAAGATCTGTCTGGAGTTGGGGCGCGGGGTGCACGGCCTGATCGGGCACACCCAGCCCCGACGGTTGGCCGCCCGGACGGTGGCCGACCGGATCGCCGACGAGCTGGGCACCGAGTTGGGCGACGTGGTCGGCTACAAGGTGCGCTTCACCGACCAGGTCAGCGAGCGCAGCCTGGTGAAGCTGATGACCGACGGCATCCTGCTGGCCGAGTTGCAGACCGACCGGATGTTGCGCCAGTACGACACGCTGATCATCGACGAGGCGCACGAGCGCAGCCTCAACATCGACTTCATCCTCGGGTACCTGCGGGAGCTGCTGCCCCGACGACCCGACCTCAAGGTGATCATCACCTCGGCGACCATCGAGACCGACCGGTTCGCCCGGCACTTCGCCGGGCCACCCACGGCCGACGAGCCCGACGGCGTGCCCGCGCCGGTGGTCGAGGTCTCGGGGCGTACCTACCCGGTGGAGGTGCGCTACCGGCCCCTCGTCGAGCTCGCCGAGGGCGAGGAGGACGGCGACGGCGACGAGGAGACCGTCCGCGACCAGATCCAGGCGATCGGCGACGCCGTCGAGGAGTTGGCCGCCGAGGGCCCCGGCGACATCCTGGTCTTCCTCAGCGGTGAGCGGGAGATCCGGGACACCGCCGACGCGCTGGGCAAGCTGGTGCAGAAGAAGCGAACGCTCCTCGGCACCGAGATCCTGCCGTTGTACGCGCGGCTCTCCTCCGCCGAGCAGCACCGGGTCTTCGCCGCGCACTCCTCGCGCCGGGTGGTGCTCGCCACCAACGTCGCGGAGACCTCGCTGACCGTGCCCGGCATCAAGTACGTGGTGGACCCGGGCACCGCCCGCATCTCCCGCTACTCCAGCCGGCTCAAGGTGCAGCGGCTGCCGATCGAGCCGATCTCCCAGGCGTCGGCCAACCAGCGCAAGGGCCGGTGTGGCCGTACCTCGGACGGCATCTGCATCCGCCTCTACGACGAGCAGGACTTCGGATCCCGGCCCGAGTTCACCGACCCGGAGATCCTGCGGACCAACCTGGCGTCGGTCATCCTCCAGATGACCGCGATCGGGCTCGGCGACCTCGCCGCGTTCCCGTTCATCGACCCACCGGACAAGCGCAACATCACCGACGGCGTCAACCTGCTGCACGAGCTGGGCGCGTTGGACCCGACCGAGGCCGACCCGGCGAAGCGGCTCACCGCGCTCGGCCGGCGGCTGGCCCAGTTGCCGGTCGACCCGCGCCTGGCCCGGATGGTGGTCGAGGGCGAACGCAACGGTTGCGCCACCGAGGTGCTGGTGATCGCCGCCGCGCTCTCCATCCAGGACCCCCGGGAGCGGCCGGCGGAGAAGCAGGCTCAGGCCGACCAGGCGCACGCCCGGTTCGCCGACAAGGAGTCGGACTTCGTCGCGTACCTCAATTTGTGGCGCTACCTGCGCGAACAGCAGCGGGAGCTGTCCTCCAGCGCATTCCGCCGGATGTGCAAGGCGGAGTACCTGAACTACCTGCGCATCCGCGAGTGGCAGGACATCGTCAGCCAACTGCGCCAGGTGCTGCGTACCCCGTCTGACGGCGACCGGCGTGGCGGGCGGCCGGCGCGCGACACCTCGGACGACGCGGACGCCGGCCGGGGCCGCCGGGGTGGCGCGGACCTGCCGGAGGAGATCGACACCCCGAAGGTGCACCAGTCGCTGCTGCCCGGCCTGTTGTCGCACATCGGCCTGAAGGACGCCCAGAAGCACGAGTACCTGGGGGCGCGGGGAGCGAAGTTCGCGCTCTTCCCCGGGTCGGCGTTGTTCAAGAAGCCGCCGCGCTGGGTGATGGCCGCCGAGTTGGTGGAGACCTCCCGGCTGTGGGGGCGCATCGCCGGCCGGGTCGAGCCGGAGTGGGTCGAGCCGCTGGCGCAACACCTGGTCAAGCGCAGCTACAGCGAACCGCACTGGGAGAAGAAGCAGGCCGCGGTGATGGCCTACGAGAAGGTCACCCTGTACGGCGTCCCGCTGGTCAGCTCTCGCAAGGTCAACTTTGGGCGGATCGACCCGACGCTGAGCCGGGAACTGTTCATCCGGCACGCCCTCGTCGAGGGCGACTGGCAGACCCACCACCAGTTCTGGGCGGACAACAAGCGGCTACTCGCCGAAATCGAGGAGTTGGAGAGCCGGGCCCGACGCCGGGACATCCTGGTCGACGACGAGACCATCTTCGGCTTCTACGACCAGCGGATCCCGGCCGACGTGTCCTCCGGCCGGCACTTCGACAGCTGGTGGAAGAAGACCCGCCGCGAGCAACCCGACCTGCTCACCTTCACCCGTGACCTGCTGATCAACGACGGCCGACCGGGGGTGGACGAGGACGACTACCCGGACGAGTGGCAGGCCGACGGAGTGCGCCTGCCGCTGACCTACCGGTTCGAGCCGGGCACGCCGGACGACGGCGTCACGGTGGACATTCCGCTGCCGCTGCTCAACCAGGTGCCGGCGGAGACCTTCGACTGGCAGGTGCCTGGGCTGCGCGAGGAGACGGTGATCGCGCTGATCCGCTCGCTGCCCAAGGCGATCCGCCGCAACTTCGTCCCGGTGCCGGACTACGCCCGGGCCGCCCTGGCGGCGATCACTCCCGGCGAGGAGTCGCTGCTGGACGCGCTCACCCGGCAGCTGCGCCGGATGACCGGGGTGACCGTGCCCCGCGACGCCTGGGAGCCGGGCAAGCTCCCGGCGCACCTGCGGGTGACCTTCCGGGTCCTCGGCGACGACGAGAAGCCGGTCGCCGAGGGCAAGGACCTGCCGGCCCTGCAACGCCAACTCCGCCAGGAGGTACGCCAGGTGGTGGCGGCCGCCGCACCGGAGGTGGCCCGGACGGGCCTGCGCGAGTGGAGCATCGGCACGCTGCCCCGCACCATCGAGCAGGTCCGCGCCGGTTACGCGGTCACCGCGTACCCGGCGCTGGTCGACGAGGGCGCCACGGTCGGGGTGAAGGTGTTCGACTCCCCCGCCGAGGCGGAGGCGGCGCACTGGGCCGGCACCCGCCGGCTGCTGCGGCTGACCGTGCCGTCCCCGGCGCGGTTCCTGCAGGGGCGGCTGGACAACGAGGCGAAGCTGGCGTTGAGCCGCAACCCGCACGGCGGCGTGCAGGAGCTGATCGAGGACGCGGCGGGCGCCGCCATCGACCGGCTGATCGGTGTGGCCGGCGGGCCGGCGTGGGACGCCGACGGCTTCGCGGCCCTGCGCGAGAAGGTCCGCGCCGACCTGGTCGACACCGTCGTCGAGGTGATGGACCGGGTCCGCAAGGTCCTCGCCGCCGCGTACGCCGTCGAGCAACGGCTCGGTGCGACCCGCAACCTCGCCGTGGTGGCGGCGCTGGCCGACATCCGCAGCCAGCTCGCCGGGCTGGTGCACGCCGGTTTCATCACCGAGACCGGGTACGCGCGCCTGCCCGACCTGCTGCGCTACCTCACCGCCATCGAGCGTCGGCTGGAGCGGCTGGGCGGCAACCCGCAGCGGGACCGCCAGCAGCAGGACCGGATCGCTGTGGTGCAGAAGGAGTACGCCGACCTGCTCGCCAACCTGTCGCCGGCCCGCCGCCAGGAGACGGCCGTCCGGCAGATCCGCTGGATGATCGAAGAGTTGCGGGTGAACGTCTTCGCCCAGGCGCTGGGCACCCCGTACCCCGTCTCGGAGCAGCGGATCTACCGCGCGATGGACGACGCCGAGGGTCGCTGAGCCGACGGCTGGGCCGCTGCCGACCTCTTCGCGGCGGCGGCCCCGTCCGGCCTCTTCGCGGTGCCGGGCCCCGGCGGGTCAGGTCAGTGGCTCCACGCCCGGCGGCAGCTCGCCCCGGTCGATCGCCGACTGGATGTAGTCGAGCAGGATGCGCCGAAGCTCCCGACCGGCGTGGGTGGGTACGACGTCACGCCGACGGGCCACCGCGATGGTCCGCCGCACCCCGGGCGGGGCGAGCGGGGTGATCCGCACGCCCGGCCGGCGAGCCAGCACGATGCCGGGCACGAGAGCGATGCCGAGCCCCGCCTCGACGAAGCTGAGCACCGCGTCCATCTCGCCGCCGTCCACCGCGAAGGTGGGTTCGAAGCCCGCCTCCCGACACGCCTGGATGGTCGCGTCGCGCAGGTCGTACCCCTCCCGGAACATCACCATCGGCTGGTCCCGCAGGTCGGTGATCCGCAGCTCCCCGGTCAGCGACGCGGTCGCCACCTCCCCCACCGAGGCCACCACCAGGCTCTCCCGCAGGATCGGGTCGACCCGCAGCCCGGGATCGGCCCCCTGCGCCGGCATGATGATGAGGGCCAGGTCGAGGTCGCCGCGGAGCAGGTCGCGCACCAGGTCCTGGGAGCCACCCTCCTCGACCTTGAGGTCGACCGTGGGGTAAGCGTCGCGGAACCGGCGCAGCACCGGCGGGGCGAGCGAGGTGGCCAGGCTCGGGGTGGCGCCGAGCCGGACCCGACCACGGCGCAACCCCACCAGTTCCTGTACCTCGCGGGTGGCGGTGTCCACGTCGGCGAGGATCCGGGTGGCCAACGGCAGCAGCACCTCACCCGCTGCCGTGAGTGCGATGTTGCCCCTTACCCGCTCGAACAGGGGTGCTCCGAGGTCGGTCTCCAGAGCGTGAATTTGCTTACTGAGAGAAGGCTGAGTGATGCCTACGAGGTCGGCGGCTTGGGTGAAATGTCGTACTTCGGCCACCGCGACGAAGTACCGGAGCTGATGGAGCTGCATCTACATAGCCTACGGCTATTAACACTGCGAGTTTGATGCATTGGACGACTGATCGAAGTGCTCCTAGCGTCGGTTGCGTGGTAATGACGAAAACTCGGTCGCCCATCCGCTCGAACGTCGGCCTCAAGGCCGTCATGGCGGTGACGGGCATCCTGCTGGCGCTGTTCCTCATCGCCCACATGCTCGGCAACCTGAAGGTGTTCACGGGGGAGACCTCGTTCGACCACTACGCGCACTGGCTGCGCGACATCGGCAAGCCACTGCTGCCCGGCGTCTGGTTCCTGTGGATCCTGCGCACCGTGCTGGTCGTGGCGGTCGTCGCCCACATCGTGGCCGCCACCGTGCTGGCCCGGCGGGCCCGCGCCGCCCGCCCGGTCAAGTACGCCCACCGCAAGAAGGTCAACGGCAGCTACGCGGCCCGCACGATGCGCTGGGGTGGCGTGATCATCCTGCTCTTCGTGATCTACCACCTGCTGGACCTGACCACCGGCACGCTGAACCCGGTCGGCGACGCCAGCAAGCCGTACGGCAACGTCGTCGCCGACTTCGCCCCGGAGCGCTGGTACGTCACGCTCTTCTACACGCTCGCCATCCTCGCGGTGGGCTTCCACCTGCGCCACGGCGCGTTCAGCGCGTTCCGCAGCCTCGGCCAGCAGACGCCCCGCGGCGAGCGCAGGGCTCGTATCGCGGCTCTGATCTTCGCCGTGCTGCTCTGCGCCGGGTACCTGGTGGTCCCGTTCGCCGTACTCACCGGATTGGTGTCCTGACATGGAACTCTTCACCGAGGGCGACCCGATCGCCGACACCAAGGCTCCCGCCGGCCCGGTCGAGAAGCGTTGGGAGACCCGGCGCTTCGAGGCCAAGCTGGTCAACCCCGCCAACCGCCGCAAGATGACGGTGATCGTGGTCGGCACCGGCCTGGCCGGCGGCTCCGCCGCCGCGACCCTGGCCGAGCAGGGCTACCACGTCAAGTCCTACTGCTACCAGGACAGCCCACGGCGGGCGCACTCCATCGCGGCACAGGGCGGCATCAACGCGGCGAAGAACTACCGCAACGACGGCGACTCCGTGCACCGGCTCTTCTACGACACCGTCAAGGGCGGCGACTTCCGCTCCCGGGAGTCGAACGTGCACCGGCTCGCCGAGGTATCGGTCAACATCATCGACCAGTGCGTCGCCCAGGGGGTGCCGTTCGCCCGCGAGTACGGCGGCCTGCTGGACACCCGCTCCTTCGGTGGCGCCCAGGTGCAGCGCACCTTCTACGCCCGGGGCCAGACGGGCCAGCAGCTGCTGCTCGGCGCGTACCAGGCTCTCGAGCGGCAGATCGGCCTGGGCAACGTGGAGATGAACACCCGGCACGAGATGCTGGAGCTGGTACTGGTGGACGGCAAGGCCCGGGGCATCGTCGTCCGGGACATGATCACCGGCGAGATCAGCACCGAGATGGCCGACGCCGTCGTCCTCGCGTCCGGCGGCTACGGCAACGTCTTCTACCTCTCCACCAACGCCAAGGGCTGCAACGTCACCGCCACCTGGCGGGCACACCGCAAGGGCGCGTACTTCGCCAACCCCTGCTACACGCAGATCCACCCGACCTGCATCCCGGTCTCCGGCGACCACCAGTCGAAGCTGACCCTGATGAGCGAGTCGCTGCGCAACGACGGCCGGGTCTGGGTGCCGAAGACCAAGGGTGACGACCGCAGCCCGAAGGACATCCCGGAGGACGAGCGGGACTACTACCTGGAGCGGATCTACCCCTCCTTCGGCAACCTGGTCCCCCGCGACATCGCCTCCCGCGCCGCGAAGAACGTGTGCGACGAGGGTCGGGGCGTCGGGCCGACCAAGCTCGGTGTCTACCTCGACTTCGCCGACGCGATCGGCCGGCTGGGCCGCAAGGCCATCGAGGCCAAGTACGGCAACCTCTTCGAGATGTACGAGCGGATCACCGGCGAGGACCCGTACGAGGTGCCGATGCGCATCTACCCCGCCGTGCACTACACGATGGGTGGCCTGTGGGTCGACTACGACCTCCAGTCGAACATCCCCGGCCTGTTCGTGATCGGCGAGGCGAACTTCTCCGACCACGGCGCGAACCGGCTCGGCGCCTCGGCGCTGATGCAGGGCCTCGCCGACGGCTACTTCGTGCTGCCCACCACCATCGCCAACTACCTGGCCTCCGGTCCGCTGGAGAAGGTCGACGCCAGCCACCCGGCGGCCGTCGAGGCGCGCACCGACGTCGAGGACCGCGTCCAGCGGCTGCTCGCTGTCGACGGCGACCGGACCGTGGACTCGTTCCACCGGGAACTGGGCCAGATCATGTGGGAACACTGCGGCATGGAGCGCAGCGAGGCCGGGCTGCGCAAGGCGATCGACGAGATCCGTGCGCTGCGCGAGCAGTTCTGGCAGCGGGTCAAGGTGTCCGGCACCGGCGAGGAACTCAACCAGTCGCTGGAGAAGGCCGGCCGGGTGGCCGACTTCTTCGAACTGGCCGAGCTGATGTGCATCGACGCCCTGCACCGCGAGGAGTCCTGCGGCGGCCACTTCCGGGCCGAGCACCAGACCCCCGACGGTGAGGCGCAGCGCGACGACGACCGGTTCGCGTACGTGGCAGCCTGGGAGTTCACCGCCGACGGCGAGCCCTCGGTGCTGCACAAGGAAGACCTGAAGTTCGAATACGTCCACCCCACGCAGCGGAGCTACAAGTGAACCTGACCCTGCGCATCTGGCGCCAGAAGGGCCCTGAGGACAAGGGTCGGATGGTGACCTACCCGGTCGACGACGTGTCCCCGGACATGTCGTTCCTGGAGATGCTCGACGTGCTCAACGAGCGGCTGATCCTCGCGGGCGAGGACCCGGTGGCGTTCGACCACGACTGCCGCGAGGGCATCTGCGGCATGTGCGGCCTGATGATCAACGGCGACGCGCACGGGCCGCAACGCGGCACCACCGCGTGCCAACTGCACATGCGGCAGTTCAAGGACGGCGAGACGATCGACATCGAGCCATGGCGGGCCAGCGCCTTCCCGGTGGTCAAGGACCTGGTCGTCAACCGGGGCGCCTTCGACAAGATCATCGCGGCTGGCGGCTACGTCACCGCGCCGACCGGCAGCGCACCCGAAGCCCACTCCACCCCGGTGGCCAAGGCCAACGCCGACGCCGCCTTCGAGTCGGCGGCCTGCATCGGCTGCGGCGCCTGCGTGGCAGCCTGCCCGAACGGCTCCGGCATGCTCTTCACCGCCGCCAAGCTCACCCAGCTCTCGCTGCTGCCGCAGGGCCAGCCCGAGCGCTACACCCGGGTGATCGGCATGGTCGACGCGCACGACGAGGCCGGCTTCGGCGGCTGCACCAACGCCGGCGAATGCACCCCGGCCTGCCCGAAGGGCATCCCGCTGAACACCATCGGCCGGCTCAACCGCGACTACCTCGCGGCCACCGCCAAGGGAGCCAACAACACCCCCGGTTCCTGAGGGTCCGCCGTACCACACCAGACCGCCGTATCCCGCTTTCCTCGGGGGTACGGCGGTCTCTGCTCGCGGTGGGGGGCTGGGGCGACCGTCCCCGGCTCCGGGCGGTCAGGCTTGATCCCTGCGCCGGGGACGGTCGCCCCAGCCCTGACCCTGGTCACGGTTCGTCCGCAGGTCGCGTTCCTCCTGGGGTACGCCGACAGCTCCGCACCCGTCGCGCCCGGCCTTCCCCGTCGCGCCCCGCCTCACCCGCCTCGCATCGCATGATCCACTCGGCTTTCAGGAAGTCGGCCGGTTGGCGGGCCTCGGATACCGCGACTTCAAGGAACCCGAGTGGATCAACCCGACTCCGGCCGAGGCCAGCCCGAGGCCGGTTCGAGAGACACGCCAGGGACAGGCCGCCGGTTCAAGTGCCCGAGCGCGGGTAGCAGTCTTTCGAGACGGCAGCGTGAAGGGGATGAGGGACATGAAGGCGCTCACCTGGCAGGGCAAGCGGGACGTACGGGTCGAGGAGGTGCCGGACCCTCGGATCGAGGAGCCGACCGACGCGATCGTGAAGATCACCTCGACCGCGATCTGCGGTTCCGACCTGCACCTCTACGAGGTGCTCGGGCCGTACCTGAAGCCGGGTGACGTCCTGGGTCACGAGCCGATGGGCATCGTCGAGGAGGTCGGGTCGGAGGTGACCGGGCTCAAGCCGGGCGACCGGGTGGTGGTGCCGTTCAACATCGCCTGCGGCAGTTGCTGGATGTGCTCGCGCCAGCTCTACGCGCAGTGCGAGACCACCCAGGTCACCAGCGAGGGCAAGGGCGCGTCCCTGTTCGGCTACACCTCGCTCTACGGTTCGGTGCCGGGCGGGCAGGCCGAGTACCTGCGCGTCCCGCAGGCCCACTTCGGGCCGATCAAGATCCCGCAGACCGGCGCGGACGAGCGCTACCTCTACCTGTCCGACATTCTGCCCACCGCCTGGCAGGCGGTGAAGTACGCGGACACCCCACAAGGCGGCACCCTGGCCGTCTTCGGCCTGGGTCCGGTCGGGCAGTTCTGCGCGCGGATCGGCCGCCACCTCGGCGCGGGCCGGGTGATCGGGCTGGACCTGGTTCCCGAGCGGCTGGAGTTGGCCCGCCGGCACGGCATCGAGGTGCTCGACGTGAGCCAGCTGTCCGACGTGCCGGGCGCGTTGATCGATCTGGTCGACGGCCGCGGCCCGGACGCGGTGATCGACGCGGTCGGGATGGAGGCGCACGGTTCGCCGGCGGGGAAGTTGGCCCAGACCGCCGCCGGGCTGTTGCCGGACAAACTGGCCCAGACGATGACCGACCGGGCGGGCGTGGACCGGCTGTCCGTCCTGCACGCCGCGCTCAAGGCGGTTCGCCGTGGCGGCACCGTGTCGCTGTCCGGGGTGTACGGCGGCGAGGCGGACCCGATGCCGCTGATGGAGATGTTCGACCGGGGTATCCAGTTGCGGATGGGGCAGTGCCACGTGCGCCGGTGGACCGACGAGATCCTGCCGCTGCTCTCCGGCGACGACGACCCGCTGGGCGTGGAGGACCTGCGTACCCACCGGTTGCCGCTGGCCCGGGCGCCGCAGGCGTACGAGATGTTCCAGAAGAAGGAGGACGGCTGCATCAAGGTCGTGCTCGAACCATGAGTGCGAGAGTGCCGTGAGCCGGGTGGTCGTGATCGTTGGCGCGAGCAGCGGGATCGGCCGGGCGACGGCCCGGGCGTTCGCCGAGCGCGGCGACCGCCTGGTCCTCGCCGCTCGCGCCACCACGACCCTGGCCGAGGTACGCAAGGAGTGCGCCGACGTCGACGTGCTGACCGTGCCGACCGACGTGACCGAGCCGGACGCCCTGGACGCGCTCGCGGACGCCGCGATCGACCGCTTCGGCCGCATCGACGTGTGGGTGCACACGGCGGCGGTGATGGCCTACGGTCGCTTCGACGAGTTGCCGGAACGGGTCTTCGACCAGGTGGTACGGACCGATCTGCTCGGCGCGGCCGGCTCGGTGCGGGTGGCACTGCGGCACTTCCGGGCCACCGGGGCCGGCACGGTGATCCTCACCGGTTCGGTGCTCGGACACATCACCGCGCCGTACATGAGCGCGTACGTGGCGAGCAAGTGGGGGTTGCAGGGTCTGGCCCGGACGGTGCAGCAGGAGTTGCGCGACAGCCCGGAGATCCGGCTGTGTCTGGTCAACCCGGGCAGCGTGGACACTCCGGTGTACCAGCAGGCGGCCAACTACCTGGGCCGGATCGGGCGACCTCCGCCGCCGGTCGCCGGCCCGCAGCGGGTGGCCCGGGCCATCGTGGACTGTGTGGACCGGCCCCGCCGGGAGGTGTCGGTGGGCCGGCTCAACATAGTCCTGCGGGCCGGCTTCACCGTACTGCCGGGGGCCTACGACGTCCTCGTCGGGCCGTTGATGCGGGCGACGGGCCTGAGTGGACGGTCGGTCGCCGCGCACGACGGCTCGGTCTTCGCCGCGAACCCGGCCGGCGAGGCGGTACGCGGCGGCCACCTGCCAGACCTGCGGCAACTCGTGTCCGGGCCGGTGGTTGCGGTGGGCGCCGCACTGCGCCGACGGTTCGGTTGACCTGTTCGGGACTGTTCGGGACAAATTCGGGGGCATCGTGCATCGATCAACTCGCCTAGGGTGGTGGGCCAGCAAGCGCTCTGGCACACCACGATCGGGGAGACGATTGACCATGCGACTGAACCGCAGAACGGCACTCGGGTTGGGCACTGTGGCCACCGCCGGCACGGTGCTGGGCGCTGCCGCCCCGGCGAGCGCCGCCGAGACCACCGAGGCGTCGCCGACCACCCCCGCTCGGGCCGCCCGCCGGGTCGCCTCCGTCTTCACCAAGCACAGCGCCGAGGCCGGCGGCAACTGGCAGGCGTACGTCAGCGTCGCCGACCCGGCCGGTGCGCCGGTGGTAGCGGTCGAGGCTGACGCGGACCGGCGGATCGAGGCGTACAGCGTCAACAAGATCGCCGTCGCCACGGCGGTGCTCGACAAGGTCGACCGAGGGCTGCTCACCCTGGACCAGCAGGTCGAGGTGAGCTCGACGATCGTCGTACCGGGCGGTGACGGCATCTTCAGCCTGGACGGCGCGTACCCGAGCCTGGTGACCATCGGGCATGTGCTGGCCAACCTGCTGACCGTCTCGGACGACACGGCGGTGCGGCTGTGCGGGCTGGTCGCCCCGGCCGCCGAGATCAACTCCATCCTGGTCGCCAAGGGTTTCCCGAACACCCAGGTCCAGCCGGTGGCCAACCCGAACCGGTTCTTCCTCGGCACCAGCACCCCCCGGGAGACGCACGACCTGCTGCGCGCCCTGGTCGCCGGCACGCTGCTCTCCCCCGCCTCGACGACGTACCTGTTGGGCATCCTGCGCTCCCCGGTGGCGTTCACCGACGGCATCCGGCGCACCATGTCCTCCGACGAGCGGGCCCGGATCGCCACCAAGGCCGGCTGGTACGCCGACGCCCGGCACGAGGCCGGCGTGATCTTCGACCGCTCCGGCGCGGCGGTGCTCACCTACGCCCTCTTCGCCGACGGGCAGGCCAACCCGGAGGACTTCGGCGCGACCCACCCGGCGGTGCAGGCCCGGGCCGCCATGGGCCCGAAGTTCCTGGCCGCGGTGGACCGGATCGCGGGCGTGGGCAGGACGTTCCGGATCACCGCCCGGCGCCCCAGCAACGGCGGCTAGGCGCCCCCTGATTCCGTCCCGGGTCGGTCGCCGCTGCCGGCGACCGACCCGGCGTGGCAACCACCGAGGCACGGGTCGGTCCGGGTGACTACCGTGTAGGGCGGACACGTCGGAGGGACGGCAATGGCACGAGCGCAGAACACGGACGTCGAACGGTCGCTCGGGCGGCGGATGCGGGGCGCCGCTGGCCTGGCCGCGCTGGCCGGCCTGGCCTGGGTCGCCCGGGATGTGCCGGCGGCGCTGGGTGGCCGGCTCAGCGGGGCGCGGGCCGAACGGGCGGCCCGCTCGCCGCAGTTCCGCGAGGGCACCTTCCACAATCGGGCCGGCACCCGCACGATGATCGCCGAGCCGGGGCGCAACCTGGTCCGCGAGCTGATCTTCGGCAAGCAGAAGCGACGTCCGACCGTGGCCGTCCCGCTGTTGCGCCCCAGCGCCGGCGGGCCGGAGGCCACCGACACCACCGACGAGCTCAACATCGTCTGGTACGGCCACGCCTCGACCCTGATCGAGATCGAGGGCCGGCGGGTGCTGCTCGACCCGGTCTGGAGCGAGCGGTGCTCCCCCTCGGGCCTGGTCGGCCCGCGCCGGCTGCACGAGCCACCGGTGGGCATCGACGAGCTGCCCCCACTGGACGCCATCCTGATCTCGCACGACCACTACGACCACCTCGACATGGCCACCGTGCGGGCGCTGCTCGCCGGGCAGTCCGCGCCGTTCCTGGTGCCGCTCGGCGTGGGCGCACACCTGGACCGCTGGGGCGTACCCGCCGAACGGATCATCGAGCTGGACTGGTCCGAGTCGCACCAGGTGGCCGGCTTGGAGATCACCGCCACCGCCGCCCAGCACTTCTCCGGCCGAGGGCTGCGCCGCGACGGCACGCTCTGGAGTTCGTGGGTGGTGGCCGGGGCGCACCGCAAGGTCTTCTACACCGGCGACTCCGGCTACTTCGACGGGTACGCCGAGATCGGCGCCGAGCACGGGCCGTTCGACGTGACGCTGATGCAGATCGGCGCGTACGACCGGGCCTGGCCGACGATCCACATGTTCCCGGAGGAGGCGGTCAGCGCCCACCTCGACCTGCGCGGTGGGCTGTTCGTGCCGGTGCACTGGGCGACGTTCAACCTGGCCCTGCACGACTGGTCCGAGCCGGTCGACCGGCTGTGGGCCGAAGCGAAGGCCCGCGACGTGCGGCTCGCCGTTCCCCGGCCGGGCGAGCGGGTGGTGGTCGACGACCCGCCCGCCGTCGACGGCTGGTGGCAGGCCGTCGCCTGAGTCAGGCGTGGCGGGCATCGCCTGAGTCAGGCCAGGCAGGCATCGCCTGAGGCAGGTCGTCGCAGGCCTCGCCTGACGTCGGGTCAGAGCACGAAGGCGTCGGTCCAGAGCGCGCCGGACCGGCCGGAGAGCGCGTCCAGCATGGCCACCGCCTGACCGTCGGTGAGTTGCGCGACGAAGTCCACGATGGCTCGGCCCCGGGCACGCCCGATCCGGTCCGGAGTACGCGGGTGCAGCTCCGCCTCGGCCAGCTCGACCAGGTCGTGCAGCCGCCGGGGCAGCCGGGACTCCTCCTCCGGGTCGAGCAGCCACTCCCAGAGCGCCTCGACCAGGGTGCCCAGCAGCCGGGCCTGGCCGCGCTGGTGCAGGGCGAGATCCGGGCGGGCCAGCACGAACCAGTGGTGGACGAACTTGAGCACCTGCACCTCGTGCCACTGCGCGCAGCCCAGCAGCACGTGCCCGGAGCGCACCGACGGCTGTTCGGTGACCGTGATCGCCTCGACGAAGCGGGTGGACCAGCGGGCGGAGAACCGGGCCACGTACTGCTCGGCCTCGATCGAGCCGTCGAACGGCATCGCGAGCAGCCCGTCCACCAACTCCTCGCGGACGTGCTCGACGGCTGCGGCGAACGCGTCGTCGTCGGCGATCCAGGCGTCCTTGCGGTGCAGTTGCCGGCGTAGCCGCTCGATCGCCGCCCCGGGTCGCCGGGCGGCCGTGGCGAGCGCCGCGTCGGTGATCGCCCGCAGCTGCCCGCTCTCGCGCTGCCAGGCCATCAACTCCGCGGAGACCGAACCCTGCTGGAGCACCCCTACCCGGTAGAAGTCCTCCACGTCGTGGATGGCGTACGCGATGTCGTCGGCGGTGTCCATCACGGACGCCTCCACGGTCTGCTGCCAGTCCGGGATGCGACCGGCGAACGGCGCCCGGGCCTGCCGCAGGTCGTCCAGCTCGGTCCGGTACGCGCCGAACTTCGACGAGCCGCTCTCCGGGTCGTCCGGCGGAGGGGTGGCGCCACGCGGCGGCGGGTCCATGGTGCGCGGGTGCGGGTCGGGGTGGTCCAGGCGGGTCCACGGGTACTTCAGCATGGCCGCGCGGACCGCCGCGGTCAGGTCCAACCCGGTGGTGGCCGCGCCGCGGATCTCGGTGCTGGTGACGATGCGGTACGACTGCGCGTTGCCCTCGAAACCGTCGGAGAGGCCGAGACGCTGGCGGGCCAGCCGGTCCAGCACCCGCTCCCCCAGGTGCCCGAACGGTGGGTGGCCGAGGTCGTGGGCGAGCGCCGCCGCCTCCACCACGTCGGGGTCGCAGCCGCCGAGCTTGTCCAGCAGGTCACGCCACCGTTCGTCGGCGCTCAACCGTTCGGCGACCGCTCGGGCCACCTGGGCGACCTTCAGGCTGTGGGTGAGCCGGTTGTGCACCAGCAGCCCGGAGCCGACCGGGCTGATCACCTGGGTGACACCACCGAGGCGGGCGAAGAACGGCGAGCCGACGATCCGGTCCCGGTCGGCACGGAACGGGTTGGCCGTGAGGTCGCCGAGGGCTCGGGCGCTGCCGCCGAAGAGCCGCCGGGCGCGCGGCTCCGCAGCAGATTCCATGATCGCCACGCTAGCGCAGGCCCGACGGGACCGCCGCCGGTCACCCCGGCCGGGCGCGGTCGTTCGCTCCCCCGCCCCGGCCGGGCGCGGCGACAGCGCCGGGGCACGCCCGGCAGAATGCAGGCGTACCCGCTCTTTGAAGGCGGATCGAGTCGAAGGCGGATCGAGATCGTGACCCAGTCTGTTCATCAGCGGATCGCCGACGAGCTCGGCGTGGCCGAGCGTCAGGTGCGGGCGGCCGTGGAGCTGCTCGACGGCGGCGCCACAGTGCCGTTCATCGCCCGCTACCGCAAGGAGGCCACCGGCCTGCTCGACGACACCCAGCTGCGCACCCTGGAGGAGCGGCTGCGCTACCTGCGCGAGCTGGACGAGCGGCGGGCCGCGGTGCTGGAGTCGATCCGCGGCCAGGGCAAGTTGGACGAGGCACTGGAAGCGCAGATCATGGCCGCCGACTCGAAGTCCCGGCTGGAGGACATCTACCTCCCGTACAAGCCGAAGCGGCGGACCCGCGCGCAGATCGCCCGCGAGGCCGGGTTGGCGCCGTTGGCCGAGACGCTGCTGGCCGACCCGGGTCAGGACCCCCGTGCCACCGCCGCCGGGTTCGTCGATGAGGAGAAGGGCGTCGCCGACGCCGCCGCCGCGCTGGAGGGCGCCCGGGCCATCCTCATCGAGACCTTCGCGGAGGACGCCGACCTGATCGGCACGCTGCGCGAGCAGATGTGGTCGCGGGGCCGGCTGGTTTCCCGGGTACGCGAGGGCCAGGAGGCGGCCGGCGCGAAGTTCGCCGACTACTTCGACTTCTCCGAGCCGTACCCGAAGCTGCCCTCGCACCGGATCCTGGCGATGTTCCGGGGCGAGAAGGAGGGCGTGCTCGACCTGACCATGGAATCGGAGGAGGCGGGCGAGGCGGACGCCGTACCGACCGGCCCGACCCGGTACGAGGCGGCCATCGCCGGCCGGTTCGGGGTGTCCGACGCGGGCCGCCCGGCCGACCGTTGGCTGACCGACACGGTCCGCTGGGCGTGGCGTACCCGGATCCTCATCCACCTCGGCGCGGACCTGCGGATGCGGCTGTGGCAGGCGGCCGAGGAGGAAGCCGTCCGGGTCTTCGCCACCAACCTGCGGGACCTGCTGCTCGCCGCGCCGGCCGGCACCCGGCCCACGATGGGCCTGGACCCGGGCCTGCGGACCGGCGTGAAGGTGGCCGTTGTGGACGCCACCGGCAAGGTGGTCGCCACCGACACCATCTATCCGCACGAGCCGCGCCGGCAGTGGGACGCGTCGGTGGAGACCCTCGCCCGGCTGGCCGGGGCGCACGGGGTGGAGCTGATCGCGATCGGCAACGGCACGGCGTCCCGCGAGACCGACAAGCTCGCCGGTGATCTGATCGCCCGGCATCCGCAGCTCAACCTGACCAAGGTGATGGTCTCCGAGGCCGGCGCGTCGGTCTACTCCGCCTCGGCGTACGCGTCGCAGGAGCTGCCCGGGATGGACGTGTCGCTGCGCGGCGCGGTCTCCATCGCCCGCCGCCTCCAGGACCCCCTCGCGGAGCTGGTCAAGATCGACCCGCGCTCGATCGGCGTCGGTCAGTACCAGCACGACCTGTCCGAGGTGAAGCTGTCCCGGTCGCTGGACGCGGTCGTGGAGGACTGCGTGAACGCGGTCGGGGTGGACGTCAACACCGCCTCCGCACCTCTGCTGACCCGGGTCTCCGGGATCGGCGCCGGCCTGGCCGAGAACATCGTGCTGCACCGGGACGCCAACGGGCCGTTCCGTACGCGTACCGAACTGAAGAAGGTGGCCCGGCTCGGGCCGAAGGCGTTCGAGCAGTGCGCCGGCTTCCTGCGCATCCCCGGTGGCGACGACCCGCTGGACTCCTCCAGCGTGCACCCCGAGGCGTACCCGGTGGTACGCCGCATCCTCTCCACCACCGGGCAGGACCTGCGCTCGGTGATCGGCAAGAGCGGCATCCTGCGCGGGCTGCGGGCCACCGACTTCGTCGACGACCGGTTCGGCCTCCCCACCGTCACTGACATCCTCGCCGAGTTGGAGAAGCCGGGCCGGGACCCCCGCCCGGAGTTCCGCACCGCCACCTTCGTCGAAGGGGTGGAGAAGATCAGCGACCTGACGACGGGGATGGTGCTGGAGGGCGTGGTGACCAACGTGGCCGCGTTCGGCGCGTTCGTCGACGTCGGGGTGCACCAGGACGGTCTGGTGCACGTCTCGGCGATGTCCCGGACCTTCGTGAAGGACCCCCGCGAGGTGGTGAAGTCCGGCGACGTGGTCAAGGTCCGGGTGCTCGACGTGGACGTACCCCGAAAGCGGATCTCGCTGACCCTGCGCTTGGACGACGAGCCCGCCGCCGGTGGTGGCGGCGGTGGTGGTCGGACGAGCCAGGAGGGGCGTGGCGGCCCGGCGCAGCGCGCGCCGCAGGGCGGTCGGGGCGCAGCCGGTGGTCCGCAGGGCGGTCGCGGCGGCCAGCAGAGCGGCCGTGGCGAGCCAGGTGCTCGCGGCGGACAGGGTGGTCGCGGCGGACAAGGCGGTCGTGGCGGACAAGACGGTCGTGGCGGGCAGGGTGGTCGCGGCGGGCAGCAGCGGCAGGGCGCGCCGGCACCGGCCAACGACGCGATGGCGGAAGCCCTGCGGCGCGCCGGATTGGCCTGACCCCGGTCAACCGGCGTGAGCGAGCGACCGAAACGCCCATGCCACAGCAGATCTTGGACAGTTTCCGTTCGTATGGCGGGCTCAACCGGTGGTTGCAACACCCCTTTTGGTGATCTTCGTTGGGGTGGTTATGGCGTCGAGGTTGAGTCCGTTGGAGCGGGAGCAGATTGGGTTGGGTCGGGCTGCGGGTGAGTCGTTGGG
>NZ_QGSY01000094.1 GCF_003857035.1 Micromonospora arida
CCCCGCGCCAAGATCGCACTCGAACCAGGATGTAGTGGCCACGAGACGCCGGGAAGCCACTACAACCAGGATGTTGCGCGATCTTGCCGGCGGCAGCACGGGCGCGCGGCAGCACGGGTGGCCGTCCGGGGTTGCTTGTTGTGGGAGGTCAGGCGGTGCGGGCCAGGTGGGTGGTGATCGCGGTGGCGAGGCGGTCGGGGGCTCCGTCCGCGTACCCGATGAAGAGCGACGGCTCGGTCAGCTCCAGCTCGACCAGGACCGGCTCGCCGTCCGGGCCGGGGATCAGGTCGACCCGGGCGTAGAGCAGCTGTCGGGTACCGCCGGGCACCGTCGCGAGGGTCTGCTCGGCCACCGCCAGCTGTTCGGGGCGGGCGGTGCGGGCGGTGATCTCTTCGGCCTTGTAGAGCCCGTCCGGGCCGAGGTCCGGCCCGGACAGCATCGGACCCTTGCGGATCGCGTGGCTGAACGCGAGCCCTTCCGGGCCGGCCAGGAAGAGCAGGGCCGTCTCGCCCTCGGTGTCGACGGCCCGCAGGTACGGCTGGACCATGGTGACCCGGCCAGCCTCGGAGAGCCTGCGAACGTGTGCGGCGGCCAGGTCCCGGTGCTCCGGGTCGGCCAGGTCGTACCGGCCGGTGTCCTGGCTGCCGGCGCTGACTGCGGGCTTGAGCACGTACTCGCCGGTCTGGGCGGGCAGCTGCCAGCTCTCCCCCGGCTCGATCCACGACGTCGGCACGGTTGGCACCCCGGCGGCGCTCAGCTCGGCGAGGTAGCGCTTGTCAGTGTTCCAGCGGACCACGTCTGCCGGGTTGACCAGCGTCGGCACGGTCGCCGCCCAGGACACGAATTCGTCGCGGCGTAGCGCGTAGTCCCAGGGTGAGCGGAGCACGACCAGGTCGTAGGACGACCAGTCGACGTCGGGGTCGTCCCAGACGACGGACTGGACGGCGACACCCTGGGCGGCGAGCGGGGTCAGGACCAGCCGGTCGTCCGGGTCGAGGTCGGCCAGGTCTGAGCAGGTGACGAGAGCGACCCGGGGTTCCCCCCGGGTCGACTGGTGATATGTGGTCAATTCAGCTGTCTGTTCAGCGGGCCATCGTGCGCCGGGCCATCGACCGCCAGAGGTCGTTGCTCGGACGCATCTGGTCCATCAGTTCACGCTCCCAGGCGTTCTCGACGGTGACTCCCGCCTTGGCGCACGCCTCCCGGGCGGTGACGGTGTCGTCGGCGAACTGGTCGCCCCACTCGCCGTCGGAACCCACCAGGACGATCCGCGCGCCACGCTTGCCGACGTACTCGATGACCGCCTTCGCGCCGCCGTGTCCAGCCGCGAACGCCTTGAGGCCCGCGACCAGGCCCTGGGGCGCCTGCTCGCCGGCGGTCTGCTCGGCCGTCAGCGTCGTATCGGAACCATCTGCCATGACGCGAAGCCTAAGCAGAGTTGCACCCCGTCGCGCGAGAACCATGAACCTTTTGTGATGCCAATTACCTACAGGTTTAAGGACGACCACAGGTTGACTGTCCGTTTATTTACCGACTTTTGCGCTCAAAGCACGTCGGTAAATCGCCTTCGAACCACCCCAGGTTGAGCCGATCCGACTCATGCTGAAAGTTACTCTGATGTGACGTTAAACCCGGACAACTCATCCACGTCCATGATTAGTCAGTAGATCATCGGCACCGTTCGCGGCGGGCAGAGCCACGGCGCGACAACTGACGGTGCGAGGACCGCCGGGCCCGTAGCGCGCAAAGAAGCCGAAGCCGCAGTGCCCGACGGAGCCCCGGTGCCCGTAGGAGCCGCAGTGCCCGACGGAGCCCCGGTGCCCGTAGGAGCCCCGATGCTCAAGGGAGCCGACAGCCAGCGGAAGACGGCGGGCGGAGGCCACCGCCTTGGACGCGAAGCCGGGCCGTGCGGGACGGTCAGATCAGCGCGTCGAGCGCGACGGCCACGAAGACGATCGTCAGGTACGTCGTCGACCAGTGGAACAGTCGCATCGGCTTGACCGCCTCGCCGCGCGTCGCGCGCCGGCAGAGCCGGTGTGCCTCGACCACGAAGATGGCACCCACCACCAGTGTCGGCACTCCGTAGATCGCGCTGAGCCCCAGCGGCCAGACGGCCAGGGAGGTGAGCACGGTGAGCCACGCGAAGATCAGGATCTCGGCGTTCACGCGGCGGATCGAGGCCACCACCGGGAGCATCGGAATGCCGGCCCGCGCGTAGTCGTCCTTGTACTTCATGGCGAGCGGGTAGAAGTGCGGCATCTGCCAGAAGAAGACCACCGCGAAGAGCCCCCAGGCGGCCGGCGCCAGCGAGCCGGTCACCGCAGCCCACCCGATCAGCACCGGTGCGGCCCCGCAGGCGCCGCCCCAGAAGGTGTTCGTCGGGGTGGAACGCTTGAGCCAGAGGGTGTAGACGAGGTCGTAGTAGGCGATCGCGGCGAGAGTCAGCCCGGCGGCCAGCAGGTTGGTGAACGCCGCCATCAGGGCCACCGACACCGCCGCCAGCACCAGACCGAAGATCAGCGCGCTTCGCGGCGACACGGTGTGCGCCGGCAGCGGCCGACGCTTGGTGCGCCGCATCAGCTGGTCGATGTCGCGGTCGATGTAGCAGTTGAGAACGCTTGCCGCGCCGGCGGCGAGCGAGCCGCCGATCAGCACGATGGCCATCAGCCACAGCGACGGCAGCCCGCCCTCGGCGAGCATCATCGCCGGGACGGTGGTGACCAGCAGCAACTCGACGATCCGCGGCTTGGTGAGCGCCACGTACGCCGAGAGGACAGCGCGTACGTCCCGCCGGGCCACCGGGCCCTCGGCCGCCCGCGCCGGGTGTGGCCCGGCCGGGTTGCTCGCGGGGCGCTCGGTGATCATGCTCACGGATTGCCACCTTCCGGCATCGGGCAAGGGGAGATCGGATCGGTCGGGACCACTCGCGTCCGCATACCGCCCCACACACTACGCGTCGTCGTTTTGGCTGCCCGGCCGACCCGACAACGGTGCGGGCCGTCACACCACCGGGTTGAACCCGAGCATCCGGATGGTCACGTAGCGCACACCATGCGCAGATCCCCGGGCGCACGTTTAGGGACGCTCGATAAGGTCATCGGTGAGGGTTCCGCCCATCTGCCGAGGAGCACAACCATCGTGGCTGTTAAACGACCCGAGCACTCCGCACTGAACTGGTCCGACCTCGATCGCCGGGCCGTAGACACCGTCCGCGTGCTGGCCATGGACGCCGTAGAGAAATCCGGCAACGGTCACCCGGGCACCGCGATGAGCCTCGCGCCCGCGGCGTACCTCCTCTTCAACCGCGTCATGCGGCACAACCCGGCCGACCCGAACTGGCCCGGCCGCGACCGGTTCGTGCTCTCCGCCGGGCACTCCAGCCTGACGCTCTACATCCAGCTGTTCCTCTCCGGTTACCCGCTGAGCCTGGACGACCTCAAGTCGCTGCGGCAGTGGGGCTCGCAGACGCCGGGGCACCCCGAGCACGGGCACACGCCGGGCGTGGAGACCACCACCGGCCCGCTCGGGCAGGGTCTGGGCAACGCGGTCGGCATGGCCATGGCGGCCCGCCGCGAGCGCGGCCTGTTCGACCCAGAGTCCGAGCTCGGCGCGTCCGTCTTCGACCACGACATCTGGTGCATCGTCTCCGACGGCGACATCGAGGAGGGCATCAGCCACGAGGCCAGCGCCCTCGCCGGGCACCAGCAGCTGGGCAACCTCACGGTGATCTACGACGACAACGAGATCTCCATCGAGGACGACACCCGGATCGCCAAGAGCGAGGACGTGGCCGCCCGCTACGAGGCGTACGGCTGGCACGTGCAGACCGTCGACTGGCGCAGCGGCGACGCCGACCAGGGCGACTACCACGAGGACGCCGAGGCGCTGTACGCGGCGCTGGTGGCCGCCAAGGCGGAGACCGGCCGCCCCTCCTTCATCGCGCTGCGCACCATCATCGGCTGGCCCGCGCCCAACAAGCAGAACACCGGCAAGATCCACGGCTCGGCGCTCGGCGCCGACGAGGTGAAGGCCACCAAGCGGATTCTCGACTTCGACCCGGAGCAGACGTTCCAGGTCGACGAGGAGGTGCTCAGCCACGCCCGCACGGTGATGGGCCGCGGCTCCGACGCCCAGCAGGAGTGGACCACCGCGTTCGACGCCTGGAAGAAGGCCAACCCGGAGCGCACCGCGCTCTACGAGCGGCTGGCTGGTCACGTACTCCCCGACGGCTGGACCGACGCGTTGCCGGTCTTCCCCGCGGACGCCAAGGGGGTGGCCACCCGGGCCGCCTCCGGCAAGGTGCTGGAGGCGCTCGCGCCGGTGCTCCCGGAGTTGTGGGGCGGCTCGGCCGACCTGGCCGAGAGCAACAACACCACCATGAAGGGCGAGCCGTCGTTCATTCCGGCCGCCCACGCCACCAAGGACTTCCCCGGCCACGAGTACGGCCGCACGCTGCACTTCGGCATCCGTGAGCACGCCATGGGCGCGATCCTCAACGGCATCGCCCTGCACGGTGGCACCCGCCCGTACGGCGGCACGTTCCTGGTCTTCAGCGACTACATGCGTCCGTCGGTGCGGCTGGCCGCGCTGATGAAGCTGCCGGTGACCTACGTCTGGACGCACGACTCGATCGGCCTCGGCGAGGACGGCCCGACCCACCAGCCGGTGGAGCACCTGACCGCGCTGCGCGCCATCCCGGGCCTGGACGTGGTCCGTCCGGCGGACGCCAACGAGACCGCCTGGGCCTGGCGGCAGGCGCTGGAGCACACCGACCGGCCGACCGCGCTGGCGCTGAGCCGTCAGCCGCTGCCGACCATGGACCGCGACGTCCTGGGCGGCGCGGAGGGTGTGGCCAAGGGCGGCTACGTGCTGGCCGAGGCGTCCAACGGCAAGCCTCAGGTGATCATCGTCGGCACCGGTTCCGAGGTGCAGCTCTGCCTGACCGCCCGGGAGCGGCTGGAGGCCGACGGCACCCCGACCCGGGTCGTCTCGATGCCCTGCCAGGAGTGGTTCTACGAGCAGGACGAGGCGTACCGGGAGTCGGTGCTCCCGCGTGGGGTAAAGGCACGGGTGAGCGTGGAGGCGGGCATCGCGATGTCCTGGCGCGGAGTCGTCGGTGACCTGGGCGAGAGCGTGAGCCTGGAGCACTACGGAGCGAGCGCCCCGCACACCGTGCTCTTCGAGCAGTTCGGGTTCACCCCCGACCGGATCGTGGCGGCAGCACACGCCTCGCTGGCCCGGGTGGGCGACATCACCGGTTTCACGACCGGCAACTGAGGGAGCGTGGATGGCATGACGGACAAGCTGAATGAGCTCACCGCCGCAGGCGTGGCGGTCTGGCTCGACGATCTTTCCCGGGTGCGTTTGAGCTCCGGCGGGCTGGACCAGCTGCGCCGCGAGAAGCACGTGGCCGGCGTCACCACCAACCCGACGATCTTCGCCAAGGCGCTGAGCGACGCCGACGAGTACAACTGGCAGCTGCACGACCTCGCCACCCGTGGCGTCGAGGTCGAGGAGTCGGTGCGCATGCTCACGACGTACGACGTGCGATGGGCCTGCGACGTGATGCGCCCGTCGTACGACGGCAGCGACGGTGTCGACGGCCGGGTCTCGATCGAGGTGGACCCCCGGCTGGCCCACGAGAGCGACCGGACGGTGGCCGAGGCCAAGGCCCTGTGGTGGCTGGTGGACCGCCCCAACCTCTACATCAAGATCCCGGCCACCGAGGCCGGCCTCCCGGCGATCACCGCCACCCTGGCCGAGGGGATCAGCGTCAACGTCACGCTGATCTTCGGCCTGGACCGCTACTCGGCGGTCATGGAGGCGTTCCTCGCCGGTCTGGAGCAGGCCAAGGCGAACGGCCACGACCTGTCCAAGATCGGCTCGGTGGCGTCGTTCTTCGTCTCCCGGGTCGACTCCGAGGTCGACAAGCGGCTGGAGAAGGTCGGCTCCGACCAGGCGAAGGCCCTCAAGGGCAAGGCCGCCATCGCCAACGCGCAGCTGGCGTACGAGCGCTACACCGAGGTCTTCTCCTCCGACCGCTGGAAGGCGCTCGCCGCCGTCGGCGCGCACCCGCAGCGGCCGCTGTGGGCGTCCACCTCGACGAAGAACCCGGACTACCGGGACGTCATCTACGTCGAGGAGCTGATCGCCCCCGGCACGGTCAACACCATGCCCGAGGCGGTCATCCACGCGTACGCCGATCACGGCGAGACCCGCGGCGACACCATCACCGGCGCCTACGACGCGGCCCGGAAGGTCTTCGCCGACCTGGAGTCGGTCGGGGTGGACATGGACGACGTGATCGTCACCCTGGAGCGCGAGGGCGTGGAGAAGTTCGAGGCCAGCTGGCAGGAACTGCTCGACGGGGTCCGCAAGTCGCTGGAGGCCGCGGCGAAGGGCAAGGGTGCCCCGAACAAGGCGGCCAAGGGCAACGCCAAGGCCGCCGAGAAGGCCGGTGGCGCATGAGCGACCTACTCAGTGGGCCGGTGGAGGCAGCCGCCGGGCTGGCCGTGTACGGCGCGGACGCGGTCGACAAGGCCGCGCCCGCCTCGACCCGGGACGCGCTGGTCAAGGCCGGCGTCCCGGGCAAGCTGGCGGGCAAGGACGCGAGCCTGTGGGGTCCGGACGCCGAGGCCGAGGCGAAGATCCGGCTGGGCTGGGTGGACACCCACCGGCGCAGCCGCGAGCTGCTCGTCCAGTTGGCCGAGCTGACCGCGGAGCTGGCCGACCTGGATCACGTGGTGCTCGCCGGCATGGGCGGCTCGTCGCTCGCGCCCGAGGTGATCACCCGGACGCTGGGTCGCCCGTTGACCGTGCTGGACACCACCGACCCGGGCCAGGTCCGGGCGGCGCTCGGTGACCGGCTGGAGCGCACCGTCGTGGTGGTGGCCAGCAAGTCCGGGTCGACGGTGGAGACCGACAGCCACCGGCGCGCGTACTGGCAGGCGTTCCTGGACGCCGGGATGACCGAGGCGGAGGCCGGTCGGCACTTCGTCATCGTCACCGACCCGGGTTCGCCGCTGGAGACCACCGCGGCCGAGATGGGCGCGTTCACCGTGCTCGCCGACCCGAACGTCGGCGGCCGGTACTCGGCGCTCACCGCGTTCGGTCTGGTGCCCTCGGCGCTGGCCGGGGTCGAGGTCGCGGAGCTGCTCGACCAGGCCGACGCGCTGGCCACGTCGCTCGGCGCGGACCAGAACAACCCGGCGCTGGCGCTGGGCGCCGCCCTGGGCGCCGCGGCCACGCTGGCCCGGGACAAGGTCGCCCTGGTCTCCGACGGCACCGGCATCGACGGGCTCGGCGACTGGGCCGAGCAGCTGATCGCCGAGTCGACCGGCAAGGCCGGGGTGGGCATCCTCCCGGTGGTCGTGGAGTCTCCGCAGAGCCCCGGCGCCACGGGCGCGGACGTGCTGACCGTCAGCTACGGCGGCGCGCTGGCCCCCGGTGACATGCCGGGCGGCGGGGCCAACCCGGACGTGGCCGTCAACGGCCCGCTGGGCGCGCAGTTCCTGGCCTGGGAGTACGCCACCGCGGTGGCCGGCGTGGTGCTCGGCATCGACCCGTTCAACCAGCCGAACGTCACCGAGTCCAAGGAGAACACCAACAAGATCCTGGCCTCGGGCCTGCCGGCGGAGTCGCCATCGTTCACCGAGGGCGCGATCGAGGTGTACGCCCCGCAGGGCGCCCCCGGGGACCTGGCCGGTGTGCTGCGCTGGCTGCTCGACGGGCTGGGCGACGACGGTTACCTCGCGGTGATGGCGTACCTCGACCGGTTCGCCGACGCCGACACGGCCCGGCTGCGGTCGCTGCTGGCCCAGGCGGGCGGCCGGCCGGTCACCTTCGGCTGGGGTCCGCGCTTCCTGCACTCGACGGGCCAGTACCACAAGGGCGGCCCGCAGGTGGGCAGCTACCTCCAGGTGACCGGCGCGGTCGCCGAGGACCTGGAGGTGCCGGGCAAGCCGTACACCTTCGGTGAGTTGCAGGCGGCGCAGGCCGCCGGTGACCGGCAGGCTCTCGCCGGTCGGGAGCGGCCGGTGCTGCGGTTGCACCTGACCGACCGGGCCGCCGGTGTCGCCCAACTACTGGACGCGGCCGGTGATCTGCGGGCGTGAGGATGGACGACGTGACTGAAGCGGAGCGAGAAGGCGGTTCGGTGAACCCGCTGCGCGACCCGCAGGACCGCCGGTTGCCCCGGATCCCGGAGCCCTGCGCTCTGGTGATCTTCGGGGTGACCGGCGACCTGGCCCGCAAGAAGCTGCTCCCCGCGGTCTACGACCTGGCCAACCGGGGGCTGTTGCCGCCGGGCTTCGTGGTGCTCGGTTTCGCGCGCCGCGACTGGGGTGACGGCGACTTCGAGACGTTGGCCTGCGAGGCTGCCCGCAAGCACGCCCGCACCCCGTGGCGGGACGAGGTGTGGGCGCGGCTGGCCGGCAACATCAAGTTCGTCGGCGGGTCGTTCGACGACGACGACGCCTTCGACACTCTCGCCTCGACGCTGGACGATCTGCGCCAGACCCACGGCATCACCGGCAACGCGGCGTTCTACTTCTCCATCCCGCCGGCAGCGTTCCCCGTCGTGCTCAAGCAGCTGGCCCGCACCGGGATGGCCGACAACGACAAGTCCGGCGGTTGGCGCCGGGTCGTCGTGGAGAAGCCGTTCGGCAACGACCTGCCCTCGGCGAAGGCGCTCAACGACCTCGTCGACGACGTGTTCACCCGGCAGGACGTCTTCCGGATCGACCACTACCTGGGCAAGGAGACGGTTCAGAACATCCTCGCCCTGCGGTTCGCCAACAACCTGTTCGAGCCGCTGTGGAACTCCAAGTACGTCGACTCGGTGCAGATCACCATGGCGGAGGACGTCGGCATCGGCACCCGCGCCGGCTTCTACGACACCGTCGGCACCGCCCGCGACGTGCTGCAGAACCATCTTCTCCAACTCCTCGCCCTGGTGGCGATGGAGGAGCCGACCAGCTTCGACGCCGATGAGATCCGGGCCGAGAAGCTGAAGGTGCTCAAGGCCATCACCCTGCCCAAGGACGTCGCCCGGGACACCGTCCGCGGTCAGTACCTGCCCGGTTGGGTCGGTGGCGAACGCGCGGTCGGTTACCTGGAGGAGCAGGACGTCCCCGCCGACTCCACCACCGAGACGTACGTGGCGGTGCGGTTGGGCATCCAGAACCGCCGCTGGGCGGAGGTGCCGTTCTACATCCGGGCCGGCAAGCGGCTGCCCCGGCGGGTCACCGAGGTCGCCATCATCTTCAAGAAGGCGCCGCACCTGCCGTTCAACGACGCCGACATGGAGTCGCTGGGCAACAACCAGCTGGTCATCCGGGTGCAGCCGGACGAGGGCGTGGTGCTCAAGTTCGGCTCGAAGGTGCCGGGCACGACCATGGAGGTCCGCGACATCGCGATGGACTTCCAGTACGGCGAGGCGTTCACCGAGTCCAGCCCCGAGGCGTACGAGCGTCTGGTGCTGGACGTGCTGATCGGCGACCGCACCCTGTTCCCGGACGCGGCCGAGGTCGAGCAGAGCTGGCAGGTGATCGACCCCCTGGAGCACGCCTGGGAGGGCACCACCCCGGAGCCGTACCGGGCCGGCGAGTGGGGCCCACGGGCCTCCGACGAGATGCTGGCCCGCGAGGGCCGCGCCTGGAGACGAGCATGATCGGGCTGTGGGACACCACCGGCAACGAGGTGGTCAAGGCGCTCGCCGCCGAGCGGCGCAGCGCCGGCGGTGTGGCCAGCGGCATGGCGCTCACCCTCATCGTGGTCGTGGACGAGAAGCGGGTCCGGGAGGCGGAGGCCGCGGCGACGATCGCCGCCGCCGCGCACCCGTGTCGCCTCGTGGTGGTGGTCCGCTCGGAGATCGAGCGGGACCGCAACCGACTGGACGCGGAGATCGTGGTCGGGGGCCGGCTCGGCCCGTGCGAGGCGGTGGTCACCCGCATGTACGGCCGGTTGTCCCTGCACGCCGAGTCGGTAGTGATGCCGCTGCTCGTTCCCGACGTACCGGTTGTCACGTGGTGGCACGGCGAGCCACCGGCGGAGATCGCCACCGACTTCCTCGGGGTGGTGGCCGACCGGAGGATCACCGACGCCGCGCAGGCCGCCGACCCGGTGGAGGCGCTGCGGCAGCGTGCCCGGGACTACGCCCCGGGCGACACCGACCTGGCGTGGACCCGGATCACCCCGTGGCGCACCCTGGTCGCCGGGGCGTTCGACACCACCAGCGCCCAGGTCACCGAGGCGACCATCGTCGCGCCTCCCACCGACCCGACGGCGGCGCTGATGGCTGGTTGGCTGTCCAGCCGGCTCGGCATCACCCCACGCCGGGTGGACAGCGACGAGTTCCCTCGGATGCGGGAGGTGCAGCTCAGCTGCGCCAACGGCGACCAGCTGACGCTGACCCGGGAGGACAGCCTGGCCGTGTTCCGGCGGACGGGCCAGGACGACCGGGCCCTGCCGCTGGTGCGCCGCCCGCTCGGCGACGAGCTGGCCGAGGAGCTGCGCCGGCTGGACGCCGACCAGGTGTACGCGGAGGCGCTGGGCGCGACGGTCGGGCTGCGGGGGCTGGAGCAGCGCCCCGCCCAGCGGGTTCACGTCTGGAAAGATCCGGCCACCGCGCAGCGCGCCGAGGCCGGGGTGACCGCGCACGTCGGCACGAGCGGCGAGGGCTGAGCCCAGCCGGGGCACACCGTCGGGCAGGGCCGGTACCACCGGCCCTGCCCCGCAATCTCCGGGGTTTTCGCCCCACCACCTCGGGCACACCGCCCCGGGCACGACAGCGACCGCCTCGCGGTCGGGAAACGAAGGCGTAACCATGAGTGAGGCGAGTGTCGCCGTCCACGCCGACGCCGACCTGCTGGCGCAGGCCGTGGCGGCCCGGTTGCTGGTGAAGCTGCTCGACGCCCAGGCCGACCGGGGCGAAGCCTCGGTGGTGCTCACCGGAGGTCGGGTCGCCGCGGCCGTGTACCGGGCGGTGGCGACGCTGCCGGCCCGCGACGCGGTGGACTGGTCCCGGGTCGACGTGTGGTGGGGCGACGAACGGTTCCTGCCCGCCGGTGATCCGGACCGCAACGAGACGCAGGCCCGGGCCGCCCTGCTGGACGTGGTGCCACTGGACCCGGCCCGGGTGCACGCGATGCCGGCCTCGGACGGCCCGGCCGGCAACGACCCGGAGGCGGCGGCTGCCGCGTACGCGGACGAGCTGGCCCGCGCAGCCCGGCCCGGGCACGCCACCCTGCCGCACTTCGACGTGCTGATGCTGGGCGTCGGCGAGGACGGCCATGTGGCCTCGGTCTTCCCCGAGCACCCGGTGGGCTACGAGACCCGGCCCGTCAGCGCGGTGCGGGGCAGCCCCAAGCCGCCGCCGACGCGGACCACCCTCACCCTGCCGGCGATCAACACCGCCGAGGAGGTCTGGCTGGTGGCCGCCGGCGCCGACAAGGCTCGCGCGGTGGGTATGGCGTTGGCCGGCGCAGGCCCGGTGCAGTTGCCGGCGGCCGGCGTGCACGGCGTGAACCGCACCCGCTGGCTGCTGGACCGGGCGGCCGCGGCCGACGTACCCGTCCGACTGCGCAGCCTGCGCTGAGCGCTGGGATGAGCCCGCTACTCGCCGCGTCGACGGCGTAGTGCGGCGAGCGCCTCGGCGAGCAGGGCCTCCCCCTCCTCGGCGGTGCGCCGCTCCTTCACGTACGCCAGGTGGCTCTTGTACGGCTCGGCGCGGACCCGACCCGGCGGGTTCTGGGCGTCGCGACCGGCGGGTAGGCCACAGCGGGGGCAGTCCCACAGGGGTGGCGGCTCGACGTCCGCGGCGATCCGGATGTCGACCCGGTGGTCGTTACGGCACCAGTAGGTGACGTCCTGTCGGGGGGCGGGTTGGTGCCGCTCGTCCGGGCGCATCGGTGCGGACCCGACCCGGGCTCCCCGGATAACGTTGCCATTCGGCACGGCTGCTCGCTCCTGTCGTCGGAGGGGACCCGCCGTCTTCGGGGGTGGAGCGGCGGGCGACGCGGTGCAGCGGAGAAAAGCCTGCGCGCGGCCCGTCGAGTGACGAACCGCGCGCAGATTGTACGACTTACTGAGCCTGCTCAGGCGCCGCTGTTCATTTGGAGGCGCAGCCAGAGCCCGAGGCCGACGATCGCGGCGAACCAGACGACGCTCACCAGAACGGTGTAGCGGTCCAGGTTCTTCTCCGCGACCGAGGAGCCGGCGAGGCTGGAGCTGACGCCACCGCCGAACATGCTCGACAGACCGCCACCCTTGCCGCGGTGCAGCAGGATCAGCAGGGTGAGCAGAATGCTCGTGATGACCAGCAACACGATCAACGTGTATGCGAACCAGATCGGCATGGCTGGGGTCAGTTCCTCTCGTAGCGATCCTCGCCCGGTCTGATCGGGCACGGCGGCACCGACCGGCGGACGGGCGGTGTCAAGGATACCGAGCGATCAGCGGGCGAGGTGCTCCGGGAACCGGCAGATCTGAGCGAATTCCTCGGCGTCCAGGCTGGCGCCCCCCACCAGGCCCCCGTCCACGTCCGGTTGGGCCATGATCGAGGCGATGTTGGACGCCTTGACCGAGCCGCCGTAGAGAACCCGAACCTGGTCGGCGGTCTCCTGGTCGAAGCGTTCCGCCAGTCGCTGACGCACCGCCCCGCAGACCTCCTGGGCGTCGTCCGGGGTCGCGGTCTTGCCCGTGCCGATCGCCCAGACCGGCTCGTACGCGATCACGACCTGCCGCACCTGCTCGGGGGTGAGGCCGGCGAGGCCCCCGTCGAGCTGGTCGGAGCAGTGCGCCACGTGGGTGCCCTGCTCGCGGACGTCCAGCCCCTCCCCCACGCACAGGATCGGCGTCAGGCCGTGCGTCAGCGCCGCCTTGACCTTGGCGTTGACCAGCACGTCGTCCTCGTGGTGGTAGGCCCGCCGCTCGGAGTGCCCGACCACCACGTACGTGCAGCCGAGCTTGGCCAGCATCGCCCCGGAGATGTCCCCGGTGTACGCGCCGGACGGGTGCGGGGAGAGGTCCTGCCCGCCGTAGCCGATCAGCAGCTTGTCCCCGTCCACCGCGGTCTGCACGGTGCGCAGGTCGGTGAAGGGCGGCAGCACGACCGTCTCGACGGCGGTGAGCTGCTTCTCGGTGAGGCTCGCCGCCAGCTTCTGCACCAGCAGGTTGGCCTCGAGGTGGTTGAGGTTCATCTTCCAGTTGCCGGCCATCAGCGGCCGGCGGGTGGTGCTCGACATTCAGTTCTCCAGGGCCGCGATGCCGGGGAGGGCCTTGCCCTCGAGGTATTCCAGGGAGGCGCCACCGCCGGTGGAGATGTGCCCGAAGGACGACTCGTCCAGCCCCAACGCACGGACCGCCGCCGCCGAGTCACCGCCGCCGACGACGCTGAACGCGTCCGCCTTGGTGATCGCCTCGGCGATCCCCCGGGTGCCCGCAGCGAAGGCCGGCATCTCGAACACGCCCATCGGACCGTTCCAGAAGATCGTCTTCGCCTGGGACAGCGCGGCGCTGAAGCCGGCCACCGTCTCCGGGCCGACATCCAGGCCGAGCCGGTGGCTCGGGATGCCGTCGACCCGCACCGTGTCGTGCGCCGCGTCCGGAGCGAACGCGTCCGCGACCACCACGTCGACCGGCAGCATGATCTTGCCGCCGGACCGCTCCAGCAGGTTGCGGCAGGTGTCGACCATGTCCTTCTCCAGCAGCGAGGTGCCCACCTCCAGGCCCTGTGCCTTGAGGAAGGTGAAGCACATCCCGCCACCGATGAGCAGCCGGTCGACAGTGGGCAGCAGAGCCTCGATCACGGCGAGCTTGTCGGACACCTTCGACCCACCGAGCACCACCACGTACGGGCGTTCGGGGTCACCGGTGAGCTTGGAGAGCACCTCGACCTCACGCAGCACCAGCCGGCCCGCGACGTGCGGCAACCGGGCCGGCACGTCGAAGACACTGGCGTGCTTGCGGTGCACGGCACCGAACGCGTCGTCCACGTACGCGTCACCGAACGCGGCCAGCTGGTCGGCGAAGGCGCCCCGCTCGGCCTCGTCCTTGCTGGTCTCACCGGCGTTGAAACGCAGGTTCTCCAGAAGGGCGACCTGACCGTCGGCCAGGTCGGCGACGGTCGAGCGGGCGGAATCACCGACGGTGTCGGTAGCGAAGTGCACCGGCGCGCCGAGCAGCTCACCGAGCCGCCCAGCGACCGGACCCAGGCTGAACTGCGGGTCCGGAGCGCCCTTCGGGCGGCCCAGGTGCGAGCAGACGACCACCTTCGCGCCGGCCTCGACCAGCGCGCCGAGAGTCGGCAGCACCGCGCGGATCCGGCCGTCGTCAGTGATGGCACCGGTCTGCTTGTCGAGCGGGACGTTCAGGTCGGCGCGCACCAGCACGCGCCGACCCGACACCCCCTCGGCGAGCAGGTCGTCGAGGGTCCGGATGCTCACAGCGACGAACCGACCAGCTTGACGAGGTCGACCAGGCGGTTGGAGTAGCCCCACTCGTTGTCGTACCAGCCGACGACCTTGACCTGGTTGCCGACGACCTTGGTCAGCGGCGCGTCGAAGATGCACGACGCCGGGTCGGTCACGATGTCGGTGGAGACGATCGGGTCCTCGTTGTAGACCAGGATGCCCTTGAGCGGGCCGTCCGCGGCGGCCTTCAGCGCGGCGTTGACCTCGTCCACGGTGGTCTCGCGACCCACGTTGACGGTGAGGTCGGTGACCGAGCCGGTCGGGATCGGCACCCGCAGGGCGTACCCGTCGAGCTTGCCCTTGAGGTCCGGCAGGACCAGGCCGATCGCCTTGGCGGCGCCGGTCGAGGTCGGCACGATGTTCAGCGCGGCGGCGCGGGCCCGACGCAGGTCCGAGTGCGGCGCGTCCTGGAGGTTCTGGTCCTGGGTGTACGCGTGGATCGTCGTCATCAGACCGTGCTGGATGCCGAACGTGTCGTGCAGGACCTTCGCCATCGGGGCGAGGCAGTTGGTGGTGCACGAGGCGTTGGAGATGATGGTGTGCTT
Organism: Micromonospora arida; assembly: GCF_003857035.1. Lineage (GTDB taxonomy): Bacteria > Actinomycetota > Actinomycetes > Mycobacteriales > Micromonosporaceae > Micromonospora > Micromonospora arida. The sequence continues at coordinate 15,017 of NZ_QGSY01000094.1, forward strand.
CGCCGGGTCGTAGGTGTCGTGGTTGACACCCATGACGACGGTGACGTCCTCGTTCTTCGCCGGGGCGGAGATGATGACCTTCTTGGCCCCACCGTCGACGTGCGCCTTGGCCTTGGTGGCGTCGGTGAAGAAGCCGGTCGACTCGATGACGACGTCGGCGCCGACCTCGCCCCACGGCAGCTTCGACGGGTCCTTCTCGGCGTACGCCTTGATGGTCTTGCCACCGACGGTGATCTCGTCGGCGGTGGCCTTGACCTCGTACGGCAGGCGACCGAGGATGCTGTCGTACTTGAGCAGGTGGGCGAGCGTGGCGTTGTCGGTCAGGTCGTTCACCGCCACGACCTCGATGTCGGCGTCAGACGCCAGCACTGCCCGGAAGAAGTTACGGCCGATTCGGCCAAAGCCGTTGATGCCAACCCGGATGGTCACAGGTCCCATCTCCTCGCGTTCTGGTCCGCCGGCTTCAGACAACGGGCCGGCGGGAATGGTGTGCGCCGACCGTTGGAGCCGGCCGTCGACGGTTCATCTCGGCCACCCCGCCGCGCGGTCTGAGGACCTGACCGCCCGAGGCGGTGGGGCACGACGAGGAGTGCCGGTGTCGGCCCCCTTGCCGTACGCAGCGACCCTATCCGAGCGTGCGAGACCACGCTGCGCCGGGTCGTGCTCCCGGGCGCACCGTGCGGCCCCACCGTCCTATCAGACCACGAGCATGTCGGGCGTGACGGCTGCTTCCGTATCCGGGATGCCAAGGTCGCGGGCCCGCTTGTCGGCCAGCGCCAGGAGCCGGCGGATCCGCCCCGCGATGGCGTCCTTGGTCAGCGGGGGGTCGGCCAGGGCCCCCAGCTCCTCCAGCGATGCCTGACGGTGCTCCAGACGCAGCCGACCGGCGTCGGTCAGGTGGTTGGGCGCCTCGTCGGCGAGGATCTCCAGCGCACGGGTGACCCGGGCGGCCGCGGCGACCGCCGCCCGCGCCGAACGGCGCAGGTTGGCGTCGTCGAAGTTGGCGAGCCGGTTGGCGGTGGCCCGCACCTCGCGGCGTACCCGACGCTCCTCCCAGGCCAGCACGCTGGAGTGCGCCCCGATCCGGGTGAGCAGCGCGGCGATCGCGTCACCGTCCTTGACGACCACCCGGTCCACCCCGCGTACCTCGCGGTTCTTCGCGGTGATGCCGATGCGGCGGGCCGCGCCGACCAGGGCCAGCGCCGACTCCGGCCCCGGGCAGGTGATCTCCAGCGCGCTGGAGCGGCCCGGCTCGGTGAGCGAGCCGTGGGCCATGAACGCGCCCCGCCACGCGGCGACCGCGCAGCAGACGTTGGCCGCCACCACGTGCGGGGGCAGGCCACGCACCGGGCGACCCCGCACGTCGAGCAGGCCGGTCTGCCGTGCCAGGGCCTCACCGTCCTTGACCACCCGCACGATGAAGTGGCTGCCCTTGCGCAGCCCACCGGACGCCAGCACGTGGATCTCGCTGGGGTAGCCGTAGACCTCGGCGATCTCCCGGCGCAGCCGCCGGGCCACCGCCCCGGTGTCCAGTTCAGCCTCCACCACCACGCGGCCGGAGACGATGTGCAGCCCGCCGGCGAAGCGCAGCAGCGCGGCCATCTCCGCCCGCCGACAGCAGGGCTTGGGCACGTCGACCCGACTCAGCTCGTCCTTGACCGCGGCCGTCATCGCCATTGTGCGTCCCCTCACGGACCTGTTCCGGCGTGTCGCCGGAGATTACGTACGTGTCTAACGATCGGCGCCCAGGACAGGCACCAGCGCGGCGCCCAGGGCAGCCGGATCATGGCGGGGAGTCCCGTCGACAACGGCGACGGGGGCGAGGACCAGGCGGGCACCCAGCGATTCTGCCGCACGTTCGACCGGTTCGGGGTCACCCACCGCCTTCGCATCGGCGAGCACAAGATCGACCTTGAGTTCGGGCAGGTACCAGTGCAGCGCCGCGAGATGGTCGGCGACGGAAAGCCCGAGGGTCTCCTTCTCCGCGGCGAGGTTCAGCGTGACCAGCCGCCGGGCCGAGGTGGACACGATCGCGTCGGCCAACTGCGGCACCAGCAGGTGCGGAAGCACACTCGTGTACCAGCTGCCCGGCCCGAAGATCAACCAATCGGCCGCCCGGATCGCCTCGATGGCCTCGGCGCACGCCGGTGGGGCGCTCGGGGTCAGGCGCAACGACTCGACCCGGCCGGTGGTGACGGCCACCTGGTGCTGGCCACTGACCGTGCGCACCTCGTCCGGGGCGGCCGGGTCGGCACCGCGTACCCGCGCCTCGATGCCGACCGGTTGGCGGGACATCGGCAGCACCCGGCCCACCGCGCCGAGCATCGCGCCGGCGTGCTCCAGCGCGGCCACCGGGTCGCCGAGCAGCTCCATGAGGCCGCAGAGCACCAGGTTGCCCACCGCGTGCCCGGTCAGACCGTCGGTCCCGGCCGACGCCCCGTCGGTGCCGCGCAGGGCCGCGCCGGTGCCGCGCGGGGCTGTGTCCGTGCCGCGCTGGGCTGCGTCCGTGCCGCGCTGGGCTGCGTCCGTGCCGCGGTGGGCTGCGTCCGTGCCGCGCTGGGCTGCGTCCGTGCCGCGCGGGGCCGCGCCGTCCCGGTCCGGGTCGACGCCCGCCGCCGGGCCCGGGCCGGTCGCGCCGGATCCGGGTACGCCCACCGGTACGGCGGCGAAGCGGTGCTGGAACAGCCCGGCGCTGCGCCGGGTGGCCGGGTGGTCCCCGGCCAACGCCACCAGCGCCTGGCGCAGATCTCCCGGCGGCAGGCCACCCCGCTCGGCCCGCAGCCGGCCACTGGAGCCGCCGTCGTCACCCACCGTGACCACCGCGGTGATGTCGAGGTCGAGTTCGGGAGCGCAGTGGCGCAGCGCACGCAACGAGGCGGACAGGCCGTGCCCGCCGCCGAACGCCACCACCCGCCGGGCCGTCATTCCCGCCCCAGGTCGCGGTGCTGGGCGTTCGCCGCCAGCCCGGAGTGACGCAGTCGGCTGGCCAACTCCTCGGCGATGGCCACGCTGCGGTGCTTGCCGCCGGTGCAGCCCACGGCGACCGTGAGGTACCGCTTGCCCTCCCGCTCGAAGCCGGTCGTGGTGGCGTTGACCAGGTCGGCGTACGAGGCGACGAAGGCGTCCGCGCCCTCCTGGCCCAGCACGTACGCGCTGACCGCCTCCTCCCGCCCGGTGTGCTCACGCAGCTCCGGAACCCAGTACGGGTTGGGCAGGAAGCGGGCGTCCAACACGAAATCGGCGTCCGGTGGCAGGCCGTACTTGAAGCCGAACGACAACACCGTGACCCGCAGCCGGCGGGCGTCCTCGCCGCCGAACAGCTCCTCGATGCGACGCCGGAGCTGGTTGACGTTCAGGTGGCTGGTGTCGATGATCACGTCGGCTTGGTCACGGGCCTCCTCCAGCAGGCCGCGCTCCACGGCGATGCCGTCGGCCAGCCGCCCGTCACCCTGCAACGGGTGCGAACGCCGAACGCTCTCGAACCGCCGGATCAGCACCTCGTCGTCGGCGTCGACGAAGACCACCCGGGGCGAGAATCCGCGCTCCTTGAGCTCCCGGATCGCCCCGACCAGGTCGGTGGAGAAGGCCCGCGACCGCACGTCCAGCACCATCGCGGTACGCCGGGCCGCGCCGCCCGCCTTGAAAGCCAGCTCGGCCATGTCCAGCATCAGGGCCTGCGGCAGGTTGTCCACGACGTAGTAGCCGACGTTCTCCAACGCCCGGGCCACCGTGCTGCGGCCACCCCCGGAGAGGCCGGTGACCACCACGAGGGTGGTCTCCGACTCAGCCGCCATCTGCTCGTCACCGGCATCCGGGCCGTCGATCCGGTCACCGGCTGTGCGCGCCTCGCTCACCCGTACCCCCAAGCCGTGGCGCCGCGGCCGCCCTCGGCCGCGATTGGTCAATCAGCGACTCTATCCCGCCGCCGGGTCGCGGCCCGGCACCCGTGGCCGGGCGGCCGCCGCGGACCGCTTCGAGGGTCGCCCTCCCGACAGCCCGCACGCTTGATGACGATCAGTAGTTGTCAATACGCTCAACGTGATCGTTGCAGGTCAGACCAACATCTGGAGGGTGCGATGCACGACCTGGCGGACAAGAACAAGTACGTCGGCTTCCTGTTCATGCGAATCAGCCCCGAGTACTTCGCCCTCGGCCGCGAGGGCATCCACGAGATCTCCGCCGAGCACGCCCGCGACCTGGGCCGCTTCGCCAAGCAGCTCACCCACGTCGTCTGCACCGGGGTCAACGGCAAGTACGACCAGGTCACCATGGTCGAGGCCGACACCCTCGAGGAGATCAACGCGGCGGCCACCGCCTTCCGGATGGGCAACAAGGCCCGCTACATCGAGATCGTCGACATCGTGGTCGGGATGAAGGCCCCGCCGCGCGGCCTGGCCAACCGGTCCAGCCAGCCCGGCTGACCGCCTCGCCCGTCCGGCCCACCCGACCCGGGTGCGCCGGGCGGGCGCTGTCGGGGTCGGCTCGTAGACTCCCCGGATGGCTTCTCCCACCGACCTGCGGGCCGAGGACGCGCTGCCGGTGCTGCGCCGGGTGTTCGGCTACGACGCCTTCCGCGGTTTCCAGCAGGACGTGATCGACCATGTGGTCGCCGGCGGCGACGCGCTGGTGTTGATGCCCACCGGTGGTGGCAAGTCCCTGTGCTACCAGATCCCGGCTCTGGTCCGCGACGGGGTCGCCGTCGTCGTGTCCCCGCTGATCGCGCTCATGCAGGACCAGGTGGACGCCCTCACCGCGGTCGGCGTACGCGCCGGGTTCCTCAACTCGACCCAGACCCTGGACGCCCGGCGGCGGGTGGAGGCTGCCTTCGTCGCCGGCGAGCTGGACCTGCTCTACCTGGCCCCGGAGGCGCTCGGCGTCCGATCCACCCTCGCCCTGCTCGACCGGGGCCGCATCTCCCTGTTCGCGATCGACGAGGCGCACTGCGTGTCCCAGTGGGGGCACGACTTCCGCCCCGACTACCTCGCGCTCTCGATGCTGCACGAACGCTGGCCGCAGGTCCCCCGCATCGCCCTCACCGCCACCGCGACCAGCGCCACCCGCACCGAGATCGCGACCCGGCTCAAGCTCGACGACGCCCGGCACTTCGTGGCCAGTTTCGACCGGCCCAACATCCAGTACCGGATCGTGCCCAAGCGGGAGCCCCGCAAGCAGCTGCTGACCCTGCTGCGCGACGAGCACCCCGGCGACGCCGGCATCGTCTACTGCCTGTCCCGGGCCTCGGTCGACAAGACGGCGGAGTTCCTCACCGCCAACGGGGTCGCCGCACTGCCGTACCACGCAGGGCTGGACGCGGGCACCCGCGCTCGCAACCAACAACGCTTCCTGCGGGAAGACGGCCTGGTCATGGTCGCCACCATCGCCTTCGGCATGGGCATCGACAAGCCCGACGTCCGGTTCGTCGCCCACCTCGACCTGCCCAAGTCCGTCGAGGGCTACTACCAGGAGACCGGCCGCGCCGGCCGTGACGGTCTGCCGTCCACCGCCTGGCTGGCGTACGGGCTTCAGGACGTGGTCCAGCAACGCAAGATGATCGAGACGTCCGACGGGGACCTCGCCCACCGCCGCAACCTCGCCGCGCACCTGGACGCGATGCTCGCCCTCTGCGAGACGGTGCGCTGCCGGCGGGTCCAACTGCTCGAATACTTCGGCGAGACGACGACTGCCGCCTGCGGCAACTGCGACACCTGCCTCACCCCACCAGAATCCTGGGACGGCACCGTCGCCGCCCAGAAGCTGCTCTCCGCCGTCTTCCGCCTCGACCGCGAACGCAACCAGCGCTTCGGCGCCGGGCACTGCATCGACATCCTGCTCGGCAAACAGACCGACAAGATCAGCCAGTACGGTCACGACTCGCTGACCGTCTTCGGCATCGGCTCCGAGCTCAGCGAGGCCGAGTGGCGGGGCGTGGTCCGGCAACTGCTCGCCGAAGGGCTCCTCGCCGTGGAGGGCGACTACGGCACGCTGGCGCTGACCGAGGCGAGCGCCGACGTCCTCGCTCGCCGCCGTACGGTCACCATGCGCCGCGAGCCGGAGAAGCCGGCATCGAGCCGCTCATCGAAGCCGCGCGGCGCGTCCACCGTCGTGGCCGAGCTGACCCCGGCCGCCGCGTCGCTGTTCGAGCGGCTGCGAGCCTGGCGCGCGACCACCGCCAAGGAGCAGGGCGTCCCGGCGTACGTCATCTTCCACGACGCCACTCTGCGACAGATCGCCAGCGACGCGCCCAGCACGCTGGCCGACCTGTCAGGGGTCAGCGGAGTCGGCGAGAACAAACTCGCCAAGTACGGCGAGCAGATCCTGACCGTCCTCGCCACCGACTGAGGTCACGCCGAAGGGCCGGACCCTCGTGGGGGTCCGGCCCTTCGGTCATGTGGTGGTGTGGGTCAGCTGGTGGCGTAGCCGCGGGTGGCGATCCAGTCCGCGAGGTGCTCGACGCTGATCTGGTAGGCGGCCTGGTTGGGGTCGGCGGAGTCGGCGATGGTGACGGTGTCACCGTTGTTCTGGTAGCCGACGACGCTGATGTAGTGCCCGCCCTCGTAGGAGTGGGTCACACCGTCGGTGTCGGTGCTGGTGCCGGCGATGTTGGCGACCACGGCCCGGCCGTCGTCGACGGTCTTGACGATGTCGGCGCGCAGCTGATCGGTCTGCTTGGCGTCGGCGTTCGGGGTGCTGATTTCTACGGAGCGGTAGGCGTCGTTCTTACCGGTTTCCTTGTTCAGTACGGGGGTGATGTCGTTGATGGAGTTGGTGCCGGCCTCGGTGGTGCCCATTTCCTTGGCCATGTCGTCGACGTTGATGTTCTTGCCCTGCACGCTCAGGGCGTTTCGGGTGGCGGCGGGGCCGCAGTAGTAGAAGTTCGGCTGGGCTTCGTAGCGCACGCCCAACTCGCGCTCACCATGACCACCCTTGCGGTCGGTCTGGGTCTGGGTGGCCGGCTTGCCGGTGGGTGCGGCGAAGGCGGTGGTGACGGGGCCGGCGATAGCGCCGCCGGTGAAGGCGAGGCCGGCGGCGGTCAGGGCGGTCTTACGGATCAGATCGGTACGCATGATGGCGTGCTCCTCTGCATCGGGGG
>NZ_QGSY01000163.1 GCF_003857035.1 Micromonospora arida
CCCCCACCGCCACCGACCTCGCCCGGTACCGCCCGGTGGCGGTCTCCTCGACCGACTACGCGCCGACGCCGGCGACCTTCGCCGTGGACGGCCTGCCGCAGGTCGGCGTCCGGGGGAGTGGATGGCGCGCCGCCAACGGCGACCCACAGTGGATTTCGGTGGACCTCCAGGCGCTGTGCCGGATCGAGGCCGTCTCGCTGGTCTTCGAGGCCACGCTCACCGACGGGCCGTTCGACGGCAACTACACCGACACCGACGGTGACGAGATTCTCTCCAGCGCCGCGACGGCGTACCGGATCGAGGTCTCCACCGACGGCCGTGCCTGGCGGTCGGTGTACGAGACCAGCGAGGGCCAGGGCGGCACGCAGACCATCAAGCTGCCCGAGCCGGTCACCGCCCGGTGGATCCGGATGACCGCCACGAAGCGCTCGAACAGCAACCCGGTGGGCCTCAACGGCTTCCAGGTCTACGGCGTACCGCTGGCCGGCCGGCCGAAGGCCGAGGGCTGGACCAGTTGGGAAGGCGGCAACACCGGCTCGGCACCCGAGCTGAGGGTCGCCGCCGACGGCACGGTGCCGCTGGAGTCGGGCTGGTCGTTGACGATGGACGACTTCGCCGGCACTGTCGACGGCGCCGAGCTCTCCCGTGCCGGCGTCGACGTCCGGTCCTGGCTGCCGGCGACGGTGCCCGGCACCGTGCTGGGCACCCTGGTCGAGCAGGGCCACCTGCCCGACCCGGTGGCCGGATTCAACAACATGCGCATCCCGGAGGCGCTGTCCCGGCACACGTGGTGGTACCGGCGCGCGCTGCGGCTGCCGCGCGACCTGGACACCTCGGCAGGGCGACGGATCTGGCTGGAGTTCGACGGGATCAACCACGAGGCGACCGCCTGGGTCAACGGCGTGCAGGTCGGCAGCGTCAAGCACCCGTTCGCGCGGGCGGCCTTCGACATCACCGACGCGTTTGCCGGTCACCGTGGCGAGCACGTCCTCGCCGTCCGGGTCACCCCGATGCCGCACCCGGGCACGCCCGGCGACAAGGGCCCCGACGGTCGTACCTTCCTCCAGTCGGCCCACCACTACCTTGACGCGCCGACCTACCTGGCGGTGTCGGGGTGGGACTGGATGCCGGCCGTCCGTGACCGGGTCACCGGCCTCTGGGACCACGTCCGCCTGCGCAGCACAGGCGCCGTCGTCATCGGCGACCCGCACGTGCAGACCACGCTGCCCGACCTGCCCGGCACCGACACCGCCGAGGTCACCATCCGGGTGCCGGTCCGTAACGCGGCGACCAGCGCCACCACGGTCACGGTCCGCGCGGAGTTCGACAAGGTACGCGTCGAGTCCACCGTGACCGTTCCCGCAGGCGGGAGCACCACCGTCACCTTCACACCGGAGTGCTTCCGCGCGCTGCGGCTGCGCAACCCCCGGCTCTGGTGGCCCAACGGCTACGGCGACCCCCACCTGTACGACCTCACGCTCACCGCCACCGTGAAGCGCTCGGTCAGCGACCGGCGTGCGCTCCGCTTCGGTGTCCGCGAGTTCGCCTACGACTGGCACCAGCCGATCGTCATCTCGCCGCCCGGCAAGCCCGCCCTGGAGTTCGTCGACGGCGCGGCGACCCAGACGGTCACGTTCGACCGGCAGCACGCCCGGCACGTGCGCATCCAGGCCGGCCAGCGCGCCACCGGTTGGGGCATCTCGATGTTCTCGCTGTCGGTGGCCGACGGCACCGGCCCGGATCTCGCCCTGCGCCGCGACGCCAGCGCGTCGTCCTCGGAGAACGACGGCAACGGTCCCGGCAAGGCCGTCGACGGCGACGCGGCGACCCGCTGGGCCTCGCAGGCCGAGGACGACCAGTGGATCCAGGTCGACCTCGGCGCGGCGGTCGACTTCGACCGGGTCACCATCGTGTGGGAGCAGGCGTACGCGCTGGACTACCGCGTCCAGGTCTCCGCCGACGGGGACGCCTGGAACGACGTGACGTCGGTCAGCAACGACACCCCGCTGGGCAGCCGCGCCACCCAGGTCGAGACGTTCGCCAGCCAGACCGCACAGCACCTGCGCATCCAGACGGGCGCGCGGGTGACCTCGTGGGGCGTGTCCATGTGGGCGCTCTCGGTGCAGCGCCAAGCCGAGCCGGACGTCGACCTGGCGCTGCGCCGGACCGCCACCGCGTCGTCGTCCGACAGCGACTCGAACGGCCCGGACCGGGCCGTCGACGGCAACCCCCGGACCCGCTGGTCGTCGAAGTTCGAGGACGACCAGTGGATCCAGGTCGACCTCGGCGCTCCGGTCAGCTTCGACCAGGTCACCATCGTCTGGGAGCAGGCGTACGCCCGCGACTTCGTCATCCAGGTCTCGGACGACGGGCAGCGGTGGACCGACGTGAAGTCGGTCAGCAACGCCGTCACCCAGCTCAAGATCAGCGTGAACGGTGTGCCGGTGTTCGCCCGGGGCGGCAACTGGGGCTGGGACGAGCTGTTGCGTCGGGTGCTGCCCGACCGCCTGGCCGACACGGTCGAGATGCACCGCGACATGAACTTCACGATGATCCGCAACTGGCTCGGCAGCAGCAACCGCGAGGAGCTGTACCAGGCCTGCGACGAGCAGGGCATCCTGGTGTGGAACGACTTCTGGCAGGCGGGCGCGTTCCTGCCCAACCCGCCCGGCTACGTCGACATCGCCGCCGACACGATCCGGCGGTTCCGCCACCACCCGAGCATCGTGGTGTGGTGTGGCGCCAACGAGGGTGACCCGCCGCCGATCGTGGATGCCGGTCTCAAGCAGGCCGCGGCCACCGAGCACCCGGAGATCCTCTACATCCCCAACTCGGCCGGCGGCATCGTCAGCGGCCACGGCCCGTACCACTGGGTGGAGCCGGCGACGTACAACAACAGGAACACCTACGACACTGGCGCGTTCGGTTTCCACACCGAGATCGGCATGCCGGTCGTGTCGGTGGTCGAGAGCATGCGCAACCTCGTCGGTGACGCGCCGGAGTGGCCGATCGGTGAGGTGTGGAACTACCACGACTGGTCGACCATCGGTAACCAGCGCGTCGGCACGTACCAGGCGGCGATCGACGCGCGGCTCGGTGAGTCCGACTCGCTCGACGAGTTCGCCACCCGGGCGCAGTTCGTCAACTACGAGAGCCACCGCGCCATGTTCGAGGCGTGGAACGCCAACCTGTGGCAGGACGCCACCGGCCTGCTGCTGTGGATGTCGCACCCGGCGTGGCACAGCACGGTCTGGCAAACCTACGACTACGACCTCGACGTGAACGGCGCCTACTACGGCGCCCGCAAGGGGTGCGAGCCGGTGCACGTCCAGGCCGACCCGGGCACCTGGCAGGTCCGGGTGGTCAACCACACCGCCGCCCCGCTCAGCGGGGTCACGGTCAGCGCCCGACGCTACGACCTGAGCGGCCGGTCGCTGGGTTCGCCCCAGCGTCAGCGGGTGGACGTGGCCCGCTCGGCCACCACGGCGGTCTTCCCGCTCGCCGCGCCGGACGGCGGCGGGCTGCACCTGGTGCGACTGGAGTTGCGGGACAGCCGGGACCGGCTGCTCGCGGAAAACACCTACTGGCGCTACGACAAGGCTGAGCAGTTGCGGGCGCTCAACGACGTGCCGAGCACCCGACTGTCGACGTCGTCGAGCACCGTACGCGTCGTGGACGGGCGCAACACCGTCACCACGACCGTCCGCAACCAGGGTCGTACGGTCGCCGCCTTGGTGCGGCTCGCCGTACGCGACCAGCGCGGTGAGCGGGTCCTGCCGGTCCGCTACGACGACAACTACTTCTGGCTCCTGCCGGGGGAGAGCCGCGAGGTGCGGATCTCCTGGCCGGCCCGGTCGGGTCTCGCCCGCCAGGTCACGGTGACCGCGCAGGCCTACAACTCCTAGGAGTACGCGGTGGGAAGCGGCGCCGTGCGGCTCCGCTTCCTGCCGCCACCGGAGGTCTTGCGGCGGTCATCGTATACAACATACGCTCCCCGAATCGCCCACTTGAGGAGCTCTCCATGACGAACCTCTCCGTCCGCGACACGAACCTGCCCCGCAGCCGGGTACTCCGGGCCGCGGTGGCGGCGGCCGCCGTCGTCTGCACTGTCGTCGCCTGCTCACCGGTGTCGAACAACGACGGCGGCGACCCGTCCGGCGGCGACCAGTCGGCGGGCCAGGATTCCTTCGGAACGCCCGCCGATCCCGCCGCCGTGAAGCAGGGCGGCAAGCTGGTCATCGCCCTCTCCGCCGAGCCCGACGCGCTGGACCCGACGCTGTCGAGAAGCCTCTACTCCCGCTACGTCTTCCAAGCCATGTGCCAAAAGCTCTACGACGTCAACGAGCAGGCGCAGGTCGTACCGCAGCTCGCGACGGCCCTGCCCACCACGAGCGGCGACGGCCGGACGGTGACCATTCCGCTGCGGCCCGGCGTGCGCTTCGCGGACGGCACGGCGTTCGACTCGGCTGCGGTGAGGGCCACCCTGCAACGCCACCTCACCAACGCCCGGTCGGCGCGCAAGAGCGAACTCGGCCCCATCGACGGCGTCGACACCCCGGACGCGCAGACCGTCGTCCTGCGGCTGAAGCAGCCGTTCGCCCCGCTGCTCGGGGCCCTCGCCGACCGGGCCGGCATGATCATGAGTGCGCAGGCGCTGCGGACCCTGGGTGACGACTTCGCCTCGGCGCCGGTCTGCGTCGGCCCCTTCAAGTTCGCGAAGCGGGTGCCGCAGAACTCCATCGAGGTGGTACGGGACCCGAACTACTACGACGCGAGCAAGGTGCACCTGGACGCCATCTCATGGCGGATCCTCACCGACGCCAGCATCCGCGCCGCCAACCTGCGCTCCGGCGACGCGCAGGTCGCCGACTCGGTCTCCACCCAGGACGTCGCCTCGCTCCGGCAGGACTCGGCGGTTTCCGTCCTCCAGTCGCAGTCCCTCGGCTACCAGGGTCTGACCATCAACGTCGGCAACGTCGACGGCGTCGGCACCGCACCAAAGCCCATCAACCGCCCCCTCGCCCAGAACGCCAAGGTGCGGCAGGCCTTCGAGCATGCCATCGACCGCAAGGCCCTGGTCGACGCGGTCTTCAACGGTCTGCACGCCGCCGCCTGCTCCCCGATCTCGCCCGCGAGCACGTTCTCGTCCCCCGAGGCGCAGACCTGCCCGGCGCACGACCCCGCCAAGGCCAAGCAGTTGCTGGCCGAGGCCGGCGTGCAGACGCCGTACACGGTGACGATGCTCGCCTCGAACACCCCCGACACGCTGCGTCTGGCGCAGGCGTTGCAGTCCATGGTCAAGGACGGCGGATTCGACCTGAAGATCAACCCGGTGGAGTACTCGTCGCTCCTCGACGAGCAGGACCGCGGCAACTTCGAGCTGCTGCAACTGGGGTGGAGCGGACGGATCGACCCGGACGCCAACATCACGAACTTCGTCGGCACCGGCGCCAGCCAGAACGTCGCCGGCTACAGCAACCCGCAGCTCGACACCCTGCTGACCCAGGCCCGACAGGCCGGCGACGTCGAGGAGCGCAGGAAGCTGTACGGGCAGGCGGTCACGTTGCTCCAGCAGGACGACGCCCTGATCTACCTCTACCGGCAGCGCAACCTGACCGCTGTCAGCAAGCAGATCCAGGGCCTTCAGGTCTACCCGGACGGCGTGATCCGGGCGGCCTTCGCCGGCTTCGGCAAGTAGGCCGGCGTGGCCCGATATCTGCTCACCCGCGCCTGGCAGTCGGCGCTGACCCTGCTGTTGTCCACGATCGTGGTCTTCGTCGGCGTACGGGCGCTCCCCGGCGACCCGGCCCTCGCCCTGGCCGGGGAGGACCGGTCGCCGGAGGCCCTGGAGGCCATCCGTCGCCACTACGGGCTGGACCAGCCGCTGCCCGTGCAGTTCGCCCAGTACGTGGAGCGCATGGTGCAGGGCGACTTCGGGGTGTCGATCCGTACCGGTACGCCGGTCTCGTCGATGCTCACGACCGCCCTGCCGGTGACCGTCGAGTTGTCCGTCCTGGCGATCCTCATCGCGGCGGCGCTCGGCGTCGGCGCCGGGGTGCTCGCGGCGGTCCGTCGTGGACGTCCGGCGGAGTGGCTCGCCAACGGCCTGGCCCTGATCGGCCTGTCGGTGCCGCACTTCTGGCTGGGGCTGCTGGCGATCCTCTACCTGTCCGTGGCGACCGGGCTCTTCCCCGCCTCCGGCTTCGTGCCGATCCTGGAGGACCCCGTGGACAACCTGCACCACATCGTCCTGCCGGCAGTGATCCTCGGCACCGGCCTGGCCGCCATCATCATGCGGCAGACCCGGTCGGCGATGCTGGACTCGCTCTCCTCCGACTACGTGCGCACGGCGAAGGCGAAGGGCCTGCGACCGCGCGCCGTCATCACCCGGCACGCCCTGCGGAACAGCCTCATCGTGGTGGTGACCGTCGTGGGTCTCCAGCTCGGTGGGCTGATCTCGGGCGCGGTCGTCACCGAACAGATCTTCGGGCTGCCGGGCTTCGGCAAGATGACCATCGACGCGGTGTTCCAACGGGACTACCCGGTGATCCAGGCCGTCGTCCTGCTCACCGCCGCGGCCTACATCGTGATCAACTTCTTCGTGGACCTGCTCTACTCGGTCATCGATCCACGCATCCGGGTGACGGGAGATCCGGCATGACCGTCCTCACCGTACCGATGGCGGAGACCGGCACCGCCAGCATCACCCGGCGTACCCGGGTGCTGCGAAGGCTGCGGCGCAACCCGCTCGCCGTGGCGAGCTTCGTCGTGCTCGCGCTGGCGGGTGTCATCGCGCTGCTCTCGCCGTGGCTCGCGCCCTACTCGGTCGACCAGACCGACTTCGCCCGTACGTTCGCGCCTCCCGGCACCGCCGGGCACCTGCTGGGCACCGACGACCTCGGCCGGGACGTCCTCTCCCGCATCATGCTCGGCGCTCGGGCGTCGTTGCAGGTGGGGCTCCTGGCGGTGGCCACGTCGCTGGTCATCGGGGTGCCGCTCGGGCTTGCCGCCGGGTACTTCCGGGCCTGGGACGCGGTGATCTCGCGCTTCACCGACCTGCTGCTGGCGTTTCCGTTTCTGATCATGGCGGTGGGGTTGGCGGCCATCCGGGGCGCCAGCCTCGGCAACGCCGCGGTGGCCATCGGCATCGCCCAGATCCCCGGGGTGATCCGGGTCGTCCGCTCGGACACGCTGCGCCTCAAGTCGCTGGACTTCGTCGCGGCGGCCGTCGTGGACGGCGCGAGCGACCTGTGGGTGCTGGCCCGGCACATCCTGCCGAACGCGACCTCGGTGATCCTGGTGCAGGCCACTGTCGCCATCCCGGCCGCGATCCTCGGCGAGGCGGTGCTGTCCTTCCTCGGCCTCGGCATCCAGCCCCCGGCGCCCAGTCTCGGCACCATGCTGGCCACCGCCCAGCAGTTCGCCGCCCGCGCACCCTGGGCCGCCGTCCTCCCCGGCGTGGTGATCATGGGTCTGGCGCTGGCGTTCAACGTCTTCGGTGACGCCCTGCGCGACGCCCTCGACCCGAAGGGAGACCGGCGATGACCACCGCCTCCGCGCCCGTGCTGGAGATCCGCGACCTGTCGGTGTCGTTCCCGACCGAGACCGGCACCGTCTCGGCGGTCGACGCGGTCAGCCTGGACCTCGCAGCCGGAGAGATCGTCGGGATGGTGGGCGAGTCGGGTTGCGGAAAGAGCGTCACCGCGATGAGCATCGCCGGGCTGCTCCCGGGCAGTGCCCGGGTCACCGGGTCGGTGCGCCTGGACGGCACCCAGCTGGTCGGGGCCCGCGAGTCGGACCTGCGTCGGGTCCGTGGCCGGGAGATCGCGTACATCTTCCAGGAGCCGATGACGTCGTTGAACCCGGTGCTCACCGTCGGGCGGCAGATCGGGGAGGTGCTACAGGTCCACGAACGGATGTCCCGACGGGCGGCGCGGGCCCGCGCCGTCGAGCTGTTGACGCTCGTCGGCATCCCGTCCGCCGCCCAGCGGGTCGACAACTATCCGCACCAACTCTCCGGCGGCATGCGCCAGCGCGTGATGATCGCAATGGCGGTCGCCTGCGGCCCGAAGGTGCTGGTGGCCGACGAGCCGACCACCGCGCTGGACGTCACCGTCCAGGCCGGCATCCTCCAGGTGCTGCGGGACCTGCGTGACCGGCTCGGCACGAGCGTCCTCATCATCACCCACGACCTCGGCGTGATCGCCGACATCGCGGACCGCGTCGTCGTCATGTACGCGGGCCGGGTGGTGGAACGGGCCCCGGTGGACGACCTGTTCGCCCACCCACGGCACCGGTACACGGCGGGGCTCCTGTCGGCGTCACCACAGCCGGGCCGGCACGCCGGCACCGACCGGTTGACCGAGATCCCCGGGCTGGTGCCCGTCCTGGCCAGCCAACCCGACGCCTGCACCTTCGCGGATCGGTGCCCGGCCGCCGATGAGCAGTGCCGGGCGGCCGCCCCGCCGTTGGAGGACGTCGGTGGCGCCGACCATGTCGCGGCCTGTTGGCACCCCTGCGTCACAGCACCGACGGCAGCTCAGGAGGCGAACCGATGACGCCGCACCCGAACGCCCTGGAGATCGCGGACCTGGTGATGCACTTCGGCCCGGTGCGTGCCGTGGACGGGGTGTCCCTGACCATCCCGCGGGGCCGGGTCACGGCCCTGGTGGGGGAGAGCGGTTCCGGGAAGTCCACAGTGGGCCGATGCGTGGTGCGGCTCGTCGAACCGACGGCGGGAACGGTCCGGATCGCGGGCACGGACGTCACCCACCTGTCCCGACGGCGACTGCGTCCCCATCGCGGCGCGGTGTCGATCGTCTTCCAGGACCCGGCCGCGTCACTGGACCCGCGCATGCTGGTGGGCGAGATCGTGGCCGAACCGCTGCGGCTGGCCGGCAAGCGGATCTCCCGGCGTGAGCGGGACGCCCGCGTCGCCCCCCAACTCGAACGGGTGGGTCTGCGCGCAGAGGTGGCCCGTCGCTATCCCCACGAGCTGTCCGGCGGGCAACGCCAACGGGTCAGCATCGCGCGGGCCCTGATCTCCGAGCCCATGCTGCTCATCGCGGACGAACCCACCAGCGCGCTCGACGTGTCAGTGCAGGCGTCGGTGCTCAACCTTCTCGCCGACCTGCAACGCGACATCGGGTTCGCCTGCCTCTTCATCACCCACGACCTCTCCGCGGTCGAGTACCTGGCCGACGACATCGCGGTCATGTACCTGGGTCAACTCGTCGAGACCGGCAGCCGCGAGCGGATCTTCGCCCGGCCGGCACACCCGTACACGCAGGCGCTGCTCTCCGCCGCGCCGGTGGCCGACCCGGTGCGTCAGCGCCACCGTCAGCCGGTGCTGCTCGGCGACGACCTGCCGTCCGCGCTCGACCCGCCGTCCGGCTGCCGGTTCCGGACCCGGTGCCCGCTCGCCTTCGACCGGTGCGCGACGGAGGTGCCGGAGCAGACGATGATCGGCGACGGCATGGCCGCGTGCCACCTGGTCCAGTCGGACGGCACCGGTCCCGACGTTCGTACCGCAGATCCCAGTGAGGTGTTGTCATGACGTTCACCACCCGACCCACGTTGCAGGGCACCTTCGGCATGGTGTCCTCCACCCACTGGCTCGCCAGCCAGTCGGCGATGGGAATCCTGGAACGTGGGGGCAACGCCTTCGACGCCGCGGTCACCGCCGGTTTCGTCCTGCACGTCGTCGAGCCGCACCTGAACGGGCCCGGCGGCGAGGTGCCGGCCATCGTGGCCACCGCACGGGACCCCCGACCGAAGGTGCTGTGCGGGCAGGGGCCGGCGCCGGCCGGCGCCACCATCGCGCACTTCCGGTCCCTCGGGATGGACCTCATCCCGGGTGCCGGGCCGCTCGCGGCGGCCGTACCCGGCGCGGTGGACGCCTGGCTCCTGCTGCTGCGCGAGCACGGCACGCTCACCCTCGCCGAGGTGCTGGAGCCGGCGATCGGCTACGCCGCCGCCGGGCACCCGCTGGTGGGCCGGGTCGGGGACACCGTGGCGGCCGTCCGGTCGTTGTTCGAGGAACACTGGCCCACCTCCGCCGCGCTCTGGCTGCGCGGCGGCCGACCGCCGGCCGCGGGGGAGCTGGTCACCAACCCGGCGTACGCGGACACCCTGCGCCGGCTCGTCGAGGCGGGACGGGCGGCCGGCGCCGACCGGGAGGCCCAGATCGAGGCCGCACGTCGGGCCTGGAGCACGGGTTTCGTCGCCGAGGCGATCGACGCGTTCAGCCGGCGACCCTTCCAGGACTCCAGTGGCCGCCCGCACGCCGGGCTGGTCACCGGCGACGACCTGGCCGCGTACTCGGCGAGCTGGGAGTCGCCCGCCACCCTCGACTGGCACGGCTACTCGGTGGCGAAGACCGGTTTCTGGGGCCAGGGCCCGGTGCTGCTGGAGTCCCTGGCCACAGTGGACGCGCTCGACGACCCGGGCGCGTACGACCCGGCGACCGCTGCGGGTGTGCACGCCCAGGTCGAGGCGCTCAAGCTCGCCTTCGCCGACCGGGAGGCCTGGTACGGCGACGGGGCCGACGTGCCCGCCAAGGCGCTGCTCTCGCCGCAGTACGCGCGGGAGCGGGCCGCCCTGATCGGCGATCGCGCGTCGGCGGAGTTGCGGCCGGGGCGTCCGGACGGGGCGCAGCCGCACCTGCCCGCCCACGTCCGACCCGGCGCCACCCGGCGTGCCGACCCGACAGACCCGACGACGGGAGAGCCGACAGTGCAGTCGGACGGGGTGACCCGGGGCGACACCTGTCACGTGGACGTGGTCGACCGCTGGGGCAACATGATCTCCGCGACGCCCAGCGGCGGCTGGTTGCAGAGCTCCCCGACGATTCCGGAACTCGGCTTTCCGCTGGGCAGCAGGTTGCAGATGTTCTGGCTGGAGGAAGGGCTCGCCTCGTCGCTGGCGCCGGGCCGCCGCCCGCGTACGACGTTGAGCCCGACGATGGTGCACCGCGACGGCGAGCCGGTGCTGGCCTGCGGCACCCCCGGTGGCGACCAGCAGGACCAGTGGCAGTTGCCGTTCCTGCTGCGGCACCTCGTCGGTGGGCAGAGCCTTCAGGAGGCCATCGACGCGCCGGCGTGGCACACGGTCAGCCTGCCGGGGTCGTTCTATCCCCGCGACATGGAGCCCGGTGTCCTGGTGGTGGAGGACCGGTACGACGAGGGCGTGCTGGCGGCGCTGCGGAAGTACGGGCACGAGGTGCGGGTCACCGACGGGTGGAGCCTCGGTCGGCTGTGCGCGGTGACCCGCGACCCGGCGACGGGAGTGCTGGCGGCCGGTGCGAACCCCCGGGGGATGCAGGGCTACGCGTGCGGCCGTTAGCGGGCGCTGCGGCCGTGCGGCCGTCAGTGGGCGCCGTAGCCGCCTTCGGCGTTCTCGTACGCCGCGGCGGATGCCGCGTCGAGGTGGTCGAGTGCGGCCCGCTCGGCGCGGTCACCGTCGCCTGACTCGATGGCGTCGACGAGCTGGATGTGCTCGGCCCACGAGTGTGGAGCGCGTTCGGCCGCACCCAGCCGGAAGATCCACTGCACATGGAGGTAGAGCGACTTGGCGATCGACGACAGCCAGGGGTTTCCGCTGATCTGGAGGATGCGCAGGTGCAGCGTGCTGTTCAGCTCGGCGACCCGGGCCAGGTCCTGCCGATGCGTCGCCTCGCGGCCCTGGTCGAGCAGGGCGCGCAGGGACGCCACGTCGGCCGCTGTGGCCCGCTCGGCGGCCAGCCGGGCGGCCAGCGTCTCCAGGCGCTCGCGTACGGCGAACATGTCGGTGATGGTCCCGCTGCTCGGTGAGGCGACGACCGCCCCGCGGCGGGGGAGGATCACGACGAACCCCTCCGCCTCGGCGACGCGCAGCGCCTCCCGCACGGGGTTGCGGGAGACGCCGAAGTCCTCGGCGAGCCGGTCCTCGGTCAGCCGTTCCCCGGGTAGGTAGTCGCCGTCGATGATGGCGGTCCGCAGCGCGCCGAGGACCTGATCGCGTAGCGGCAGGTGTTGCGCGCCGAGCTTGTCCCGTAGGTCTTCAGCCACCTGGTCGCCTCTCCGTGAACGTGTCCGGACAAAGTGTATACGAAGAACAATTCCTGGAAGGTGGCCGACAGTGTCGAGCACAGCGCCCCGCGTCACCCACCCCCGCGTCGCCCCGCGCCGAGACGAGCGCCTGCTGCGGCGACGGCAGGCGCTCGTCGTCGTCCTCACCTTCCTCACCGGCAGCGCCGACGCTCTCGGTTTCCTCGCACTCGGCGGCGCCTTCGCCAGCGTGATGACCGGCAACATGGTCCTGCTCGGGCTCTCGGCCGGCCGGGGCGAGGCCGACCTGGCTCTGACGTCGGGCTGCGCCATCGTCAGCTTCATCGTCGGTGTCCTCGCGGGCGCCCGCGTCGTCGGCTCGGCACAGCCCGACGATCCGGTCTGGCCCCGGCGGGTCACCTGGGCGCTGGTCCTGGAGCTGTCGGTGTTCGTGGTGTTCGCCGTCGTCTGGGAGGTCACCCTGCACACCCCGGACGCGGGTGTCCATTTGGCGCTGCTGATGCTGTCCGCTGTCGCGCTGGGGGTGCAGAGCAGTGCGATCCAACGCTTCGGCGTGTCCGGCCTGTCCTCCACGTACCTGACCGGCACGCTCACCAGCCTGATCGCCGGGGTCGCCGCGCGCAGCCCGTGGGCCAGCCTGCGTCCCAAGGCTCAGGTGCTGCTGGCCCTCATGGTCGGCGCGGCGGTCGGCGCCCTGGTCGCCCTGCACCTGCCGGTCGTCGCCCCGGCCCTGCTGATCGCGCCGCTGGTACTCGTCATCGCCGTGTCCGCGCGGATGCGGGTCTGAGCCTCAGACACCGCGAGCGCGGGCCTGAGCGTCAGACACCGCGAGCGAACAGGGCCAGACGGACCCGGTTGGGGCTGTCGGTCTTGGTCATCAGGCTGGTGATGTGGGTCTTGACCGTGGTGACACCGATGTGGAGCTGGTCGGCGATCTCGGTGTTGGACAGGCCCTCGGCGACCAGGTTGAGCACGTCCCGTTCCCTGGCGGTCAGGCCCGGCAGGGCCGGCGGTGAGCCGGGGCGGGCGTGCACCGCGCGCTGCACGAGGCGGCGCAGCACCTCCGGGCTGAACGGGCTGTCGCCGACGGCGGCCCGGCGGATGCCGTCCAGCAGCTCGGTCGGCGGTGCGTCCTTGAGCAGGAACCCGCACGCTCCGGCGGTCAGCGCGGGGTAGAGGTGGTCGTCGTCGCCGAACGTGGTCAGCACCAGGACGCGGGTGGTGGGGCGTTCGGCGAGGATCCGGCTGGTCGCGGTGATCCCGTCGACGCCGGGCATCCGCAGATCCATGACGACGACGTCGGGAAGGAGCCGCCCGGCCAGCGGGATCGCCTCACGCCCGCTGTCGGCCTCCCCGACGACCTCGATGTCGGGTTGCGCGTCGCAGAGCATGCGCAGCCCGGCCCGGATGAGGTGCTGGTCGTCGACCAGCAGCACCCGGATCACGCCGGCTCCGACGCGGGCGACCCGGCCGGGGCCTCCCGCTCGCGGGGCACGGACCCGACCGGTGCGTGGGCGGACGCGGCGGCCACGGCCGGAAGGACGGTTCGTACCCGCCACCCGGTGCCGGTCGGGCCTGCCTCCAGCCGGCCGCCGAGGACCTCGACGCGCTCGCGCATGCCGGTGATGCCGTGCCCGCCACCGGCCGGCACGCCCGCCGGCACCCCACCACGGCCGTTGTCGGTGACCTCCCAGTGCACCGCGCCGTCCCGGACAGCCACCACGAGGTGCGCGAGCGCGGACGTCCCCGCGTGTTTGGCCACGTTGGTCAGCGCCTCCTGGGTCAGTCGCAGCACCGCCATGCCGCGCACCGCGTCGAGCGAACCGATCGCCGGGTCGAGATCGGCCTCCACCGTGACACCCGCCTGCCGGGCCCGGTCGATGGACGCGCCGATCGCCGCCGGCAGCGCGGACGGTTCGATCGCGGTCAGCGCCGCGTCGCCGCGTACCCCGTCGGGGTTGCGCAGCACCGCGACCAGCCGGCGCAGCTCCGCGAGGGCCGCCGTGCCGGTGCCGTGCACGTCGTCGAAGACCTCGCCCACCCGTGGGTCCAGATCGGTGAGCACGTGCCGGGCCACGCCGACCCGCAGGACCATCGACGCCACATGGTGCGCGACGACGTCGTGCAGCTCGCGGGCGATGGCGCTGCGTTCGTCGGCGCGGGCCGCGCGGCTCTCCGAGGCGTGCTGGCGTTGCTCGGCCAGGGCGCGCTCCACGGCCTGTCGACTCAGCTCCCGGTTGGTGCGGATGACGAGGCCGAGCAGCACCGGTACGCCGACCTCCAGGGCCAGCCCGACGACCCCGGAGGCGAACCGGCGCGGCGGGTCGCCGATCGAGTCGGTCAGATCGACCAGGACCAGCAGCGCGGTGGCCAGCCAGATGGTCCGGGGGCGGCGCGCCCGCATGGTGACTTCGAGCAATGCCCAACTGGCGCCAACCTGGTTGATCGTGAAGTCGTCGATCAGGCCGATCGCGACCGTCAGCAGGGCGGCCTGCGCCACCAGGTTGACGACCGGCCGACGGTGCGCCGTCAGCGCCACGGTGAACGCGAACACCGCAAGGATCCACTGTGTCGTCGTGGGTGTGCTGGCGGAGTGCGGGACGACGAGCAGGTAGCACAGCCCGGTGAGATCGAGCAACACCATCCGCACGAGCGTGTCCCGCATGTCGAACAGTCGCCCGAGCCAGCTCACGGTCGTCAGCCTAGGTGCTGCGGCCCGGTGGCGGCGGCCGCCGACCGCCGCCACCGGGTCCGGACCACGAGGTACGCGGCCAGGCCGAGCGGTCCGAGCAGGATGGTCAGCAGCAGCACCGGAGCCATCACCAGCGCCGGCACCCCCCGATCGCGGCTGTCCAACCACGCCCACCGTCCGACGAACAGATCGAACGCGATCATGTGCGCCCAACCCGCCGCGGCCCCGTCGGAGGTGCCGAGCAGGTCGCGCACCCCGGCCAGGGTCGGCGACGCCACGGCCGGAAGCACGTCGCCGAACGCCGGGAGCACCAGCAGCGCGTAGATCACCACGACCGGCAGCACGATCAGCGGGGAGGCGATGATCCGGGCGGTCCACGACCAGCGCGGCAGCAGGATCATCAGCGCCCAGAACGGCGCGGCCACCGCGAACGTCAGGGAGAACAGCGTTCCGGTCATGCGGCCAGCGCCAGTTCCGGCCGACGTCGCCGGGCCAGCACCAGACCGGTCGCGGTCGCCGTCGCGACCACCAGGGCCGCGACCGCGGCGAGCGTGACGGCGTCCGGCCGCAGCAGCGGCTGTCCGCGCAGGGCCTGCCAGGTCAACAGCACTGTGAGTACGCCGTACGCGGCGCCCGCGACGACAAGCAGCCGGGCGCGGGTGCGCTCGTCCAACCGCGTCGCGAACCGGCTCAGCAGGATCGCCAGGATCGGCAACGCCTGGAGGGCGTGCAGCCCCACGAAGTGCCCGATCCGCAGGTCACCGCCGGTGGTGCTCCAGCCCACCACGGGCAGTCCCGATCCGCCGTCGACGACGCCCACGCTGTGCGCCCCGGAGATCCCGTCGATCCCCGGCTCCTGCATGGGAAGCACCATCGGCACCGCCGCGAGCATGCCCAGCAGCGACAGGCCGAGCCCCCACCCGACGGCCGTCGCAGCGGCCCGGTCCGGGATCCGCCGGATCAGCAGCACGACGCCGACCAGGAGGTGCGCGAGGAAAAGCACCATGATCGCCGCGCCCATCACCGAGAACAGTGCACCGTTCAGCGGGGAGGTGCCGTTGAAGTGGCTGGTCTGTCCGCGTACCACCTGGGCGACGATCACGATCATCTCGATCACCGCCATCGCGACGATTACCGTGACCGCCCACTCGGCCGCCCGGCTGCGTCGCGGCAGCAGGGAGAGCATCCAGGCGAGCGTCGCGCCGTACAGCACGAACGACACCGCGAACTTGAACGGCTTGAGCCAGATCGGCGCCCCGGTGAGAACGCGCGAATCGACGAGAATGCCGACGGCCGCGACGACGGCGAGCACCGCCATCGCGGAGACGAAGACCATCAGAGGGCGATTCCACTGCGTCGCCCGGCGCACAACTGTAGTCATGCCTGTAGATGTTCGTGGTCGTGTCCGCCGATCGCGTCCGACCCCGAGCCCCGGTTGCGGCCGCTGGTCGGAGGCCGCCTCCTCCCTGGGTAGGAGACGAAACCCGTCGAAGCCGCTCGGTGGTGCTGGCACAATGGCCGGCCTGCCGACGGGACGGGGATCGACCATGACGACCAGTGCGGACCGTGTCCAACCGAACGAGACCACAGTGCCGCTGCTGCACTGCCCAGCCCCGGAGGAAACCCTGGCGTTCTGGCGGGCGCTCGGGTTCGAGGTGACCTACGAGCAGACCAAACCGTACGTGTACCTGGCCTTCCAATGGAGTGGGTTCCAGCTGCACTACGGGCCGGCACCGAAGGATCTCGACCCGGCGAAAGAGCATTCCGGCGGCTGCCTGGTGATGGTGGACGCGGTGGCGTCGTACCACGCGGTGTTCACCGAGGCGATGCGCCGCAGCTACGGCAAGGTGCTGGTCAAGGGTTTGCCCCGGATGACCCGCTACCGGGCGGGGGCGTCGCGGTTCAGCATCGTCGACCCGTCCGGCAACACCATCACCTTCATCCAGCGGGATGAGCCGGAGGAGCTGGAGTACGGCGGGTCGACGGAGCTCGACGGGTTGGCCCGGGTGCTCGACAACGCGCGGATCCTGCGCGAGTTCAAGACGGACGACCGGGCGGCCTATCGGGCGCTCGACTCGGGGATGCGCCGCCGCGCCGAGGACGCGCCGGTGGTCGAGCAGGCGATGGCGCTGGCCGGCCTGATCGAGCTGGCCACCGCGTTGGACAAGGCCGACCGGGTGCCCGAGTGGGGCGCCCGACTCCAGGCGCTGTCGTTGACCCCGGAGCAGCGGACGCAGGTGGCGCAGTACGTCGCCGACCCCGCCCTCCTCGAACCGTGGTGGCCCGACCCGCGCTGACCCCGGACCTCCCCGCGTCTGGCCCGCAGCGATGTCGTTGTAGCCCGAACCCGTCAGGGCCGCACGTTGGTGTCGTCGTCGAGGACAACCTCCGCCAGCCGCTCCGGGAACATCCGACGCACGCTCGCGGAGTAGTCGCTCCCATCGCCGGGCTGGGTGACACGATCGCCGTCCACCCGCACCGGTATGGAGACTCCGAAGACGTCCCCGACCCCCGGTGCTGCTTCGCAGTGCGCCCAGGCGAACGACGAAGAGCCGTCTCGCCCCAGCAGTCGAACCTCGCAGGTGCCTGGTCCGTTCAGCAACTCGGCGGGGAGGAGCGTCGCGAGACGTTCCTCCTCAGCCCGCGCGTCAGCCGCGTTTCGGTCGGGTAGTGCGTACGGCGGCTCGGAGCAGCCGGTGAGCAGCCCGATCGCCAGGCCGAGCCAGACGGCGTGTCGGCGAATCACCCCCGCAGCATCTCATTCGATGGTTCTGAGACGACGTCACCGTCAGTTTGCGGACCGAGCCCTCGTTGCGCTGTGGCGGAACAGCGCCGCCACGTGGGGGCACCCCAGGCGATGCAGAGCAGGCTCAAGATGGAAGGGGCGGCGACGATCACCGTGACGGCGACCCATCACCTGCGGCGGCGGCAACCGGCTCGACCGCAGCGCGCTAGGAGGCCAACCGTTGGCGCGCGGTGGCCGTCGGTCGGGGGAGTTCGGCGCTGTCGTCCGACGTGTTGATCTCCGACCAGACGGCGTCGAGGGAGAGCCCGAGGACGTCGGCGATGGCCGCGATGGTCGGAAACGCGGGGGTGGCGATCCGGCCGGACTCGATCTTTCGAAGGGTCTCCGGCGAGACGCCCGCGTCCAGCGCGGTGAGGAGCATCGAACGCTCTCCACGGGCTCGACGCAGGAGCGCGCCGAGGCGCTGTCCGCGTTCGAGCTCTGCGGGAGTGAGCGGCAACCTGACCATGCTCCGATTCTAGTACCGGGATAATATGGCCGGGATACTTATTGGTCATCCGAGGAAGGCGCTGCATGATCGAGATCCTGAGCCCCACCGACGTGCTGCGAGCGAAGGACACCGGCGCGCTGGTCGCCGGCATCCTGCAGACGCTGAAGGGCCGCTGCGTGGTCGGCACCAACCTTCTGGACATCGACCGGTGGGCGCAGGCCATGATCACCGAGGCCGGGGCGCAGTCCTGCTACGTCGACTATGAGCCGTCCTTCGGGCGCGGGCCGTTCGGCCACTACATCTGCACGTCGGTGAATGACGCCGTGCTGCACGGGTTGCCGTACGACTACCCGCTCGCCGACGGCGACCTGCTCTCGCTCGACCTCGCCGTCTCCCAGGGTGGAGTCGTCGCGGACTCGGCCGTCAGCTTCATCGTGGGCGACGTGCGGCCCCCGGAGAGCGTCGCGCTGATCGAGGCGACCGAGCGCGCCTTGCAGGCGGGGATCGCCGCCGCCGGCCCCGGCGTTCCCATCGGTGACATTTCCCACGCGATCGGCTCGGTCCTCAACGCGGCGGGATACTCGGTCAACACGGAGTTCGGCGGCCACGGCGTCGGATCGACGATGCACCAGGACCCGCACGTCTCCAACACCGGCCGCCCCGGTCGCGGCTACCGGCTACGCCCGGGGCTGCTGCTGGCGCTGGAGCCGTGGGTGATGGCGGACACCGCCACGCTCGTCACCGATGCCGATGGCTGGACCCTGCGCAGCGCGACGGGCTGCCGGACGGCACACAGCGAGCACACCATCGCCATCACCGACGACGGCGCGGACGTGCTCACCCTGCCGACGCCCTGACCCGTGGGGCACGATCGACGCCCTCACCGGTCAGCCGACGACGGGCGGCCCACGTTGGACGATTAACCGGCGGCCGAAGGGGCACGTCCCTCCGTGGCACCCTGCCGGATCGCGTTCAGAATGAACCGATCGGTCATATTTTCCGTGATGACGGTCAGGGTCACCCACCAGAGTCACGGAGGCACGATGTCAACGGTTCGAACTGGTCCGGTCATCGGACTGCTCGTGCAGATCGTCCTGCTGGCGGTGCTGGCGGAGACGGTCGGTCTGGGCACGGCGGGCTGGGTGGCGGGGCTGGCGTACGGGGTGGTCCTGTGCGCCCTGCTCAGCCGGGGGATGTCCCGCTCCGGCGCGGGTGCGCTCAGCCCGGCCGACCGGGTGACCCTGAGCCGGGCGATCCTCGTCGGCGGCGTGACGGCCCTGGCCGCCGACTCGTTCGGCCGGTCGGCGCCGATCACCCTGATGGTCGTCCTCACCAGCGTGGCGTTGGCCCTCGACGCCGTGGACGGGTACACGGCCCGCCGCACCGGGACCACCAGCGAGCTCGGCGCGCGCTTCGACATGGAGATCGACTCCGTCCTCGTCCTGGTCCTCTGCCTGCATGTGGCCCCCGCTGTCGGTGGCTGGGTGCTCGTGATCGGCGCGATGCGCTACCTCTTCGGCGCCGCGACCTGGATGTTGGAGTGGATGCGGGGATCCGCGCCGCCGCGTTACTGGAGCAAGGTCGTCGCCGCGATCCAGGGCGTGGTGTTGACGGTGGCGATGGCCGACGTGCTGCCCGCGCCGCTGACGACCCTGATGCTGGTGGTGTCGGTGGCGCTGCTGGTCGAGTCGTTCGGGCGTGACGTCGCCTGGCTCTGGACGAACCGGCACCTCCGTCACACCGTCATCGATGGCGCCCAGGGTGCGATGGTCCAGCCGGCCAGCTCGGCGAGCCACAGCGCCCCAGGCACCGGAGCGGGGCTGGCCGAGCTGACCCCGAGCAAGACCGATGGGCTGCAGTGGTCGGACCGTCCGACTGTCGCCGTGGCCCGACGCGGGATCGCCCGCGTCTGAGCCGCCCGGATGCCGTACCCAGTAAAGATCATGGAAGGATGCCCGGGTTGTCGCTCTTGACGCGCGTACGTCAGTTGCCGAACCAGGGACGGAGGGCGATGAGGGCCGAAGCCTCGGGCGACACCGCCGACGGCACCCACGTCGAGGATCGGCCGAAACGCTCCATCGCCGCCCGGCTGACGACCGTGCTGGCCGCGCTGCTCGTGCTGCTCGTCCTCACCGTGCCGTACGACTTCGGCCGGCTCAGCCCGGCGGCGTTCGCGCGGATCCCCCTGGAGGCGCTGCTGGTAGTGGCCCTCCTGCTCGCCCTGCCGTCTCGCGGCAGCCGACTGGTCGCGACGCTGGCCGGCGTGGCCCTCGGCCTGCTCGGCCTGTTGAAGCTGCTCGACCTGGGGTTCACCGCCTCGCTGAGCCGGGCGTTCGACCCGGTGCTCGACTGGGCGCTCCTCGACGAGGGGTTCGCCTTCCTCAGCGAGTCGTACGGTCGACCCGCCGCCATCGGCGTCGCCATCACCCTGGCGGTGGTGTTCGTGGGCCTGCCCACACTGGTCACGCTGTCGATGCGGCGACTGCGGCGACTGGTGGTCCGACACCGCACCGCGACCACCCGGATCGTGGCCGCGCTGGTGGTCGTCTGGGTGGCCTGCGCCGCGTTCAACGTGCGGGTGGTCGAGGGCGTGCCGGTCGCCGACACGTCCGCGACCACGCTGACCAACGGCCACGGCTTCCAGGTGCGCCTGCGACTCGACGACCGGGAGAGGTTCGCCGCCCTGCTCGGGGACGACAGGTTCGCCGACACCCCCGGCGACCAACTGCTCACCGCGTTGCGCGGCAAGAACGTGGTCATCTCCTTCGTGGAGAGCTACGGCCGGGACGCCGTCGAGGACCCGGAGTTCGCCCCACAGGTCGGTGCGGTCCTCGACGGCGGGACCAGCCGGCTGAACGCGGCGGGATTCGCCGCGCAGAGCGGCTTCCTCACGTCGCCGACGTTCGGCGGCGGCAGCTGGCTCGCGCACGACACGCTGCTGTCCGGCCTCTGGGTCGACAACGACCAGCGGCACCGTACCCTGCTGGCGAGTGACCGGATGACCCTCAACGGCGCCTTCCGCCGGGCCGACTGGCAGACCGTGGGAGTGATGCCCGCCGTCAGCAGGGCGTGGCCGGAGGGCTCCTTCTTCGGCTACGAGCGGTTCTACGACGCCAGAGCCCTCGGGTACCGCGGCCCGAAGTTCAGCTTCGGGACGATGCCCGACCAGTACACCCTCGCCAGTTGGCGGCGCCTGGAGCAGGCGAAGCGCGACGGCAAGCCGACCATGACGGAACTCGCGCTGGTGTCGAGTCACGCGCCCTGGACGCCCGTCCCGGATCTGGTCGACTGGGCAGCCATCGGCAACGGGGCGATCTATAAGGGGACCGTCAAGAAGTCCGACGACAAGCGACGCAACACCGAGCAGATCCGCGCGGACTACCGGCACTCCATCGAGTACACGTTGAGCGCGCTCATCTCGTACGTGCAGACCTACGGCGACGATGACCTGGTGTTCATCTTCCTCGGTGACCATCAGCCCGCCGCAGTGGTCACCGGCGACAACGCCAGCCGAGACGTCCCGATCACCATCATCACCAGGGACCGGGCCGTCCTGGACCGGATCTCCGGGTGGGGTTGGCAGGACGGACTCAAGCCCGGTCCGCAGGCACCGGTCTGGCGGATGGACACCTTCCGGGACCGCTTCCTGACCGCCTTCGGGCCGTAAGCCCGGCCAACCCAACGGACTGGACTCAAGACAGATGACGGTTGGCACCGACACCAGGATCGCCGCGCTCAGAACCGACCCCGCTATGTCCCTCCTGCACCGATCGCTGGATGTCTACTACGGCGACGCCGAGCGCGACGCGCGGATGGACGCCTTCTACTCCCGGTTCGTCGCCGAGGGCGATCTCGTCTTCGACGTCGGGTCGCACGTGGGCGACCACATCGCCAGCTTTCGTCGTCTCGGGGCGCGGGTGGTCGCCGTGGAGCCGCAGCCGCTGTGCCTCCGCGCCCTGCGGGCCATCTACGCCGACGACGACCAGGTGACACTCGTCGAAGCGGTCTGCGGCGCAGCCCCCGGTAGCACCCGTTTCCACGTCAACTCCGCCAATCCCACCGTGTCCACCGCCTCGCCCGACTTCGTGCGGGCGGCGGAG
>NZ_QGSY01000089.1 GCF_003857035.1 Micromonospora arida
AGCCAGGGCCAGCGCCGCCGCCGCCAGCCAGCGGCGCAGCGCCTCCTCGCCGGCGCGCAGGTCGGCCCGGGTCAGCAGGGCCCACGAGTCGAGCAGCAGCACCGCGCCGTAGCCGCCCTCGGCGACCGGCTCGGCGCCCGGGGTGGCCACCACCAGGGCCGCGCCGCCGGGCACGTCGGTCAGCACCTCCTCGCGCCCCGAGGTACGCACCGGCACGTCGGGGAACGCCCGGCCCAGCTCCTCGGCGGTCCGCCGTGCGCCGGTCACCGCGGCCCGCAGCCGCCGCCCACCGCACTCCGGGCAGGCGTACGCGGCAGCCACCCGGGCGCACCACCGGCAGGCCGGGGTGCCACCGGCCGAGGGCAGCGCGAGCGGGCCGGCGCAGTGCGCGCAGCGGGCCGGGGTGCGGCACTCGGCGCAGGAGATCGACGGGAGGTAGCCGCGGCGGGGCACCTGCACCAGCACCGGCAGGTCCTGGCGGAGCGCGTCGCGGGCAGCCGTCCAGGCCAGGCTGGGCAGCCGGGCGGTGGCGGCCCCGGGATCGCGGGCCAGCTGCGGGTCGTCCCCGGTCGGCGCGATGGCCGGGATCCGCGCCCGCACGGTGGCCCGGTCGGCGACCACCTCCGGAGCCCAGCCGGTCTCCACCAGCAGCTGCGCCTCGGCCGTCCGGGCGTACCCGCCGACCAGCGCGCCGGCCTCGGCGAGGTGGGCCCGGGTGAGCAGCACGTCGCGGGCGTGCGGGTAGGGCGCCCGGGGCTCGGAGTGCAGGTCGTCACCGTCGTCCCAGACGGCGACGAGGCCGAGCCGGGCCACCGGGGCGAACATCGCCGCCCGGGTCCCGATCACCACCGGCACCCGACCACGGCGAGCGGCGAGGAACGCCCGGTACCGCCGGGCCGGGCCGAGCGCGGCGGAGAGGCTGACGTGCCGTCCCGGACCGAGCACGCCGGTGAGCGCGGCGTCGAGGCGGTCGAGGTCACGCGCGTCGGGCACCACGACCACCGCGCCGCGCCCACCGGCGACGGTGGCCGCCACCGCGTCGGCGTAACGGGCCGCCCAGTCCTCACCGGGCAACGCCGACCAGACCGCGCGGGGCGCCCGGCCGTCGGCGAGCGCCCGCAGCAGGGCCGGGCCGGTCGGGTAGTCGCGCCACCCGCGCGGGTCGACCGCCTCGGTGGGGGCCGTCGGAGTGGGCTGCTCGTCGTGGGGCTCCTTCTCCACCCGGGCGTGCCGGGGTGGCACGGCGAGCCGGAGCACGTCGGCGAGGCTGCCCGCGTACCGGTCGGCGACCGCCCGGGCCAGCCGGGCGATCTCGGGGGCCAGCACCGGCTCCGGGGAGACCACCTTCTCCAGGTACGCGAGACGGCCGGTGTGCCCGGAGTCGTCCGCGCGGGACAGCAACCACCCGTCGACGAGTTGCCCGGCGAAGCGCACCTTCACCCGGGTACCCGGCACCGCCACCTCGTCCAGCTCCGCCGGCACCAGGTAGTCGAACGGCCGATCCAGGTGCGCCAGTCCGACATCCACGCAGACGCGCGCGACCGGCGACCCGTCCGCGGGTCGCCGGTCGCTGCGCCTGGTGGCGGTCAGGCTCCCGCGGCCGACTTGAGGTCGGCGGCCCGGTCGGTGCTCTCCCAGGTCAGGTCCGGCAGCTCCCGGCCGAAGTGGCCGTACGCGGCGGTCTGCTGGTAGATCGGGCGGAGCAGGTTGAGGTCCCGGATGATCGCGGCCGGACGCAGGTCGAACACCTCGGTGACGGCCTTCTCGATCGAGGAGACGGGCACGGTCTCGGTGCCGAACGTCTCGATGAACAGGCTCACCGGGTGCGCCTTGCCGATGGCGTAGGCGACCTGCGCCTCGCACCGCTCGGCCAGACCGGCGGCGACCACGTTCTTGGCCACCCAGCGCATCGCGTACGCGGCCGAGCGGTCCACCTTGGACGGGTCCTTGCCGGAGAACGCACCACCGCCGTGGCGGGCGTACCCGCCGTAGGTGTCGACGATGATCTTCCGGCCGGTCAGGCCGGCGTCACCCATCGGGCCGCCGATCTCGAACCGGCCGGTCGGGTTGACCAGCAGCCGGTAACCGTCGGTGTCCAGGCCGAGGCTCTCCAGCTCCGGGGCGATCACGTGGTCGCGCACGTCCGGGGTGAGCAGCGAGTCCAGCGAGATGTCGGCGGCGTGCTGGCTGGACACGACAACGGTGTTCAGCCGGACCGGGCGCAGCCCCTCGTACTCGATGGTGACCTGGGTCTTGCCGTCCGGCCGCAGGTACGGGATCGTGCCGTCCTTGCGCACCGCCGAGAGGCGGCGGGCCAGCCGGTGCGCGAGCGCGATCGGCAGCGGCATCAGCTCGGGCGTCTCCGAGCAGGCGAAGCCGAACATCATGCCCTGGTCACCGGCGCCCTGCGCGTCCAGCGCGCTCTCCGACGCCCCGGTGCGCAGCTCGAAGGCGTTGTCCACACCCTGGGCGATGTCCTCGGACTGCGCGCCGATGGAGACGCTGACCCCGCAGGAGGCGCCGTCGAAACCCTTCTTCGACGAGTCGTAGCCGATGTCGAGGATGGTCCGGCGGACGATCGTCGGGATGTCGGCGTACGCCTTGGTGGTCACCTCACCGGCGATGTGCACCTGACCGGTGGTGATCATGGTCTCCACGGCCACGCGGCTGTGGGGATCCTCGGTCAGCAGCGCGTCGAGGATGCCATCGCTGATCTGGTCAGCGATCTTGTCCGGGTGGCCTTCCGTGACCGATTCGGACGTGAAGAGACGGCGTGTCACGGCACTCCTAAGCGTATGAGGTCGTTCCGCGGCAGTCTAATCACCACTGCGGCCGGTGTCGGGATCGGTCGAGCCCTGTTCCACCCGTCAGGAGCGGCCGGGCAGCCGCGCCACGACGAGATCCCAGACGGCGTCGGCCACAGCTTCCTTGGCCTGCTCGGGCAGCCGGCTGACCGAACCGTCCGCGCCGATGACCGTCACCGTGTTGGTGTCGGCGCCGAAGACCAGGTCCGGACCGACCTCGTTGACCACGATCAGGTCGGCCCGCTTCCGGGCGAGCTTCGCCCGGCCGTTGGCCTCGGCATCGCCGGTCTCGGCGGCGAACACCACCAGCACCTGCCCCGGTCGTTTGCGCTGGCCGAGCTCCGCCGCGATGTCCGGGTTCGTCACGAGCTCGATGGTGGGTGCGACACCGTCGTCCGACTTCTTGATTTTGCCAGTCGCGTACGTCGCGGGCCGGAAATCGGCCGGAGCCGCCGCCATCACCACCGCGTCGGCCTCGACGGCGGCCTTGACGGTCGCCTCCCGCAACTCGGCGGTGGTGCCCACCCGGATCATGTCGACCCCGGCCGGGTCGGCAAGGCCGACGTTGGCCGAGATCACTGTGACCCGGGCACCCCGGGCGACCGCCGCGCGGGCGAACGCGTACCCCTGCTTGCCGGACGAGCGGTTGCCCAGAAAACGCACCGGGTCGAGGGGCTCGCGGGTGCCACCGGCGGTGACGACCACCCGGCGACCGGCCAGGTCGGCGGGGGCGGAGTCGCCTCGGGCCAGGAGCCGACCGGCGACGGCGAAGATCTCCGCGGGGTCGGGCAGCCGACCCTTGCCGGTGTCGGCGCCGGTGAGCCGGCCGACGGCGGGCTCGATGACCCGGACCCCCCGGGAGCGCAACGTGGCCACGTTGGCCACGGTGGCGGGGTGCTCCCACATCTCGGTGTGCATGGCCGGGGCCAGCAGGACCGGGCAGCGGGCGGTCAGCAGGGTGTTGGTCAGCAGGTCGTCGGCGAGGCCATGGGCGGCCTTGGCGAGCAGGTCGGTGGTGGTCGGCGCGACCACCACCAGGTCGGCCTGCTTACCGAGCCGGACGTGCGGCACCTCGTGGACGTCGGTCCAGACGTCGTCGGCGACCGGTTGACCGGAGAGCGCGGCCCAGGTCGGCGCTCCAACGAAGCGGAGCGCCGACGCGGTTGGCACGACCCGAACCCGGTGACCGGATTCGGTGAAGAGTCGCAGCAGCTCGCACGCCTTGTAGGCGGCGATGCCGCCACCGACCCCGAGGACGATCGAGGCGGACATCGGCCAGCGGGGGCTTACGGCTGGTCGGTCGGCTCGGCGGTGAGCAGGCCCGAGTTGATCTCGCGCATGGCGATGGAGAGGGGCTTCTCCTGCGGGGTGGTCTCGACGAGCGGGCCGACGTACTCCAGCAGACCCTCACCGAGCTGGCTGTAGTAGGCGTTGACCTGGCGCGCGCGCTTGGCGGCGAAGATGACCAGCGCGTACTTCGACGTCGTCTTCTCGAGGAGCTCGTCGATCGGCGGGTTGGTGATGCCTTCGGGGTTGGCGATGGATCCCACGAATTAACCTCTGCGTCTTTCGAGCCGCGCGGACGCGGTGCTGAGTCTCAACGGTGGCCGACCGTCAGCCACGCACGCGTGACCAGGCCGGATCCGGATAAGAAGAACCGAGTAAGCCTACCAGCTCCTCAACCACCCGTTCGGTGTGGTCGTGGGTCAGCGCGTGCTCGACGGTGGCGGCCACCGTGGCGTCGGGCGCGTACCCGGGTGGGCTCAGCAACACCAGCCGGGCATCGGGCAGGCGCGCCCGGACCAGTGGGACGCCGCGCAGGTCGAGCGGGAGCAGCACCGGCTGCCCGGCGTCGAGCCGGGCGCGCAGCGGGGGGTACGGGGTGCCCCGGCGGTGCGAACCGATCCGGGACCACTCCAGCAGCTCGCCGTCGACGATCCGTCGATCGAACTCGGCGGGGGCGAGGAAGACGCGGTCCACCCCGTCGATCTCCGACTCCCGGCGCGGCCTGGTGGTTGCCGCGACCGGGATCCACACGGACGGAGAACGCGCCCGGACGAGCTCGACGACACTCTCCCTGCCGGAACCCGAAGGTCCAGCCAGGACAGTGAGCCGAGCCGCCGGGCGCGCCTCGTCATCCGTGCTCACTGCTTGTTTCTACACGCTGCCAGGTTCAGTTGGCGGCGAACTCTCCAAGCAATGCCTTGCGCTGCTGCTCGCCGAGGCCACGCAGGCGACGGCTGTCGGCGATCTTGAGCTTCTCCATGATCTGGGTAGCCCGGATCTTGCCGATGCCCGGCATGGCCTGCAGGACGGCCGACACCTTGAGCTTGCCAACGACGTCGTCGCTCTCGGCCCGCTCGAGGACGGCACCGAGGGTGGTCTTGCCCTGCTTGAGCTGCTCCTTCAGCTGAGCACGGGCCTTGCGGATCTCCGCGGCCTTCTCGAGCGCGGCAGCGCGTTGTTCGGGGGTCAGTGACGGGAGCGGCACCAGTTCTCCTCAGGTCCCTATCGCGGCGGGCGGGGCGCACCGCCGCATCTGTGAAACGTGGTGTCGCTGTGAACCAAGGGGTCCATGGTTCCCAGCGCGGGGAAAACTAGCGGCCAACGGAGCTTTCGGCAACGTGGGGGCCGCATGATCACCGTAGAGTGACCGACCCGTCAGTCAGTCACCGGGCAGGCAGGACGGCCCGGCAGTCGACCAACACGCGCTCCGCGGCGGCCCGTAGCGCGGCCACGTCAGGGCCTGCCGAGAGCACTTCCCGGGAGTACGACGGGAGCACCGAGGCGAGGCTTGAACCGAAGACGGTACGCAGATCGGCCGCGCCGGCACCCTGCGCGCCGAGCCCCGGAGCGAGCAGTGGGCCGCCCACACCGGAGAGGTCGTGACCGGTGTCACCGATGGTCGCGCCGACCACCAGACCGAAGCTCCCGAGCGGGGCTGCACCCCTGTTGAGCTGGGAAATCTCGTCGATCACGGTCTGCGCCACGGTGCGGCCGTCGGCCGTGACGGCCCGCTGCACGGCCGCGCCCTCGGGGTTGGAGGTGAGGGCCAACACGAACACGCCGCCGCCGTGCTCGGCGGCCAGTTCGAACATCGGCGCCAGCGAACCGACCCCGAGGTAGGGGCTCGCGGTGACCGCGTCGACATACACAGGGCTGGATGGATCAAGGTACGCGGCGGCGTACGCGCTCACCGTCGAGCCGATGTCGCCGCGCTTGACGTCGAGCAGAACGAGCGAGCCGGCATCTCGTAACTGTCGGATAGTTGACTCAAGAATCGCCACACCTCGGGACCCGAACCGCTCGAAAAAGGCCGACTGAGGCTTGACTACCGCAACCCGGTCACCGAGTGCTTCCACCACGGTCCGGCTGAACCGGTCGAGCCCCTGAACGTCGTCCGGGAGACCCCACTGGGCCAGCAGACCGGGATGCGGGTCGATGCCCACACAGAGTGGGCCCCGCTCGGTGATCGCCCGGTGCAGCCGGGTACCGAAGCTCTCCATCGGAGTGTTCCCCTCTTCTCGTCCGGGCGGCCGACCCGCCCGGGTAACCCGTCGACCCGGTGGCCGGGCCGACTCAGCCAGCCGCCACCGCCGCCGCCACCCCGGTCGCGATCCGGGCCAGGTCGGCGTCGTCGGTGACGTACGGCGGCATCGTGTAGATCAGGTCGCGGAACGGACGCAGCCACACCCCCTGGGCGACCGCGGCGGCGGTCGCCGCGCCGAGGTCGACCTCGTGATCGAGCTGGACCACGCCGATCGCGCCGAGGACCCGTACGTCGGTCACGCCCGGCGTGCCGCGCAGGGGCTCCAGACCGGCGCGCAGGCCGGCGCCGACCCTGGCGACCTGGCCGGCCCAGTCTCCGGCCCGCAGCAGCCCGATGGAGGCGTTCGCCACCGCGCAGGCCAGCGGGTTGCCCATGAACGTGGGCCCGTGCGCCAGCACGCCGGTCGCCGAGATGCCCCGGGCGACCTCCGCGGTGCACAGGGTCGCCGCGAGGGTCAGGTATCCGCCGGTCAGCGCCTTGCCCACGCAGAGCACGTCCGGCGTCACACCGGCGTGCTCGGCGGCGAACATCTCGCCGGTACGGCCGAACCCGGTGGCGATCTCGTCGAAGATCAGCAGAATCCCGTGCGCGCGGGTCACCTCGCGCAGCACCCGCAGGTAACCCGGGTGGTGGAAGCGCATCCCACCGGCGCCCTGGACGACGGGCTCGACGATCACAGCGGCCAACTCGTCGGCGTACCGCTCGACCGTCTCCACCAGCGCCGCCACGTACGCGTCGTCGGGCGGGTCGGTGAAGCCCCCCGGCGGCACCGGGGCGAACACCTGCCGGGGCAGCACGTCACCCCACAGGTGGTGCATCCCGCCCTCCGGGTCGCAGACGCTCATCGGATGGAAGGTGTCGCCGTGGTAGCCACCCCGCCAGGTCGCCAGCCGGCGCCGCTGCGGCCGCCCGACGGCCCGCTGGTACTGCAGGCACATCTTCACCGCCACCTCGACGCTGACCGAGCCGGAGTCGGCCAGGAACACGTGCTCCAGGCCGTCCGGGGTCAGCTCGACCAGGGTCCGGGCCAGCTGCACCGCCGGCTCGTGGGTGAGCCCGCCGAACATCACGTGGCTCATCCGGCCGAGCTGGTCGGTCACCGCCGCGTCCAGCACCGGGTGCCGGTACCCGTGGATCGCCGCCCACCAGGACGACATCCCGTCCACCAGCTCCCGGCCGTCGGCCAGGGTGAGCCGTACCCCCTCGGCGCCGCGCACCACGTAGGGCGGGTTGGCCGGCGGCAGCGCGGCGTACGGGTGCCAGACGTGCGCCCGGTCAGCGGCCAGGATCTCCTCGGGTGTCACGCGTACTCCTCTGCGCCTCAAGCGGTCCGGACGGCGGACGTCCTGCGGCCGGGTCGAACCTCTCCGCCGCCGCCTCCCCCGCCGTGGCCGCCGCTTCCATTTCCGCCACCTTTGCTCTGCACCCGCGGACGCGACACCCGGTGGCCGGGTGTCACGCTCCGAGTGGTGCACCCACGGGTGCAGAGCAAAGGGGCAACAACGGGCGTTGCGTCGTCGGCGCGGCGCGGGCTCGGCACCCGGTTGCGCCGGGCCAGCACCGGACCGGGGGCGGTCACCGGCCGGCGACCGCGTCCGGTGCCGCCGTTGCGGCCGCCGCGCGGGCGGCGGCGCGGACCAGGGCCGGTCCTCGGTAGATGAAGCCGGTGTAGAGCTGCACCAGGGCTGCGCCGGCATCGAACATCCGCGCCGCGTCGTCCGGGTCCAGCACCCCGCCGACGCCGACGATCGGCAGCCGGCCGCCGGTCTCGGAGTGGACGAAGGCGACCACGTCGCGGGCCCGCCCGGTGAGCGGCCGACCGGAGAGGCCACCGGCCTGCGCGCCACGCTCGACGTCGACGCCGGCGAGGCCGTCCCGCGACAGCGTGGTGTTGGTGGCGATCACCCCGGCGGCACCCCGGGCCAGGCAGACCTCCAGCAGCTCGGCGATCGCCGCCTCGGTCAGATCTGGTGCGATCTTGACCAGAACCGGCTTCTCCCCCACCAACGCGCCGAGCAGCGCGTCCAGGTGGCCACGGTCCTGCAACGACCGCAGACCCGGGGTGTTCGGTGAGGACACGTTCACCGCGAAGTAGTCGCCGTGCCCGCGCAGCGCCCGGTACGAGGCGAGATAGTCCTCGACCGCCTCGTCCAGCGGGGTCACCTTGGACTTGCCCAGCGAGATGCCCAGCGGCACCCCGAGCGGGCGCGGCAGCGCCGCCAGCCGGGCGGCCAGCGCGGCGGCCCCGGCGTTGTTGAAGCCCATCCGGTTGACCACCGCCTCGCTGGCCGGCAGCCGGAACAGCCGCGGCCGGGGGTTGCCCGGCTGGGCGTGCGCGGTGACCGTGCCGACCTCAACGAAACCGAAGCCGAGCGCCGGCCAGGCCGGCAGCGCCGCGCCGTCCTTGTCCATGCCGGCGGCCAACCCGACCGGGTTGGGGAACCGCACCCCGAACACGGTGCGCGGCGCGTCGATCGCGTAGCGGGCCCGCAGCGCGGCGAGCGCGGCCGGCCGCCGCGACAGGACCGCCAACCGCCGCAGCGTCCACTCGTGCGCCGCCTCGGCGTCCCCGCCCCCGAGCCGGAACAACCACGGCCGTACCGCCTGCTCGAACAGGGTCACTGGGCCGCCCGCAGGGTTGCGTGCAGGTCCTGCAAGGGGCGGACCTGCATGTCGCCGCGGATCCGCGCCTCGATGCCCATCACCGCCGCGGCGGCGCCGGGGACCGTGGTGATGCAGGGGATGTCCGCGGTGACGGCCGCGCTGCGGATCTCGTAGCCGTCGGAGCGGGCGCTGGCACCCGAGCCCTGCGGTGTGTTGATCACCAGCGCCACGTGGCCGCCGCCGATCAACGACACCGCGTCGTCGCCCGCACCGGCCTGGTAGTGCTTACGGATCTGCTCACAGGCGATGCCGTGCCGGCGCAGCACCTCGGCCGTGCCGGCGGTGGCGACGATCTCGAAGCCCAGATCGGCCAGCCGCTTGATCGGGAAGATCATGCCACGCTTGTCCCGATTGGCCACCGAGACGAAGATCTTCCCGGCGGTCGGCAGCGACCCGTACGCGGCCGACTGACTCTTGGCGAAGGCATGCCCAAAGTTGGTGTCGATGCCCATCACCTCGCCGGTCGACTTCATCTCCGGCCCGAGCAGCGAGTCGATCCCCTTGCCCGCGCGGGTCCGGAAACGCTTGAACGGCAGCACCGCCTCCTTGACCGCGACCGGCGCGTCGGCGGGCATCGTCCCCCCGTCCCCCGTCGCCGGCAGCAGGCCCTCGGCGCGCAGCTCGGCGATGCTCGCCCCGAGCGCGATCCGGGCCGCCGCCTTGGCCAGCGGCACCGCCGTGGCCTTGGAGACGAACGGGACGGTCCGCGACGCGCGCGGGTTGGCCTCCAGCACGTAGAGCACGTCGTCCTTGAGGGCGTACTGCACGTTGAGCAGGCCACGGACCCCGACGCCACGCGCGATGGCCTCGGTGTAGCGGCGGACCTCGACCAGGTGCGAGCCCGCGAGGGTGATCGGCGGGAGCGCACAGGACGAGTCGCCGGAGTGGATACCCGCCTCCTCGATGTGCTCCATCACGCCGCCGATGTAGACCTCGCCGTCGGCGTCGCACAGCGCGTCCACGTCGATCTCGATGGCGTCGTCGAGGAACCGGTCCACCAGCACCGGGTGGTCCGGGGAGATGTCGGTGGCCCGGCCGATGTAGTCGCGCAGCGTCGGGTCGTCGTAGACGATCTCCATGCCCCGCCCGCCCAGCACGTACGACGGCCGGACCAGCACCGGGTAGCCGATCTCGTCGGCGATCGTCTTGGCCTCGTCGTACGAGGTGGCCATGCCGTGCGCCGGCGCGCGCAGTCCGGCGCGGGCCAGCACCGCGCCGAACGCGCCGCGCTCCTCGGCCAGGTGGATCGACTCCGGTGAGGTGCCGACGATCGGCACACCGGCGTTCTTGAGCCGCTGCGCCAGCCCCAGCGGGGTCTGCCCGCCGAGCTGGACGACCACCCCGACGACACCCGGCCCGCCGGCCGCGCGACCGGACGAGTCCTCGGCGTGCCAGACCTCCAGGACGTCCTCGAAGGTCAACGGCTCGAAGTAGAGCCGGTCGGCGGTGTCGTAGTCGGTGGAGACCGTCTCCGGGTTGCAGTTGACCATGACGGTCTCGTAGCCGGCAGACCGCAACGCCTGGACGGCGTGCACGCACGAGTAGTCGAACTCGATGCCCTGCCCGATCCGGTTCGGGCCGGAGCCCAGGATCAGCACCTTCGGCCGGTCCGACGGCACGACCTCGGTCTCCAGGTCGTACGTCGAGTAGTGGTACGGCGTGGTCGCCTCGAACTCGGCCGCGCAGGTGTCCACGGTCTTGTAGACCGGGCGCACGTCGAGGCGGTGGCGCAGGGTCCGTACGCCGTCCTCGGCTGCCAGCTCCGGGCGCAGCGCGGCGAGCTGCCGGTCGGACAGACCGGCCCGCTTGGCGCGGCGCAGCAGGTCGGCGTCGAGCACCGGCGCGTCGACGATCTCGGCGCGCAGCTCGATCAGCGCGGCGATCTGGTCCAGGAACCACGGGTCGATCCCGCCGGACGCCTCGGCCACCTCGGCGATCGACGCCCCGAGCCGCAGCGCCCGCTCCACCGTGTACAACCGGCCGTCGTGCGGGATCCGCAGCGCGGCGAGGGTTTCCGCCAGGGTGACGCCCGCCGGGTCCGGCACGCTCCAGAAACCGGCCGACTTGGTTTCCATCGAGCGCATCGCCTTGTTCAGCGCCTCGGTGAAGTTGCGCCCGAGGCTCATCGCCTCGCCCACCGACTTCATCGTGGTGGTCAGCTCCGGGTCCGCGCCGGGGAACTTCTCGAACGCGAACCGGGGGATCTTCACCACCACGTAGTCCAGGGTCGGCTCGAACGCCGCCGGGGTCTTCAGGGTGATGTCGTTGGGGATCTCGTCGAGGGTGTAGCCGATGGCCAGCTTCGCGGCGATCTTCGCGATCGGGAAGCCGGTCGCCTTGGAGGCCAGCGCCGAGGACCGCGACACCCGGGGGTTCATCTCGATCACGACGATCCGGCCGTCGACCGGGTTGACCGCGAACTGGATGTTGCAGCCGCCGGTGTCCACCCCGACCTCGCGCAGCACGGCGATGCCCAGGTCACGCAGGCGCTGGTACTCCCGGTCGGTGAGCGTCATGGCCGGGGCCACTGTGACGCTGTCGCCGGTGTGCACACCCATCGGGTCGATGTTCTCGATCGAGCAGACCACCACCACGTTGTCGTGCCGGTCGCGCATCAGCTCGAGTTCGTACTCCTTCCAGCCGAGCACGCTCTCCTCGATGAGCACCTCGTGCACCGGGCTGGCGGACAGGCCGTCGCCGGCGATGCGGGCCAGATCCTCCGGGGTGTGCGCCATGCCGGAGCCCAGGCCACCCATGGTGAACGACGGCCGGATCACCACCGGCAGGCCCAGCTCGGCGACGGTCGCCTCGACCTCGTCCATCGAGTGGCAGACCCGCGAGCGGGGCACCAGCGCGGTCGGGTCGTCGACGCCCAGCCGTACGCCGGCCTTCGCCACGATCTCCTTGAACAGCTGCCGGTCCTCGCCCCGGTTGATGGCGTCGATGTTCGCGCCGATCAGCTCCACGCCGTACTTTTCCAGGACGCCGGCCTCGTGCAGGGCGACGGCCGTGTTCAGCGCGGTCTGCCCGCCGAGGGTCGCGAGGATCGCGTCCGGGCGCTCCTTGGCGATGACCAGCTCCACGAACTCCGGGGTGATCGGCTCGACGTAGGTCGCGTCGGCGAACTCCGGGTCCGTCATGATCGTCGCCGGGTTGGAGTTGACCAGGCTGACCCGGATCCCCTCGCTGCGCAGCACCCGGCACGCCTGGGTGCCGGAGTAGTCGAACTCGCAGGCCTGCCCGATGACGATCGGCCCCGAGCCGATCACGAGGATGTGCTTGAGATCGGTCCGCTTAGGCATTGCTGCGCCCCTTGCTGTGGGTCCGGCCCTCACTGGGCCGCCGGTCGAGGGCACGGCCCTCGATCAGCTCGGCGAATCGGTCGAAGAGGTAGTCCGCGTCGTGCGGGCCGGCCGCCGCCTCCGGGTGGTACTGGACGGTGAACGCGGGCAGGTCCACGGCCCGCAACCCCTCGACCACGTTGTCATTGAGGCAGACGTGCGACACCCGTACCCCACCGAAGTCGGTGTCGATCACCTGGTCGGGGACGACCGCGCCGACGCCGGCGCCGGGGACCTGCACCGCGAAGCCGTGGTTGTGGCTGGTCACCTCGACCTTGCCGGTGACCCGGTCGAGCACCGGCTGGTTGATCCCCCGGTGGCCGTAGCCCAGCTTGTAGGTGCCGAAGCCGAGCGCCCGACCGAGGATCTGGCTGCCGAAGCAGATGCCGAACAGCGGCACCTCCCGCCGCAGCGCCTCCCGGGCCAGCTCCACCGGGGCGTCGGCGGTGGCCGGGTCGCCCGGGCCGGGCGACAGGAAGATCGCGTCGGCGCCGGTAGCGAGCATCTGGTCGATGCTCGACGACGCCGGCA
Organism: Micromonospora arida; assembly: GCF_003857035.1. GTDB lineage: Bacteria > Actinomycetota > Actinomycetes > Mycobacteriales > Micromonosporaceae > Micromonospora > Micromonospora arida. The sequence goes on from NZ_QGSY01000089.1 coordinate 12,891, forward strand.
GCACGTGGGTGGTCACCCCGCGGGTGGCCAGCCGACGCGGCACGTTGCGCTTGATGCCCAGGTCCAGCGCGGCCACTGTGAACCGGTGCTCGCCCAGGGCCTCGACGACGTACGGCTCGGCGGTGCTCACCTCGGCGGACAGGTCCGCGCCGACCATCTGCGGCGCCTGGCGGACCCGGGTCAGCAGGCTCTGCGGGTCGTTGTCGATGCTGGAGATGCCCACCCGCATGGCGCCCCGCTCGCGCAGGTGCCGGGTCAGCGCCCGGGTGTCCACCCCGCTGATGCCCACCACGCCCTCGGTGGCGAGGCGGTCCTCGAGACCACCGGTGGCCCGCCAGTTCGAGCCGATCCGGGCCGGGTCGCGCACGACATAGCCGGCCACCCAGATCCGACCGGACTCGTCGTCCTCGCCGTTGACGCCGGTGTTGCCGATGTGCGGCGCGGTCTGCACCACCACCTGGCGGTGGTAGGACGGGTCGGTCAGGGTCTCCTGGTAACCGGTCATGCCGGTGTTGAAGACCGCCTCGCCGAAGGTCTCTCCGACGCTGCCGTACGCCTCGCCGGGGAACGTGCGCCCATCCTCCAGCACCAGGATTGCGGGTCTGCGCTTGACCATTACCGGGCCCGCCTTTCGTTCGCGACTGCGGGACTCCGCTGCGCTGCATTCCTCGCGCTCACTTGACAGCCTTTCCGTCCAGGACCGTCGGCTCGCCGCGCAGGAAGGTCGCCACGATGCGACCTGGCAGCGTCATGCGGGCGTACGGGGTGTTGCGACTGCGACTGGCCAGCTCCGCCGGCTCGATGGTGCGGCGGGCGGCCGGGTCGATCAGGGTCAGGTTGGCCGGCACACCCGGCGCGGGGTCGACGCCGTGCCCGGTGAGGCCGGCGATCCGTGCAGGGGTGCGCGACATCCGCTCGGCGATCAGGTCCCACTCGGGGCCCAACACGTCCAGCGCGATGGAGAGGGCCGTCTCCAGACCGAGCATCCCCGGTCGGGCGTACGCCCACTCGCACTCCTTGTCCTCCACGGCGTGCGGGGCGTGATCGGTGGCGATCACGTCGATCACCCCGTCGGCGAGGGCGGCACGCAGCGCGGCGATGTCCGCGGCGGTGCGCAGCGGCGGGTTCACCTTGTAGACCGGGTCGTAGGTTTCCGCCCGTTCGTCGGTGAGCAGCAGGTGGTGCGGGGTCACCTCGGCGGTCACGCGTACCCCGCGCGCCTTTGCCTGGCGCAGCACCTCGACGCTGCCGGCGGTGGAGACGTGGCAGACGTGCAGCCGGCTGCCCACGTGCTCGGCGAGCAGCACGTCCCGGGCGATGATCGCCTCCTCGGCGACCGCCGGCCAGCCGATCAGGCCGAGCCGGGTGGAGACCTCGCCCTCGTGCATCTGGGCGCCCTCGGTGAGCCGGGGCTCCTCGGCGTGCTGGGCGATGATCCCGTCGAACGCCTTGACGTACTCCAGGGCTCGGCGCATCAACTTCGGGTCGGCGACGCAGTGCCCGTCGTCGGAGAAGATCCGCACCCGGGCCGCCGAGTCGGCCATCGCGCCCAGCTCGGCCAGCCGCTCGCCGGCCAGCCCGACGGTGACCGCGCCGATCGGCTGCACGTCGACCAGGGCTGCCTCGCGGCCGAGCCGCCAGACCTGCTCGACCACGCCGGCGGTGTCCGCCACCGGGGAGGTGTTGGCCATCGCGCAGACCGCCGTGTAGCCGCCCAGCGCTGCCGCCCGGGAACCGGACTCGACGGTCTCGGCGTCCTCCCGACCGGGCTCGCGCAGGTGGGTGTGCAGATCGACGAGGCCGGGCAGGGCGACCAGGCCGGTGCCGTCGACGACTGTGGCGTCCGGCGCGGTCAGGCCGGGACCGACCTCGGCGATCACGCCGTCGCGGATCAGCAGGTCGGTCGGCGCGGCGCCGACGACACTCACGCTGGTGATCAGGTACGCGGTCACCGGTTGTTCCCTCCGAGCAGCAGGTAAAGGACAGCCATCCGCACGGAAACCCCGTTGGTGACCTGTTCGACGATGGTGGAGCGGGGTGAGTCGGCGACCTCGGGGGTGATCTCCATCCCCCGGTTCATCGGGCCGGGGTGCATGACGATCGCGTGCTCGGGCAGCCGGCGCATCCGCGGCCCGTCCAGCCCGTAGCGGCGGGCGTACTCGCGCGCGGAGGGGAAGTAGGAGTCGTTCATCCGCTCCCGCTGCACGCGCAGCATCATCACCACGTCCACGTTCGGCAGGACGGAGTCGAGGTCGTAGGAGACGTCGGTGCCGGGCGCGAGGGCGCCCGCGATGTCGACCGGGATGAGGGTCGGCGGGCCGACCAGGGTGACCTTGGCGCCGAGGGTGGAGAGCAGCAGCACGTTGGAGCGGGCCACCCGGGAGTGCAGCACGTCCCCGACCACCGCGACCGACAGGCCGGCGAGCCGGCCCAGCCGGGCCCGCATCGTGTACGCGTCCAGCAGCGCCTGGGTGGGGTGCTCGTGGGTGCCGTCGCCGGCGTTGACCACCGACCCGTCCACCCAGTTGGCCAGGCGGTGCGGCGCGCCGGAGGCGGGGTGTCGGATGACCACGGCGTCCGCGCCCATGGCCTGCAGGGTCAACGCCGTGTCCTTCAGGCTCTCACCCTTGGTGACGCTGGACCCCTTCGCGGAAAAGTTGATCACGTCGGCGCTGAGCCGCTTCGCCGCCGCCTCGAAGGAGATCCGGGTACGCGTGGAGTCCTCGTAGAAGAGGTTCACCACGGTCCGTCCGCGCAGCGCCGGAAGCTTCTTGATCTCCCGGCCGGCGACGGTGGCCATCTCGGCGGCGGTGTCCAGGATCTCGGTGGCGGTGTCGACGTCCAGGTCCCCGCCGGAGAGCAGATGTTTGATCATGAGGCAGGTCCCCCGTAGAGCTTGACCTCGTCCGTCCCGTCGATCTCGGCGAGCGTCACCTTGACGCTCTCGGCGAGCGAGGTCGGGATGTTCTTGCCGACGTAGTCGGCGCGGATGGGCAACTCCCGGTGGCCCCGGTCGACCAGGACGGCGAGCTGCACCGAGGCCGGGCGGCCCACGTCGTTGAGCGCGTCGAGCGCGGCCCGGACGGTGCGGCCGGAGAAGAGCACGTCGTCGACCAGGATGACCCGTTTGCCGTCGATCCCGCCGGGAGGCAGCTCGGTCGGACCCACCGCGCGGGTGGCGTGCCGACGGAGGTCGTCGCGGTACAGGGTGATGTCGAGCACACCGACCGGAACGGCGACGTCCTCGAAGGTGCTGATCCGGTCGGCGAGCCGCCGGGCGAGCGGGGTGCCCCGGGTGGGAATCCCCAGCAGCACCGTGTTGGCGGCACCCTGGGTCTTCTCCAGGATCTGGTGGGCGATGCGGTCGACCACGCGTTGCACGTCGGCGCTGGCGAGGATCACCTTCACCGAGGGTTGTTGCGGTGGTGACGAGCGGGCAGCCGGTGGGTATGCCACGGCGGACCTCCTTCCCCGCCTCACGGGACGGGTCGTTAAAGGATGTCGGGCACCTCCGGCCGGACCGCTCAGCGGACCTGGGCCGGGGCTTGTGCCACGTTACCAGTGGTCACCGGGGTGATGGACGGCGGCCGCTGACCACCGGGTCAGGCACCGGAAAAGGAGAAAACTCCCCGGACGCTCCGCAACGGGAGGGGCACGACCACTTGACCACGTGTCGCATTCCCCGTACCGTCACGCTCCGTAGCGATCGACGGGAGAACCCCGAGCAGCACTGGGAGTGTCCGAATGCCCTCTGAATACGCCAAGTCTCTGGGCGCCCGCCTGCGCTCCATCCGCCAGCAGCAGGGTCTCTCCCTGCAGGGTGTGGAGGAGAAGTCGAACGGGCGGTGGAAGGCCGTGGTGGTCGGCTCGTACGAGCGTGGCGACCGGGCCGTGACGGTGTCCCGTCTGGCCGAGTTGGCCGAGTTCTACCGCGTACCCGTCTCGGAACTGCTGCCTGACGGCAGTGGCGTCCGTCACGAGCCCACCAGCAAGATTGTCCTGGACCTGGAGCGGCTCTACGACGAGGCCTCCGAGGACCTGGCCTACGTCGCCCGCTACGCCCGCGCCATCCAGCAGCAGCGCGGCGACTACAACGGCCGGGTGCTCTCCATCCGCGCCGACGACCTGCGGGCGCTCGCGATCGTCTACGACGCCTCACCGTCGGGCCTGATCGAGCGGCTCACCGAGCACGGCGTGCTGGTGGCCGACCCCCGGGCGTTCTTCGCCTCCTGATCTGCCGCTCCACCTGATCTGCCGCTTCACCGAAAGGGCCCGTGCCGACTGGCACGGGCCCTTTCGGATTTGCGGTGTTCGGTGCGGACGCTCAGCGGGTGGCGTACTCGGCGATCCGGCCGAGCACCCCGTTGAGGAAGCGCGGCGAGTCGTCGGTCGACATCTGCCGAGCCAGCTCCACGGCCTCGCTGATCGCCACCGCGTCGTCGATCTCGTCGACGTAGAGCAACTCGTAGACGGCGATCCGGGCCAGATTACGGTCGACGACCGGCATCCGCTCCAGCGTCCAACCCTCGGCGTAACTGGCGATCAGCTCGTCGATCCGGTTGAGGTGCTCGGCAACCCCCTCGACCAGGCCCACCGCGTAGCCCAGGTGCTCCGGTCGGGGCTGCTCGATCCGCTGCACGTAGCCGGCGAGCACCTCCACCGGAGGCTTGTCCCGCAGGTCGGCCTCGTAAAGGACATCCAGCGCCCGCTTGCGCGCCTTGCGGCGCGCCGGCATCTGCTGCTTGGAACCCTCAGCCATCAGGCGCGGCCGAGGTAACGGCCGTCGCGGGTGTCGACCTTGATCTTCTCGCCGGTGGTGATGAACAGCGGAACCGGCACGGTGGCGCCGGTCTCCACGGTCGCCGGCTTGGTGCCGCCGGTCGAACGGTCGCCCTGCAGGCCCGGCTCGGTGTAGGTGACCTCCAGCACGACGCTGGTGGGCAGCTCGATGTAGAGCGGCACACCCTCGTGCTGGGCGACGGTCGCCTCCGCCTCGGGCAGCAGGTAGTTGGCTGCCTCACCGACGGTGCCACCGGGCACGGTGATCTGGTCGAAGGTCTCCAGATCCATGAAGACGAAGTCCTCACCGTCGGCGTACAGGTACTGCATCGTGCGCTTGTCAACGGTCGCGGTTTCGACCTTGGTGCCCGCGTTGAAGGTCTTGTCGACCACCTTCCCGGACAGCACGTTCTTCAGCGTGGTGCGCACGAAGGCACCACCCTTACCGGGCTTGACGTGCTGGAACTCGACGACGGCCCAGAGCTCGCCGTCCAGGTTGAGTACCAGGCCGTTTTTGAGGTCGTTGGTGGAGGCCATTTCCTGCCTTGATCATCAATTGGCGGACAGACCCTGCGAGTCTACTAGCTGCGTCGAATCGCCCGGTCCCCGCTCGGGGCGGGCGCTCAGCGGGTAGCCAGATGGTGCAGTGCGAGACGATAACCGTCAATGCCCAGACCGCAGATCACCCCGGTCGCCACCGCCGACACCACCGAGTGGTGCCGGAACTCCTCACGGGTGTGGATGTTGGAGATGTGCACCTCCACCAGCGGCCCCCGCAGCATGGCGCAGGCGTCCCGCACCGCGTAGGAGTAGTGCGACCAGGCGGCCGGGTTGAGCACGACCGCGGCGCCCTCGTCGGCCGCCGTGTGCAGCCAGCCGAGCAGCTCGTGCTCCGCGTCGGTCTGCCGGACCGTCACCGCCAGCCCCAGCTCCCGACCGGTGCTCTCACAGAGCGCCACCAGGTCCGCGTAGCTGGTCGCGCCGTACACGTCGGGCTCACGGGTGCCCAGCCGGCCCAGGTTCGGCCCGTTCAACACGTAGACCTTCACGCGGCGCTTTCTTTCGTTCGCGACTGCGGGGCTCGCAAACCCAACTCACTCCTCGCGCTCACGGGGTGGCCACCTCGCGGTAGGCGGCCTCCAGCAACGCGTCGTCGGGGCCCTCCAGCATCGCCGGGCGGGCCAGCCCGTCGAGCACCACAAAGCGCAGCCGACTGCCCCGGGTCTTCTTGTCCACCCGCATCGCGGCCAACAGCTGCGGCCAGGCGTCGGCCGGGTAGCTCACCGGCAGGCCCAGAGCGCTCAGCGTGACCCGGTGTCGGTCGGCGGTCGCCGCGTCCAGCCGCCCGGCGAGCCGGGCCAGCGTGGCCGCGTACACCAGACCGACGGCGACGGCGTGACCGTGCCGCCAGCGGTAGCCCTCGTTCTGCTCGATGGCGTGGGCCAGGGTGTGACCGTAGTTGAGCACCTCCCGCAGGCCCGACTCGCGCAGGTCGCCGGCGACCACGTCGGCCTTGACCCGGATGGCCCGCTCGATCAGCTCCCGGCTCACCGGCCCACGGGGGTCGGTGGCGGCCTCCGGGTCGTTCTCGATGAGATCCAGGATCGTCGGGTCGGCGATGAACCCGCACTTGACGACCTCGGCCAACCCGGCCGCCAGGTCGACCGCGGGCAGGCTGTCCAGAGTGGCCAGGTCGGCCAGCACCCCGACCGGCGGGTGGAACGCACCCACCAGGTTCTTGCCGGCGGCCGTGTTGATGCCCGTCTTGCCACCCACCGCGGCATCCACCATGCCCAGCAGCGAGGTCGCCACCGGCACCCAACGCACACCCCGCAACCAGCAGGCCGCGACGAAGCCGGCCAGGTCGGTCACCGCGCCGCCGCCCACCCCGACCACCGCGTCGGTACGGGTGAAGCCGGCCGCTCCGAGCCGGTCCCAACAGGAGGCGGCCACCTCGATGTGCTTCCCCGACTCGGCGTCGGGCACCTCGATCGGCAGTGGCTCGACGCCGGCCGCGCGCAGGCGTTCGCCGAGCGCGTCCGCGAGGGCCTTGAGCGGAGGCGCGTGCAGCACCGCCACCCGGGTCGCGCCGGGCAGCAGGCCAGGCAGCGCACCCAGCAGGTCACGTCCCACCAAGACGTCGTACGGCCGCTCGCCGCCGACCGGAATTCGGGTCACCTCGTCCATCGCCGGCAGCCTAGTCCAGCGGGCGGCGCGGGGAGGGCGGCTGTCCACCTGCTGGCCGAGCGGCCCAGTCCGCCAACCGGCTGGCGTGTTCGGCCACTGCGGCACGCAGCGCGTCCGGATGCCGCACGGTGAACGGACACCCCATCCCGGCGAGCATCGCCGCCATCCCGGGCAGGCTCTCCGCTCGGGCCCGCAGCAGCACCCCGTCGGTGGTGGCGGTCAACTCGGCCACGCTGGGCGGGATGCGGCGGCGGGCGGCGACCAGGTCGGTCTCCAGCACGACCTCCACCTCGTGCGTGTACGGCACGCCGGCCAGCGACCGGGTCACCCAGGCCACCGCCTCGAAGCCGTCCGGCACGGTGAACGTCGCCACGCCGGGCGTCACCGCGCCGATCCGGTCCAGTCGGAAGGTGCGGATCTCCCCGCGCCGGTGGTCGTGGCCGGTGACGTACCAACGGCCGGCGTGGAAGACCAGCCCGTACGGGTCGAGTTCGCGGTGCGACTGCTCGCCCCGCCAGGAGCGGTAGTCCAGCGCCACGCGCTGCCGGTGCCGGGTGGCCGACGCCAGTGCGAGCAGGGTGCCGGACGCCGGTCCGCGCTCCGGCTCCGGACGACGCAGGGTGAAACCCAGGTGCTCCTGGACGGCGGCGAGCCGGTCGGCGAGCGCCGCCGGCAGCACCCGGCGGATCTTCGCCAGCGCGCTGGCGGTGGCGGGCTGCTCGGTGGCGAGCCCGACCCGTTCGGCGACGACGAGGCCGAGCAGCACCGCCACCGCCTCGTCGTCGGTGAGCATCAGCGGCGGCAGCTTGTAACCGGAGTGCAGCCGGTAGCCGCCGTGGCGGCCCCGGTCGGCGGTGACGGGAATGCCCAGCTCCACAAGTGTGGTCGCGTACCGGCGCACGGTCCGCTCGTCCACCCCGAGGTGGCCGGCGAGTTCGGCGGCCGTCGACCGGTGCCGGGTCTGCAGCAGTTCGAGCAGAGCCAGCACCCGCCCCGCGGGATGTGACACGGGCCACTCCTTCAAACCGGGCGGATCCTGTCCGGAATAGATCGTACGGTCTGTCGGTAGCCGAGAGAAGGAGCCACAGATGGCGACATTCGTGCTGGTGCCGGGATTCTGGCTGGGTGCCTGGGCGTGGCGGGACGTGACCGTCGCGCTGCGGTCGCAGGGGCACGAGGTCCATCCGATGACGCTGACCGGGGTGGCCGAACGCGACCACCTCGCCGGGCCGGAGGTCAGCCTGGACACGCACACCACCGACATCGTCCGACTGATCGAGGTCGAGGACCTGCGCGACGTACTGCTGGTCGGGCACTCCGGCGGGGGGATGCCGGCCGCCCAGGCGGTGGACCGCATCCCGGACCGGATCGCCCGGATCGTCTACGTGGAGAGTGGGCCGTTGCCGGACGACACGGCGCAGTTCGACACGCTGCCGCCGGAGGAGCAGCAGCGGTTACGCGCCGCGATCGGCACCGGGCACCTGCTGCCGCCGCCGGCCTGGGACCCGGCCGCCGACCCGACCAACCTGGCCGGCCTGGACGAGCCGACGCTCGCGCTGCTGCGCACCCGGGCCACCCCGCAACCTCTGCGGGCCGCCACCGACCCGGTCCGACGCACCGGCGGGCGCCCGGTGCCGACCGCGCTGGTCGCCAGCACCTTCCCGCTCAGCGTGGTGCGGCAGATGATCCAACAGGAGCATCCGTTCTTCACCGGCCTGGCCGACGGCCAGCTGCACGAGCTGCCCACCGGGCACTGGCCGATGCTCAGCGAGCCGAAGGCCCTGTCCGACGTCCTGGACCTGATCGCCCAAACCTGACCCCCTGCCTTCC
>NZ_QGSY01000231.1 GCF_003857035.1 Micromonospora arida
CGGTCCGGGTCGCCCCTGCGGTGCGGGCGGGTACGACGGGATCGCCGGCGGGTAGGGCTCCGACGCGGGCGGGTAGGGCTGCTGCGCCGGTCGACCGGGCGTCTCGTCGGGCCTTTGCCCACGCCACGGCCCTGGGTGGCCGCTCCCCGGTTGTCCGTAGTTCGTCATGCCGCCCTCCTGCACAAGTGGTGAGAAGCCGGCCACCAAACCGCGACGCGGACTCCGGGCCACCGTAGCGTGGTCCACTGATGAGCTCACCTCCACCGAGCACCACGGCCTTCGCCGGCCGTCGTGCCAGCAGCACGCCGACCCTGATCTGGACCGCGTTGATCGTGGTCTACGTACTGTGGGGGTCGACCTATCTGGCCATCCGGATCACCGTGGAGACGATGCCTCCGCTGCTGTCGGCCGCCCTCCGGTTCGCCGTGGCCGGCCTGGTCCTTGCGGTGGTGCTGCGACTGCGTCGAGGCCCCGGCGCGCTGCGGGTGGACCGACGGCAACTCGGCTCGGCCGCGTTGGTCGGGGTGCTCCTGCTCACCGCTGGCAACGGCCTGGTGGTGCTCGCCGAATCGGGGCCGCCGGGAGTGGCGGTGCCGTCCGGGATCGCCGCGCTGCTGTTGGCCACGGTGCCGCTGCTGGTGGTGCTGTTGCGCTCGGCCACCGGGGACCGGCCGCCGATCTGGACGTTCGCCGGGGTCACCCTGGGCTTCGTCGGCCTCATCCTGCTGATGCTGCCGGGCGGTAGTTCGGCAGCGGTGCCGCTGCTCGGGGCGTTGACCGTGGTGGCGGCGGCCACCTCCTGGTCGGTCGGGTCCTTCCTGTCCGGACGGATCCGGATGCCCGCCGACCCGTTCGTGGCCACGGTGTACGAGATGATGGCCGGCGCGCTGGTGCTGGTGGCCCTGGCCGCCGGTCGGGGCGAACTGGCCGACTTCCATCCGGCGGCGGTGAGCACCCGGTCCTGGTTGGCGCTGGGCTACCTCATGGTGGCCGGCTCGCTGGTGGCCTTCACCGCGTACGTCTGGCTGCTGCACAACGCGCCGATCTCGCTGGTGTCGACGTACGCCTACGTGAACCCGGCGGTCGCGGTGGCGCTCGGCGCGCTGCTGGTGGCCGAGCCGATCACCCCGCAGGTGCTGCTCGGCGGTGCTGTCATCGTCGCCGGTGTCGCCCTGGTGGTGACCACCGAACGGCCGCGTCGGGCGGGCACGGGATCACGATCGGGGGACACGCCGGAGCGCGACCGCCAGTAACGTCCGGCCCATGTCGGCCGCCGCACTGGTGTCGATCGCGCTGCTCGGCGCGCTGGTCGGCCTCGTCGTACCCCTGGTGTCGCGGCGCTTCGCCACGGCGGACGCCCGGCCATGGGCGTTTCCAGGGCCGCAGCCGGTCCGACGTCCCTGGGTCGACCCGATGGTGGCGGGCAGCGCCTTTGCCGGCCTTGCCATCGCCGTGGGTGACGACCCGGCGCTGCCGGTCTTCCTCGCGGTCGCGGCGGTCGGCCTGGTGCTGGCGCGGGTCGACCTGGCCTGCCTGCGGCTGCCCGACCCGCTGGTGCTCGTCGCCGGGTTGCTGGCCCTCGGGGGTCTGACCACCGCGGCGCTGCTGTCCGGCACTCCCGGCCGGCTGCTCGGCGCGTTGGGAGGTGCGGCGGTCGCGGGCGCGGCGCACGTGCTGCTGGCTCTGCTGCCCGCCTCACGGCTGGGCTTCGGGGACGTAAAACTCGCCGCCGTCCTCGGCCTGCCGCTCGGCTGGCTGGGGTGGGACGCCCTGCTGGCCGGGCTGCTCCTGCCGCACGTGCTGCACGGCGGTCTGGTGCTCGGCCTGCTCGCCGCCCGAAAGGTGCACCGGAACACCCTGCTGCCCCTTGGCCCGGCCCTGCTGCTGGGCGCCTGGCTTGCCATCCTCCTTGACTGACCGCCCCCGCCCTGGCGTGGGGCGTGGGGGACCGGGGGTCAGATCAGGCGGAGTTGGCGGTCCTTGGGGCGGCGGGGTTCGGCTTCGCCGAAGCGTTCGAAGAGGCCCGGGTCGATGGTGTTGAGGAAAGGCGACGGTGCGCAGTCGCGCTCGGTGCCGTGCCGGGTGCGGCGGGCGGCGTGACTGACGTACAGCCGGTCCTGGGCCCGGGTCAGGCCGACGAAGAAGAGCCTGCGCTCCTCGGCGACGGCGTCCTCGTCGGGCGTCGAGCCCGGCCAGCGCAGCGGCAACAGCCCGTCCTCGACACCGACCAGGAAGACCACCGGGAACTCCAGGCCCTTCGCGGCGTGCAGGGTGAGCAGCGTGACCGCCTCGGCACGCGGGTCGAGCGCGTCCACCTCCGCGCCGGTGGCCAACTGCGACAGGAAGGCCTCCAGGTCGTCACCGCAGCGTCGGGCCAGCGGGGTCAGCAGGTCCACGGCCGAGCGGACATCCTCGGGACGGACGGTGCTGCCGGCACCGTCCAGGGTGGGCACGGCGAACCGCTCGGCGACCACCTGACCGGCCAGCCGCACCCGGGCGGCCAGTGGGCCGGCCAGACCGTCGGCGTGCCGTAGCTCGCGGGCGATGGCAGCAGCCACCCCGGGCCGGTCCCGAAGCCGGTCGTGGGAACGCTTCTGCACGGGGATGTTCGCCCGGGTCAGGGCGTCCACGATCGGGGCGGCCTGCGCGTCGGTGCGGTACAGCACGGCGATGTCGGAGAACGACAGCGAGGTGGACCGGCCGTCGATGCGGCCCGAGTCCAGCGAACGGTGCGACAATCCGCCGACCAGATCGTCGACGGTACGCACCACGAAGTCGGCCTCCTCGGTCACCGACGCCGCCGGGTAGCGCCCGACCAGCGGTGCCTCCGGGTCGAGCCGGGCCGGGTCCAGTCGTCGACCCCGGACCAGCGAGGACGGCGCGATGGCCTGCACGGCGGCGGCCAGGATCGGGGCCGACGAGCGGTAGTTGCGGTTGAGCCGGACCAGTCGGGCGTCGGTGAAGTCCTCGGAGAAGCGCAGGAAGTAGCCGACGTCGGCGCCCCGGAACGAGTAGATGGCCTGGTCCGGGTCGCCGATCGCGCAGAGGTTGCCGTCGGCTGGGCTGAGCAGCCGCAGCAGCTCGTACTGCACCTCGTCGACGTCCTGGTACTCGTCGACGAAGATCCACCGCCAGCGGTCCCGGTACCGTTCGACCAACTTCCGGTCGGCCCGCAGCAGCTCCACCGGCAGGGTCACCAGTTCGTCCAGGTCGACCAGGTCCTGCTTGCGCAGCAGCGACACGTACGCGGCGCTGTCGTCGCCGGCCTCGGTGCGTGCTGCCGCTCGCTCGGCGTCGTCGGCGATCCGGAAGTCCGCCGGGAGACCCGCCGCGCCGGCGTTCTCCCGCAGGATGGTCAACCCCAACGCGTGGAACGTACCCACTGTGACGTCCTCGGCGACCGGGCCGAGCAGGCCGTCGAGTCGGTGCCGCAGCTCCTCGGCGGCCCGCCGGGTGAACGTGATCGCGAGGCAGTGCTCGGGGAAGACGTTCAGCTCCGCGCAGAGGTACGCGATCCGGTGGGTGAGCGTCCTGGTCTTGCCGGTGCCCGGACCGGCCACGATGAGCAGCGGACCGCCGGGCGCGGAGGCGGCCACCCGCTGCATGGCGTCCAGTCGGTCCAGCAGGCCGGTGCCGACCTCCTCCATGCCGGAGAGCATCGGCTCGAACGGCTCGTGCGGAGACGGCGGCGACGCGATCGGCGGCGCGGGTGCCGGGACCGGCTTCCGCTTCGGCTCCGCCTTCGTCGCCGCCGGGCGCTTGGCCGGGACCCGGGGAGCCGACTCCGCGGGTCGTCGCTGCGCCGGCACCGGTACGTCGAACAGCGTCTCCTGCGCGCCCAACTCGGCCGGGTCGAAGAGCGTGATCACGCCGTACTCGCCGTCGTAACCGGGCACCCGGCGGACGTCGCCGCGCCGCAGCCGCCCGATGCCCTCCGCGAGCAGCTCACCGCCGGCCTGCGCGACCTCGGTCAGCGGCGTCGTGGTCAGGATCTCCAGCTCGGGGCCGAGCGTGGCCAGCAGCTCGTTGAGCCGCCCCTCGACCTTCTTCGACCGGGCGCCCACCTTGTTGATCTCGCCGAGGATCTCGGCCAGCGGCACCAGGTGGGTGACGTCCCGTGCGTGCGCCGGCCGGTGCCCGTCCGGGCGGTCCGCCAACTCCTCGATCCGGCTGAGGACGCCCACGGTGAGGGGTTTACCGCACTCGGGGCAGCGCCCGCCGGCGGCCCGGGTACGTTCCGGAGACCAGTTGACCCCACACAGCCGGTGCCCGTCCGCGTGGTACTTGCCCTCCTCCGGGAAGAACTCGATCGTGCCGGCCAGGCCGTCACCGGTACGCAGCGCCTCCCGAACGGCGAAGTAGTCGCGTTCCACGGTCAGCACGGTCGCCTCCCGGCCGAGGGCCGGTGGCGAGTGGGCGTCCGAGTTCGACACCAGTTGGTAGCCGTCCAGGCTGCCGACCCGCCAGTTCATGGCGGGGTCGGAGGAGAGCCCGGTCTCCACCGCGAAGATGTGCTCGGCCAGGTCGGCGTAGCAGTCCGCGATCGCGTCGAAGCCGGACTTCGAGCCCAGCGCGGAGAACCAGGGGGTCCAGATGTGAGCCGGCACCAGGTATCCGTCCGGGCTGGCCTCCAGGGTGATCTCCAGCAGGTCGCGGGAGTCGAGCCCGAGGATCGGCCGGCCGTCGGAGCCGAGGTTGCCGATCCGGCCCAGCGCGGTGTTGAACCGGGCCACCGCGTCCAGATCCGGCAGATAGATCAGGTGGTGCACCTTGCGGGTCCGGTCGTCCCGCTTGTAGATGGTGGAGATCTCCACGCTCAGCATGAAACGGACCGGGTCCGCCTCCGCGGTCTGCGCGAGTCGGGGTGGCAGCCGACGGGCGACGTCCCGTTCCGCCTCCGGGTCGAGCCGGTAGAGCCCCGGTTCGGCCGGGCGCAGCGTCTCCCGCAGGTGGTCGTACCAGGCGGGGTGGGTGAAGTCGCCGGTGCCGAGCAGGCCGATGCCCTTACGCCGGGCCCACCACGCGAGGTTCGGCAGTGTGAGGTCACGGCTGCACGCGCGCGAGTACTTCGAGTGGATGTGCAGGTCCGCGACGAATGGCGGTAGGCCACCGGGGGGTACGGCGCTGAACGGGGGCACGCCGCATCCTGTCACGCCCGCCGCGCCGGCCACCCGCCGCCACGCGCGGACGTGACCTCCGCTATGCCGAGCGCAGCTCGACCAGACTGATCTGCGGCTCCGCCCCGACCCGGACCGGGGGCCCCCAGAAACCGGCGCCGTTGGTCACGTAGACCTTGGTGCCGTCGACCTCGCCGAGCCCGCTGACCACCGGCTGCTCCAGCCCGACGGCCAGGTTGAACGGCATCATCTGCCCGCCGTGGGTGTGCCCGGACAGTTGCAGGTCGACGCCGTACCGGGCCGCCTCCTTGGCCGCCAGCGGCTGGTGGGCGAGCAGGACCACGGGTCGGCTCGGGTCGCGGTCACCGAGGGCGGCGGCGAAGTCCGGCCCGGCGGCGAGGCCGGTGCCGCCGGTCGCGTCCAGGTCGTTCACGCCTGCCAGGTCGAGCACACCGCCCCGGGCCTGGATCTCCTGCCGCCTGTTCTGCAGCACCCGCAGACCGAGCCGGTCGACCTCCTGGACCCACTCCTCCACGCCGGAGTAGTACTCGTGGTTGCCGGTGACGAAGAAGCTGCCGTAGCGGGAGCGCAGGTCACGCAGGGGCGCGGCGGCCGAGCCGAGCTCGGCGACGGACCCGTCGACCAGGTCACCGACGACAGCCACGATGTCCGCGTCGAGCCGGTTGATCGCGGCGACGATCCGCTCGGTGTGCGCCCGGCCGCGCAGCGGGCCGAGGTGGATGTCGGAGACGGTGGCGATGCGCAGGCCGTCCATGCTGCGGGGGAGTTTGGCGAGCGGGATCCGCACCCGGTCGAGGTGGGGTGGGCCGAGCGCGGTGCGAACGCCGTACCCCACGGTGCCGGTGGCGGTGAGGCCGGCGAAGATGGCCGCCCCACGGGCCAGCAGCAACCGACGGGACGGGTCGTGGTCCGGTGCCGCGACGGCGCCGGCGGCCGGCGGCTCGGTCGGCCCGGCGGCACCGACCAGCACCGGCTCGGGCGCGGCGGTGGTCGGCTCCGCGGCGACCACCCGGCGGCGCAGCACCAGCCGGGCGACAAGCATCGGGACTTCCAGCACGACCAGTACGACCAGGAGGTAGAACATCAGCGCGAGCCACAGGTAGCCCGGCCAGGCGATCCAGTAGAGCCCGGCCTGCGTCCCGGCCATGGTGACCGGCACGAGCAGGGCCAGCACCAGGGCGGCGATCCCGCCGATCCGTCGCCAGCGGCCCGGCGTGGTGGTGTCCCGAACGAGCCGCTTCCACAGATAGAGGTGGATGAGACCGGTGACCAGCGCGAGGACAGCCACGAACCCCAGAACCGCCATCATGTGTGCGCCTCCCTCAGCCGCCCGCGAACGGGGGCAGGACGTCGATCGTGGCCCCGGCTGGCAGGGGTGCCTGACGATCATGACAGGTGACGCCGTTCACGAGGAAACTCGCCACCCGCAGCACGGCGGCCAGTCGGTCGCCGTGGCGCTGGGTCAGCTCGGTCGTGAGGTCGTCGAGTGTCCGCCCGGCGGGGATGGCCTCCTCGGCGTGGCCGACGGCGGCGCGGGCGCCCGCGAAGTAGCGGACGGTCAGCGGTGTCCCCTCCACGCTCAGCCTCCGATCGCGGACATCGGGCGGGTCGGCTGGAGGAAGGTGGGGTCGTCGATGCCGTGCCCGGCGCGCTTGCCCCACATCGCGGTACGCCAACGCCGGGCCAACTCGTCGTCGTCCGCGCCGGTGCGCAGCGCGGCGCGCAGATCCGATTCTTCCGTGGCGAAGAGGCAGGCGCGGACCTGACCGTCGGCGGTCAGTCGGGTGCGGTCGCAGTCCCCGCAGAAGGGGCGGGTGACGCTGGCGATCACACCGACCCGGGCGGGGCCTCCGTCGACCAGCCAGGTCTCCGCCGGTGCCGCGCCGCGCTCGGCCGGGTCGGGGCTCAGATCGAACACGGTACGCAGGGACGCCAGGATCTCCTCGGCGGTGACCATGGTGTCGCGTGCCCAACCGTGCTGGGCGTCCAACGGCATCTGCTCGATGATCCGCAGCTGGTAGTCGTGATCGAGGGCGAAGCGGAGCAGCGCTGGCGCCTCGTCCTCGTTGACACCACGCATCAACACTGAATTGATCTTCACAGGATTGAGACCGGCTGCCGCCGCTCCGGCGAGCCCGGCCAGCACCGCGTCGAGGCGAGGGCGGCGGGTCAGCTTGGTGAACCGGTCCGGGTCCAGGGTGTCCAGTGAGACGTTCACCCGGTCCAGGCCGACCGCCCGCAACGTCGGGGCCAGTCGGTCCAGGCCGATGCCGTTGGTGGTCAGCGAGACCCGGGGGCGGGGTTCGAGGGCGGCGACCGCCGTCACGATGTCGACCAGCCCGGGTCGGATCAGCGGTTCACCGCCGGTGAACCGCACCTCGGTCACGCCGAGCAGCTCGACAGCCACCCGGACCAGTCGGACGATCTCCTCGTCGGAAAGCAGCTCGGGGCCGGCCAGCCAGGGCAGCCCTTCGGCCGGCATGCAGTAGGTGCAGCGCAGGTTGCACTTGTCGGTGAGGGACACGCGTAGGTCCCGGGCGACACGGCCGTACCGGTCGACGAGGACGCCGTCGGTCCCCGGGGCGACGCTCACCTGTCGACCGTAGCGCGCTCGGCCCGGCTCAGGACGCCACGGGCGGTCTGGACGACCACATCTCGGAAGCTGACGCCGAAGAGTGCGGTGTGCACGAGCAGCAGATGCAGCTGATGCAGGGGCACCCGGTCACGCCAGCCGTCCAGTAGTGGCCAACTTTCCTGGTAGGTGGCCAGCACCCGATCCAGGTGGGGAATGCCGCCGAAGAGGGCGAGCTGGGCGAGATCCGTTTCCCGGTGCCCACCGTGCGCTGCCGGGTCGACGAGCCAGACCCGGTCGCCGGCCCCCCACAGCACGTTGCCCGGCCACAGGTCGCCGTGGATGCGCGCGGGCGGCTCGTCGCCGCCGAGCCCGTCGAGGCGACCGATCACCTGCTCGACCAGAGCGGCATCGGCGCTGGTCAGCGCGCCACCGTCGACCGAGCGTCGCAGGTAGGGGACGAGGCGCCGCTCGGCGAACCAGGTCGACCAGCGCCCGCCGGTGAGGGAGTTGTCCTGTGGGAGCGAGCCGATGAACCCGGGCCAGGTGGCACCGAAGGCGGTCGCGCCCGCCCGGTGCAGCCCGGCCAACTCCCGGCCGAAGCGCTCCGCGGCCTCCGGCGTCGGTTCGCCGGGCTCCACCCAGTCGAGCGCCAGCAGCTCCGGCAGCACCACGATCACCTCGGGTACGCCGACCGCGCCCGCCTCCCGCAGCCAGCGCAGGCCGGCGGCCTCGGCGGCGAAGAAGCCCTCCGGCGGCGGTCGGTCGGCGCCTTCGGGCCAGGACTTGGCGAAGACGGAGTGGCCGTCGTCGAGGGTGAGCCGGGCGGCAGCGCAGATGTTTCCACCGGCGACCGGCGTCTCCCGGAGCCGCTGATGGGTCCGGAAGGTCGGGAGGTGTGCCGGATGCGCGCGCAGGTACGCCAGGTCCATCAGCGCACGGTAACCGCTCCTTACGACAGCCAGGTGTCGCCTGATCACATCGGCGCTCTTTCGGCACCCGTAGGTGTGGCGTGAGCAGGGAAAACACGGTCAGTAACTGTGGATAAGCCGCGTGTCGTCCACAGGGGTGGCACGGCCCGGTACGCCCGCCGCAGGCTTCCGGCATGACCTCGACCGAACGCCCCCAGCTCGCCGTCCGCTCACCCGCCGACCTGATCGCCGCGGTGCCGTACCTGCTCGGCTTTCATCCCACCGACAGCGTGGTCGCCGTGGCGTTGCTCGGTCGGCAGATCATCTTCGCCGCTCGTGCGGACCTGCCCGACCCGTCGACCGACCAGGTCGAGCGGGCCCGACACCTGGCTGCTGTGATCCGCCGGCAGGGCGCGGAGGCCGCGACCGTGGTCGGCTACGGGCAACCCGATCGGGTGACGCCGGCTGTGGACGCGGTGCGCGCCGCACTGAGCGCCGGCGGGATGGACGTGCTCGACGCGCTGCGGGTGACCGACGGCCGGTGGTGGTCCTATCTCTGCACCGAGCCCGACTGCTGCCCGCCCGAGGGCCGGCGCTACGACCCGACCGTCAACCGGTTGACCGCCTCGGCGGTCTTCGCCGGTCAGGTCGCGCTCCCCGACCGAGCCGCCCTGGTGGCGCAGGTGGCACCGATGGACGGCCCGGCCCGGGAGGCGGCCCGCGCGGCCACCGCCCGCGCCGAGCAGAGGCTGGCCGAGCTGATCGAGCAGGCACCCGAGAGTGACCTGCTCGGGGCGCGGGCGCTGCGCGCCGCCGGGGTGGCGGCGGTCCGCGACGCCCAGCGCCGGCAGCGGCGTGGCGAGCGGCTCGACGATGACGAGGTGGCCTGGTTGAGCCTGCTGATGACCCACCTGCCGGTCCGCGATCACGCGTGGGAACGCACCGACGGCCGGGACCGGGACATCGCCCTCTGGACCGACGTGTTGCGCCGCGCCGAGCCGGAGGTGGCCGCTGCGCCGGGTGCGCTGCTGGCGTTCGCCGCCTGGCGCGCCGGACAGGGCGCGTTGGCGGCGGTCGCGCTCGAACGCACGCTGAGCCTGCACCCCGACTACTCGCTCGCCCTGCTTCTGGACGACCTGCTCCGGCGGGGCGTGCCCCCGGCCGAGCTGGACGGCTGGCCGTCGGTCGGGATGCCCGGCGTCATCCGGCCTCGCAAACGGAGCCGACGTGGCCGCCGCTGACGAGCCGGTTCCCAGTTGCCGCCCGGCCGCCGGAGACTCCCGGGCAGCTCTATCGCAATCTTGCTATAGTCGGCTTTGGTCAGTCCTCTTTCACCCGGAGGCCGTGACCGAGCTGCGAGCCACACCCGCGATCGAACAGGCAGCAATCGGACACGCCATAGAAGGCTGGAGAGCCTCGGCCCCAATCTTGGCTACCCGCACTCCAGCAAGATCAGAACCGCCGACAACCTGCGTGAGCTACGCCCACGTGGAGGGCGTAGCCGGTGGCGCGTCTTCTACACACAGGTTGGTGAGGCGTTCGTGGTTGGCGCCATCGGCCCGGAAGCCAGCGTCAGCCAGCGGAACTTCGCCCGGGCCGTCGCAGCCGCAGAGCGAAGGATCAAGGACGTGGAGGCGGAGTGATGAAACGTTCCCAGCTCAAGACCTCGCAGCAGGTCATCGGCGATGCCAGTCGTCAGGATCCGGTGATCCGCGCAGAATGGGATCGGACAGCGTTCGCGCGCGAAGTCGCGCTCCGTATCGTGGGGTACCGCACCGAAAACCAGCTGACCCAGACCGCGCTCGCTCGCAAGGTGGGGATGACCCAGTCGGTCATCGCGCGACTGGAATCAGGGGACCAGCCGCCGTCGATCGCGACCCTCGTCAAGCTCTCCAAGGGCACCGGCATGGAGTTCGACGTAAAGATCTCCCGCGGTGCCGTCGAGATCGTCGCCGCATAGTCGGCGGTTCTCCTCCGGCGACGCCTCCGTCGAAGGATGTACGCGTTGCTCCTGTCCACGGCCGACGCGGACGGGCCACCGCCGCCGGAGAATGATCTCGTGGCCGTTCTCCGCGTTGGTACGACATGACCCCCGAATTGCTGCTGTCGCTGGCCGGGCTGGCGTTGATCGACAGCACCAGCATCGGCACCCTCTTCATCCCGGTCTGGTTGTTGCTCGCCCCCGGGCCGGTCAACGTTCGCCGGATCCTGGGCTACCTCGCCACCATCGCGGTGTTCTACCTCGCGGTTGGTCTGCTGCTGGTCTGGGGCGGCAGCGCGCTGGGCGACGTGCTGGGCGGTGCCCTGGACAACCGGGGAGTCCTCTGGGCGCAACTCGTCCTGGGCGTGGGAATGCTGGCGCTCAGCTTCCGCTACGACGGCAAGCGGCGTCCCCGTACAGGTGGTGTGTTGCGGTGGCGGGACCGGGCCACCGCCGGAGATTCCTCGGCCCGGTGGTTGGTCGGGCTCGCGCTGCTCGCGGCGCTTGCCGAGGTGGCGACCATGCTTCCGTACCTCGGTGCGGTGGGTCTGCTGGCCACCTCGGGGGTGGGAGCGGCGAGCGTGGCGGCGCTGCTTGCCGGGTACTGCCTGGTCATGGTGCTGCCGGCGGTGTTGTTGCTGGGTGCCAGGGTGGCCCGCCCGCGACTGGTCGAGCCGGTGCTGGCGCGCCTGAACACCTGGATCGTCACGAAGGCGGGCAGCGCGTTGGGCTGGATCCTCGGCATCGCCGGTTTCCTGATCGCCCGTGATGCCGCCGCACGGCTGGCCCTGTTCGACCTGATCGACCGGATCGGTCGCTGACGGGCAACCCGGGTCAGGCTGGCTGCTCCACCGTGATCCGGTGCGGCCCGGTGTAGACGTTCATGGTCCGCCCGCGCAGGAAGCCGACAAGTGTCATCCCCGCCTCGTCGGCCAGTTCCGCGGCGAGGGTGCTCGGGGCGGACACCGCGGCCAGCAGCGGCAACCCCGCCATCCACGCCTTCTGGGTCAACTCGAAGCTGGCCCGTCCGGAGACCAGCAGCAGGTGCCCGGCGAGCGGCAGCCGTCGTTCCCGCACGGCCCAGCCGATCACCTTGTCCACGGCGTTGTGCCGGCCCACGTCCTCCCGGAGCACCACCAGCTCGCCGTCGGGGGTGAACAACCCCGCCGCGTGCAGCCCGCCGGTCCGGTCGAAGCCGCGCTGGGCGGCGCGCAACCGGTCGGGTAGCTCGGCGAGCAGCGTGGCCGGGACGCTGAGCGGATCCGCCGCGACCGGGAAGAGCGACCGGGTGCGTACCGCGTCGATGCTGGCCTTGCCGCAGACCCCGCAGGAGCTGGTCGTGTAGAAGTTCCGGGACGGGTCGGTGGTCGGTTCCGGTACGCCGGGGGCGAGCACCACGTCCACCACGTTGTACGTGTTCGGCGTCTCCGCGCCGGCGCAGAGTTGCGCGGTCAACACGTCGTCGGTCGACCGGATCAGCCCCTCCGTCAGCAGGAACCCGATGGCCAGGTCCAGATCGTCGCCGGGGGTACGCATGGTGACGGCGAGCGGCCGGCGTCGGCCGGGGCCGGCCGCGCCGACCCGGATCTCCAGCGGCTCCTCCACGGCGAGCGTGTCCGGTCGGCGGACCGATCCGCGTCCGGCGGTCACCGCGTCCAGGTCGATCCGGAGTACGCCCCGTCGATCAGTTGCCCGTCCCATGCCGCCATCCTCCACCCCGAGCCGGCACGCCCGCACGGCCACCGGGCACCGGGCACCGGCAGCGAGCGCGTCGGGGCATTCAGACGGCCAGCGCTCTCGGCGCGTTCGCACGGCTACGGTGGCCGGATGGGGACGTACGCCGCCGTGGTGCTCGCGGGTGGGGCCGCCCGACGGATGGGCGGAGTCGACAAACCCGCGCTTCCGGTCGGTGGTCGGCCGATGCGCGACCGGGTGCTGGCCGCCGTCAGCGATGCCACGCTCCGGGTGCTGGTCGGTTCGGCCGACGCCGTCCCCGCAGGCGTGCGGGTCATCCGGGAGGAGCCACCCGGCGGCGGCCCGGTCGCCGCAGCGGCTGCCGGGTTGGCGCTGCTGGATCCCGACACGGCACTTGTCGCGCTGCTCGCCGCCGACCTGCCGCTGCTCACCCGCTCCGCGATCGGGGAGCTGCTGGGTCACGTCGCCGAGGAGGCCGCCGCAGGCGGTGGCGAGCGACGGCCCGACGGGGCCTGCTTCGTGGACGGGGACGGGCGGCGGCAGTCGCTCTGCGGTGTCTGGCGCGTCGCCGCGCTGCGGGCAGCGGTGCACCGGCTGACGGTCGAGCGGGGCGGAAGTCTGTCCGGAGCCCCGGTCCGGGCGTTGCTGGCCGGTCTCGTCGTGCGGGAGGTGGCCTGGTCCGGCGACGGCCCGCCGCCGTGGTTCGACTGCGACACTGACGAGGACGTACGCCGGGCGGAGGAGTGGGCGCGATGACGGTGATGGACGACTGGGTCACGGCGGTGTGCGCCGAGTTGGATCTGGACCCGGCCGCGGTGCCGGTGCCGGCGGTGCTGGATCTGGCCCGGGACGTCGCCCACCAGGTGCTGCGTCCGGGTGCGCCGGTCACCGCGTACCTCTTCGGGTTGGCGGTTGGCCGGGGCGCGGACCCGGCGGACGCCGCGGCCCGGCTCAGCGCGCTGGCGGGCGCCTGGCCGGTCGAGCTGGGTGCCGAACCCACGGACCCGACGGCGCCCTGACCGCCGCTGTCCGATCCCGGTCCGGGCTGATCCTACCCACGGGCGGCGTGGGTAGGGTGATCGTGACGGACGGAGGCGATCATGACGGCTGACCACCCCTCGGCGCCGCACGGTGAGCTGCCCGGCGCTTCGACTGAGCCGGCGGAATCGATCCTGCTCGACGAGCCCAGCACCACCGACCTGCGGGCGAAGGTGACCGAGGCGTGGCGGGAGTTCGCCCGCGCGCTCGCCGTACGGCTGCGGGAACTTCCCGTCGGCGCGAACCTCGACGTGACCCTCGACCCCACCGCCTCCGGCACCGGGGACGCCGTCTATTCGATAAGCGTCGACGTGGACGCCGACCGGGTGTTGTCCGCCCGTGCGGTTGGCAACGCCGCTCTACCGGCGGGCTACCGACTGGACCGGGGCGCGGTGGCGGACATGGTCGCGCTCGGTTGGTCCCCGCCCGGGGTGGTCGCCGGCTCCGGCGGTTCCTTCGGGCTGAACGCCACGACGGCCGAGTCGACCCAGGTCGCCACGCTGCTCTCCCGCACGCTGCGGGATGTCTACGGGGCTCCCCACCCGGCCTTCCTCGTCTTTCTGGTGCACGACGCCGAGGGCGAGCCGTTGGCTGTGGAGCCGCTGGGCACCGCCCGCAGTGAGTTCGGTCCGGACGCCGACGTCGAGGCGGACCTGGAGGAGGCGTTGGCCGAGGCGGCCGCCTCGCAGGTCGAGCGGGACGACGTGCTCGACCTGGCCGATCGGGTCCGCACCGTGGTCTCGACGATGTTGAAGTCGGACACCGACCGGTTGCAGATCGACTCGGACGGCGACATCACCATCCGCGCCGGGTCGGCGATGGTCTTCGTGCGGGTGCGGGACAATCCGCCCCTGGTGGACGTCTTCTCCCCGGTGCTCACCGAGGTGGAGCCGACCGAGCGGCTCTACGTCAAGCTCTCCGAACTGACGAACCGGATGCCGATCGGCCGTCTCTACTGCGCCGACGACACGGTGTGGGCTTCCATCCCGGTGTTCGGCCGCAACTTCCAGGCGACCCATCTGATGCTGGCGGTCCAGGTGATGACCGGTCTCGCCGACGAGTTGGACGACCGCCTGCACGGCGAGTTCGGTGGCAAGCGGTTCTTCGGTGAGGGTGACAAGCCGGTCCGGCGCGACGAGTCGGAGCACCGCACCGGCATGTATCTCTGAGCCCGATCAGGCCACGTCCAGCAGCGTCTTGCCGACCGTCGCGCGCGCCTCGATGGCGGCGTGCGCGTCGGCGGCGCGTTCCAGTGGGAAACGTTGGCCGATGAGCGGTCGCAGCTGGCCGGCCGCCGCGTCCGCCAGGGCCTGTTCGGTGTACGCCCGCAGCCGGGCCGGTGGCACGTCCGGGCGGACCACTGTGACCTGCCGTGCCGTGGCGGCCTCCGCCGACACCGGGGACCACTGCCCGCTCGCCAGCCCGAAGCTGACCATCCGGCCGCCCGGAGGGAGCAGTTCG
The DNA here is from genome assembly GCF_003857035.1 of Micromonospora arida. GTDB lineage: Bacteria > Actinomycetota > Actinomycetes > Mycobacteriales > Micromonosporaceae > Micromonospora > Micromonospora arida. Next base: position 14,797 of record NZ_QGSY01000231.1, read on the forward strand.
AAGGCGGCGCGGGCCACCGAACCACCTACCCCGTCGAGCACCACGTCGACCCCGCCCACCGCAGCGCGGACCTGCTCGGCCCACTGGGGCAGCAGGTAGTCGACGGCCAGCTCGGCACCCAGGCCGGGTAGCAGGTCCACCTTGCGTCGCCCACCGGCCGCTCCGATCACCCGGGCCCCGGCCCGGGCCGCCAGCTGCACCAACAGGCTGCCGACGCCGCCGGCCGCGGCCTCCACCAGCACCCGGTCACCTGGACGGACGCCGACCGCCTCGATCAGCATGGTGGCGGTCCGGCCGTCGGCCAGCAGCGCCACCGCCTCGTCCAAGGCCAACCCGGCCGGCACCGCGATCGTCGCCGACGCGTCCACGGCCGCGCGTTCGGCGTAACCGCCGGAACCTCCGGTGGCGCTGACCACCCGCTGCCCGGTCAGCGCCGGGTCGACGTCCGACCCGACCGCCGTGATCATCCCGCCGACGCCGTTGCCGGGGATCAGCGGTGGGGTGAGGCGGAACGGGCCGGGGTGACCGGCGCGCAGTTGCGTCTCGATGAAGGTGATGTTCGCGTGCGCGACGTCGATCAGCACCTGGCCGGGGCCGGGGACCGGGTCGGGCGCGGGGCCGGGCACCAGCACCTCGGGCCCGCCGAACTCACGTAACCAGATCGCCCGCATGACAGTCCCCTCGGCACCGATGGGCTGCCTCGCCCACTCGGGGTCAGTCCATCTCCTCAACCTGGGTCGAGGTCAAGAGGTGCCGGCGGACGGGCCGACGCCGGGCGATTCGACCAGCCGGGAGAGCACGATGGTGCTGCGGGTGGAGGTCACGAAGGACTCGGCCCGCAGCCGCTCCAGTGCTGCCTCCAGGTGGGCGATGTCGGCGGCGCGCAGGTGCACGAGCGCGTCCGCCTCCCCGGAGACGGTGTACGCGCCGACGACCTCGGGGTGTCGGCGGGCGGCCACGCCGATCTGCGCCGGGGTGGTCCGGCCGGCGCAGAACAGCTCGACGAAGGCCTCCGTGGTCCAGCCGACGGCGGCCGGATCAACGACGGCCGTGAATCCCCTGATCACGCCGGTGGCGCGCAGTCGGTCGACGCGACGCTTGACCGCTGGGGCGGAGAGTGACACCCGGGCACCGATGTCGGCGTAGGACGCACGGGCGTCCGCGACGAGTAACGCAATGATCCGCTGGTCTACCGCGTCTATCTGCAACGTTCCGCCTCTGGGAAGCAACGCTTGTGGCTGTTTTCAAAGTTCTACGGTACCTACTCTTGGTGACCGTGAACCAGCAGCGTTTCCCGCGAAAGCGGACATATCTCATGTGCTCGCCGGAGTACTTCGCGGTCGAGTACGCGATCAACCCGTGGATGGACGTGACCACCCCGGTCGACCGGGACCTGGCCGTCAAGCAGTGGGACCGGCTGCGCGAGACGCTCGTCGGCCTCGGTCACGAGGTGCACCTGCTCACCCCCGAGCAGGGCCTGCCCGACATGGTCTACGCCGCCAACGGCGGCTTCGTCGTGGACGGCAGCGTCTACGGCGCCCGGTTCAAGCACGAGCAGCGGGCCGCCGAGGCCGCCGCCCACCACGCCTTCTACGAGGCGCAGGGCTGGCGGTTCATCGCACCCGGCGAGACCAACGAGGGTGAGGGCGATTTCGCGTACGTGCCGGAGGCGCACGGCGGGCTCATCCTGGCCGGGCACGGCTTCCGTACCGAGATCCCCGCGCACGCGGAGGCGCAGGAGGCGCTGGGCCGTCCGGTGGTGTCGCTGCGCCTGATCGATCCCCGCTTCTACCACCTGGACGTGGCGCTCGCGGCCATCGACGACGCGAACGTCGTCTACTTCCCGGGCGCGTTCTCGGCGGCCAGTCAGCGGGTGCTCACCCAACTCTTCCCGGACGCGGTGATCGCCGACGACGAGGACGCGATGGCCTTCGGGCTCAACCTGGTCAGCGACGGCGCGAACGTGGTGCTCAACAGCGAGGCCACCCGCTTGGCCGGCAAGCTCAAGGCGGCCGGGTACACCCCGGTCCCGGTCGAGCTGGCCGAGCTGAAGAAGGGCGGCGGCAGCGTGAAGTGCTGCATCGCCGAGCTGCGGCACTGATCCGCGAACGTCTCGGGGCCGGCCTCCCACTGGGAGACCGGCCCCGAATCGTGCTTGGGGTGGGCGCTCAGCCCAGCGTGGCCAGCTCGTTGATCAGCACGTTCGACATGACCTGACCGTCACGCTGCACCTCGCGCAGGTACCACTTCTGCTGCGGGGTACGCGGCTGGTTGAACTGCCAGATGCCGCGCGGGCTGTCGATCTGGCCGATCTTGCCCAGGGCCAGGTTGACCTGCTGCGGCGTGGGCTTCCCGCCGGTCAGCTGGATGGCCTGGTCGAGCACCTGCGCCGCGTCGTACGACGCCATCGCGTACGTGGTGGGGGTGAACTGGTACTTCTTGCGGTACGCCGAGGCGAAGACCCGGTTCGACGTGTTGTTCAGGTCGGCCGAGTAGTTCAGCGCGGTCTGGATGCCCAGCGCGTTGTCCTTCAGGTTCTCCAGCACGGTGCCCTCGGTGAGGAAGCCGGGCGCGTAGATCGGCCCGGCGAACTTCTCGCGCAGCTGCTTGATGAACTCCACCGCGGCCGCCCCGGCGAAGAAGCAGAAGACCGCTGTGGGCTTCTTGGCCAGTGCCTTGGTGATGTCCGAGGCGTACGTAGTCTTGCCGGGGTTGGCGGTGGCGTTGGTGTAGGTCACCGGGTCGCCGATCCGCGGGTCGGTCGCGCCGAACTCCTGCCGGAAGCCGCGGACCACGTCCGGGCTGCCGACGTTCTCCGGCATGATGATCGCGATGCGGCCGTTCTCCGGCAGTTGGTCGCGCAGGTAGCGGCCCAGCGCCCGGCCGGCCTCGTCGAGCACGTACGAGGTCCGCCAGATGTAGAAGACGCTCTGCAGGCTGCTCGGTGAGGCGTTGGAGCCGATCAGCGGGACCCGGGCCTGCTCCACGGTGTCCCGGATGCCGACCATCACCGCCGAGTTGACTACGCCGGTGAGTGCCAGCACGCCCTGCTTGAGCAGGCCCTCGACGGCGGCCTTGCCCGTCTTCGCGGTGTCGCCCTCGTCGGCGGTCAGCAGCTCCACGGGGTGGCCGCCGAGCCGCTGGTCGTGCAGGTCGAGGAAGAGCTGGAAGCCATTGGTGATGTCGTCGCCGATGCTCTTGAAACCACCGGCCTGCGGCGTGATCAAACCGATCTTGATCGGGCCCCGGTCGGCGGTCGACTCGGCGTCACCGTCTGAGCCACACGCGGCGACGAACCCGGTGGTCCCGAGCGCGGCCAACAGTTGGAGCGCCCGCCTGCGATTCATCTGCGACACCGAGTTCCTTCCAAGGAAGCGTTGCAGGGCCGAACACAGCCCCACCGGCGTTCTACCTGGTCCGCGACGCTGCGTCAATGGCTAGTGATCATCGTGCAGGGACCGCAACACGGCGAGGACCTGAGGCCAGGCGGCAGCCTCCGGGTCGATCAGCCCGAAATGCTCGCATCCGGGCAGTTCAACAAGGGAGATATCGGAACCTCCGGCACGGGCCTCCGCGACGAAATCCCGGCTCATCTCCACCGGAACCTGGTGATCCTCAGAACCATGAACAACTACTGTCCGTGTTCGTATCGGTACCAACATCCGTGGATCCGTAGTCGCGTACCGGTCCGGGACATCCGCCGGTCCGCCGCCCAGCAGCGCGGCGACCGCGCCCGAGTCCAGATCCCGCCGGTACGCCTCACCCAGATCGGCCACCGGGGCCAGGGCCAGCACCCCGCCCACCGTCGCTGGCGCGGTGGCCGCCACGTACAGCGCCAGGTGGCCGCCGGCGGAGTGCCCGACCAGGATCGGCGCGGCCAGGCTCACCCGGCCGGGCAGCGCCTCGGCGGCCAGCACCGGCAGCTCGGCCACCCCGGCCAGTACGTCGGTCAGCGTGCCCGGCCAGCCACCTCCGGGCTGCCCGGTGCGGCGGTATTCCAGCTGCGCCACCGGATAGCCGTCAGCGGCGAGCGCCGCGGCCAGCGGGCCGGTGTGCCGCCGGTCGTACTCGGCCCGCCAGAAGCCGCCGTGCACGACGACGACCAGCGGCCGGGCCGGCCCGGTTCCCGCCGGAAGCCGCAGATCGGCCACCTGATCAGGGTGGTCCCCGTACGCCACGGTCCGGTCGGGCTCCGGTGCGGGCCGGGTCAGCACAGCGCGCGGGTCGACAGGCATGGCGCGACGGTAGCGCGACCCGCCCGGGTGGTTCGGCCCCGGTAGTCGGTCCCGGCCGGCATGGTTCACGCCCGCTGGGTAAAGATGGACCCCATGACCGAAGCGCGCTCCGCTGGACAGAACGACGAGCCCGGCCCCGACGACTCCGGCCACTCCGGCACCGTGGTGGTGGTTGGCCCGGACGGCCGGCCGGTCGGCACGATGCAGACCGACGAGGGCCAGGGAGAGGACCCGACCCGCCTGGTCGAACAGCCGGCCAAGGTGATGCGGATCGGCAGCATGATCAAGCAGTTGCTGGAGGAGGTGAAGGCCGCACCTCTCGACGACGCCAGCCGCAGCCGCATGCGGGAGATCCACGAGCGGTCGATCGTCGAGCTCAAGGAGGGCCTCGCCCCCGAGCTGCGCGACGAGCTGGAGCGCATCTCGCTGCCCTTCGCCGAGGACAAGGCCCCCAGCGAGGGGGAGCTGCGGATCGCGCACGCCCAGCTCGTCGGCTGGCTGGAAGGCCTGTTCCACGGCATCCAGGCGGCCCTGGTGGCCCAGCAGATGGCCGCCCGGGTGCAGCTGGAGCAGATGCGCGGCGGCCGGCAGGCGCTGCCCAGCGGCCCCGGTGGGGTCGTCCCCGGGATGCCGGGCATCGGCCAGCCGGGCGGCGGTGAGGGTCACAACACCGGTCAGTACCTCTGACCTCAGTCCACCCCGAAGATCTTCTCCAGGTACGCCGCCACGCCGTCCTCGGTGTTCGCCGTCGTCACGTCGTCGGCGACCGCCAGGACGGCGCGGTGTGCGTTGGCCACCGCCACGCCACGCCCGGCCCAGGTCAGCATCGGTACGTCGTTCGGCATGTCGCCGAACGCCAGCACGTCCGCCGCCGCCACCCCGATCTGGTCGCAGTACCAGGCCAGACCGGCCGCCTTGGTCACCCCGGTCGCGGAAATCTCCACCAGCCCGGAGGACGACGAGTGGGTGGCCTCGGCCAGGCCCGCCACCGCCGCGGCGATCAGCTCGGCGAAGGCGTCCGGGTCCTGCTCGCCGGCTCGGGCGAGAAGCTTCACCGCCGGGACCGACAGGAGCTCCTCCGGCGTCTCGATCGGCCGGATGCCGTCGGCGTCGGCGTCCCAGCGCAGCGGATAGTGCGCCTCGTGCCGCATCTCCCGGCTGTCCAGGATCTCCACGGCGAAGCTGATCCCCGGCACCTCGGCCCGTAGCCTCCGGGCCACCTCGGCCAGGTGGTGCGGCGCGAGCGGGTCAGCCCGTACCACCTCGTCGGAGAACGGGTCGTAGACCACGGCGCCGTTGGCGCAGACCGCCGGCAGCGGCTTGGCGAGCTGGTCGTACACCATCTTGAGCCAGCGGACCGGACGGCCGGTGACCAGGACGACCGGCGTGCCTTTTGCGGAGATCCGCGCGAGCAGGTCGGCGGTACGTGGGCTGACGGTGTGGTCGTCGCGGATCAGCGTGCCGTCGATGTCGGTGGCGATGAGGCGGGGCCTGTCTTCCATTACCGGGACAGTAGCCGGTCCAGATACACCGCCACCCCGTCGTCGTCGTTGCGCAAGGTCACCTCGTCGGCGGCGGCGCGCAGCTCGGTGTGCGCGTTGGCCACGGCCACCCGCGACCAACCGGCCCACTCGAACATCGGCAGGTCGTTGGGCATGTCACCGAAGACCAGCACATCGGCCGGGTCGACCCCGAGGGTCTGCGCCACCACGGTCAGCCCGGTCGCCTTGTCAACGTCGGGCGGGGAGATCTCGATGAAGCCGAGCCCGGCCTGGGTGAGTGTGGCGACCTGCGGCGAGACGATCCGACGGGCCACCGCCAGCAGCTCGTCCACGTGGTGGTCGGCGGTCCGGGCGAAGGCCTTGATCACGTCGCAGGCGAGGCACTCGTCGCGGGTGCGCGCCTCGAAGCGGTCCTGGTAGGGCCAGCTCTCGTGGTAGTCGCCCCACAGCGGGGCGTCGTGCTCGTCGGACGCCTCGACCATCACGGTCAGCGGGCCGACCTCCGCCTCCAGGTCGGCGAGGAGCCGGGCCAGCACCTCGGCGGGCAGCCGCTCGTCGCGGAGCACCACCGGGCCGCTCGGGTCGCTCTGGTCGACCACCCGTCCGCCGCCGGCCATCACCAGGAAGTCGGCGGCGCGGATGTCGTTGCGGGTCAGCTCGGTCAACCGAGGGCCGCGTCCGGTCGCGCCGACCACCGGAATTCCGGCGGCACGCACCCGGTCGAGCACCCCATGGGTGTACGCGGAGACGGTGTCATCGCTGCGGACCAGCGTCCCGTCGAGGTCGGTCGCGATCAACTTGGGCAGTCCCGGGCGGGTCATCGTTCCTCCTTCGCCCGCCGCCGTCGCGCCTGCCGTGGCCAGGGAAACCGAGGCCCGGCGTGACGGCGGGCAGCAACCGTACCTCGCGGAACGGGTCGCATCCATGGCTTCCAGGCGAATCGGGCGCCAACCCGGGGCACCCGCCAGATGGCCGCCCCGCGCTATACCCACAGCCCCGCGCGATCTTGCACTTTCGGTTGCTGATTCGCGCGTTATGCACCCTTTGTCGGGACAGCAATTGCAAGATCGGCGACGCGAGGGGTGGCGAGGGTGGGGTGGGAG
>NZ_QGSY01000177.1 GCF_003857035.1 Micromonospora arida
AGGGTGGGCGGCAGCTCACCTCGGCCCAGGCCCAGCAGCTCGCGCTGGCCCGCCTCATCCTCGCCGATCCGGCCGTCGCGATCCTCGACGAGGCCACCGCCGAGGCGGGCAGCGCGGGCGCGCGCGACCTCGACCGCGCCGCCGTGGCGGCCACCGAGGGCCGTACCACGCTGATCGTCGCCCACCGACTCAGCCAGGCGGCCACCGCGGACCGCATCGTCGTCCTCGACCAGGGGCGCGTCGCCGAGCACGGCACGCACGCCGAACTGCTCAGGGCCAAGGGCGGGTACAGCCAGCTGTGGCGCTCGTGGAGCATGCCCGACCCCGTGGTCCCGAGAGAACGCGAGAGCGCGGACCAGCCCGCCTGGAGCTGAGCGGCCCCGGTTCCCGTCACCTCGGACATCCGCGAGATCAGTCGAACGTGGGAACCTCGGGAACTTTTCCGGACCGGCCGGCGACCACCAGAGTGCGCGGCCGACCGGCGGCGTTCCGACGACGGCCTCTCGGCATGGAGGAGCGCCCGTGGCACACAGGACGGTGGTCTGTGCGGAACGGCGTCGCTGACGACGACCAGGTGACCCGGTGGGCACGGGAGGCGGGCCAGGGTGACCGGCAGGCCGCCACGGCGTTCATCCGGGCCCTACAGGACCAGGTCTGGCGGTTCCTGTCGCACCTGGCCGGGCCGGGAGAGGCCGACGACCTGACCCAGGAGACGTTCCTACGGGCGATTCGCAACCTGCCCGGCTTCGCCGGTCGCTCGTCGGCCCGTACCTGGGTGTTCACCATCGCCCGGCGCGTTGCCGTGGACCACGTCCGGACGGCGGTGGCCCGGCCGAGGATGGCGTCGGTGCCGGACTGGCAGGCGGCGGCCGAGGCCGCCGGTGCGATCACCGCCGGTGCCGACGAGGGCGTGACCCTGCACCAGTTGATCGCCGGACTGACCCCGGAGCGCCGCGAGGCGTTCGTCGCCACCCAGGTGCTCGGCCTGTCCTACGTCGAGGCGGCGGACGTCTGCCAGTGCCCCGTCGGCACGATCCGTTCCCGGGTCGCCCGGGCGCGCGAGGATCTCGTCGCCGCCTGGCAGGCCGACACCGACCCGAGCCACGGGCGACGGACCGGCTGAGGGTGGATCCCACGGTCGCCGTGCGGCGATCCTGACAGCGTCGGTGAGAACGCCGTGGAACTCACCCCGGACGACGCCGTCACGTCCTCCACCGACTGCTGGGCGACGCCACCTGACGTGGGGGCCGGCCCCGCATGATCAACGGGATGGACGAGGGGGGCCGCGCTTCCTAAGATCACGCCGGTGAACACCGAACCGCTCAACGTCGCCGGCGTAGCTGGCCCGATCGTCATCGCCACCAAGGCATTCTTCGGCCACCCTGCCGTCACCGTCGGCGGAGTGCCGGCCCCCAGGACGGGCAGACGCTACGCGTTGCCGGCAGTGGACGGTGGTGTCGTCCAGGCCACGGTACGCAACGTTCTCGCCGACCCTTACCCGACCGTGGAGGTCAACGGTGTGCAGCACCGGACCGGGCCTCCCATGCCGATCTTTCTGCGCATCCTGGTTCTGCTGCCGATCCTGCTGTTCACCGTCGGCGGCATCCTGGGCGCGCTGGTCGGTGCGTTGGGCGTCTGGGCGAACCTGACGCTCGCCCACACCCGGATGACAACCGCCGTCAAGGCGCTCGCCATGGTCGGCGTCGGTATCGGCACGGTCATCGTCTGGCTCGCCGTCGCCGTCGCGCTGAACGCGGCGCTCAGCTAGGCCGCCAAGCACCTCACCCCCATACGGTCAGCACCACCGGTCGACGACCGGTGGTGCTGACCGTATGGGGGTTCCGGCCGTTCTACCCCAGGCGGGCCTCGATGGTCTCGATGATGCGCGGACGCAGCTCGGCGGCGCGGACGACGGCGTCCACCGAGCCGACCTCGACGGCCCGGTGGATGTTGTGTACCCGGTCGAACTCCGCGGCCACCTCGCTGAGTTTCTCCGCGCGCACCGACGAGCGCAGCTCGTCGAGTTCGGCGGTCAGCGCGGCGCGTTCGGTGCCGGCCGAGGCGGCGGTGCGGGCCTCCAGGTCCCGCACCCGCGGGTCGGCCGCCGTACGGGCGTTGACGTCGGCGGAGAACACCACCGCTGCGGCGGGTGCGCCACCGAGCACCGAGGCGAACGAGCCCTCCAGCGCCAGCACCGTCATGTTCGGGTTCAGCGCCTTCGAGAACACCACGAACGCACCACCGTGGTAGCGCGAGATCACGCAGAAGACGATGGGCCCCCGGAAGTTCACGATCGCCCGGCCGATCTCGGCGCCGTACTCCAGTTGCAGCTTGCGCATCGACTCCGGGGAGCCGTCGAAGCCGGACAGGTTCGCCAGCACGACGAGCGGCCGGTTGCCGCTGGCCGAGTTGATCGCCCGCGCGGCCTTCTTCGACGAGCGGGGGAACAGCGTGCCCGCCGTGTAGGTGTCCGGACCGTCGGTGGGCGGGAAGCCGTGCCGGGGCACCGACCGGGACTCGATGCCGAGCAGGCAGACCGGGATGCCACCGAGGTGGACGTCCTGCACCACAGCGGTGTCCGCGTCCGCCATGCCGGCCCAGCGCTCCAGCACCGGGTGGTCCTGGTCGGAGAGGGCCCGCATCACCGTACGGATGTCGAACGGCTTCTTGCGGTCCGGGTTGGACTCGACGGAGAAGATCTCCCCGACGGTGGCGAAGGCGCTGCCCGCCACGTCGTGCGGGAAGTCGGAGATGTCGCGGTCGGCCGGGTCGGTGGTGACCGCCCGCCGGGGCGCGTCCTCGCCGGGCGCGACGTACGTGTGGTCGTAGTGCGCCATCACCACGTCCCGTGCGGCCGTCAGGTTCGGCGCCCAGTACTGCGCCTGTCCGTTCGGCCCCATCACCCGGTCGTAGCCACCGATGCCGAAGTTGTCCTCGGCAGACACACCCCCGGAGAAGTCGAGCGACTGCTTGCCGGTGAGCACCATCGCCGAGTCGGGCGTCATCACCAGGATGCCCTTGGTGTGCATGAGCATCGTCGCCTCGGCGTTCCAGTACGGCTGCGCGCCGACGTTGATGCCCGCGACCACGATGTTGATCTCACCGCCGGCCTGGGTGAACTCGACGATCCGCTTGAGCGCGGCGGCCACCCAGTCCATGTTCTCCGTACCGGAGGTCATCGAGATCCGGGCCCCGGCGGACAGCGCCCACCACTCCAGCGGCACCTGCATCCGCTCGGCCAGGTCCAGTGCGGCGATCACGCGGCGGCACTCCGGCTCGGACAGGGCGCCCAGCGACTTCGTCGGGTCGCCGAGCAGCACCACCCGGGTGACGCCCTGGGGGTAGCGCTCGGTCGGCGTGGTGACCACTCCGGCGACGATGGCGGCGCTGTTGCGCCCCTTCGGCCGGTCCACCGGCACCAACACGTGGTCCTCGTCGAGGTCGTGCTCGACGAAGTCGCCGAGCCGGCCGGTCAGCTCGTACGGGTACACGGTGTTGCGGCTGCTGGCCCGCAGCACCTTGAGCCGGTACTCGTCGAGTGGCTCGATCGGCTCGACCGGCGGCTCCCCGACGGCCAGTTCGGCACCGCCCGCGGCGTCGAACGAGATCCGTACGGCGATCTTCGTCAGCTCGCCGGTCCGGCGGTCGCGCTGGCGCGCGATGAACAGGATCTCCTCCAGGCCGGCGCCCGCGGTCGTCGGGCGGACCCGCCCGGCGATCATCTCCATCTCCTCGCGGGTCAGCTCGCTCGGCGGCCACACGTAGACCACGATGCGGTTGATGTTGAAGCGCGTCTTCGACGGCCGCCGCGACTGGGCGCGGCGGATCGAGTCGAGGCAGGCGGCGATGGCGTCCTCGGTCGTCGGCAGCGCGACCAGGCGGCCGTCCTGCTCGCGAAGCTCGGTCAGGTCACGCACCTGCGCGAACGCGACGAGGCGCTCGTCGGCGCGGTTCTCCCGGGCCACGCACTGGAAGAGGTAGACCTCCTCGTCCGACGACGGCAGCCGGGTCAGGTCGAACTTGTGCAGCCGCTCCAGCTGCATCCGCTGGGCGATGTACGGGTGCAGCCCACGGATCAGCCGGTCCTCGGTCAACTGGGCGCCCGACGGGCGGAAGGTGAAGTGGTGGTGCATCACCGCCCCGCCGCGACCCGCGACGGTGGTGGTGACCCGACGGACCTGGGGCGGCAGCGGGTGCGCGGCGATGACCTCGGCCAGCGCGGCCGCCATCGCGTCGAAGTCCTCCGGCTGGTTCTCCCAGCCGAGGTAGATGTCGGCGTCCACGGCGTCCTCGCCGGTGGCCAGCTCGGCCAGCCCACGCAGGGCGCTGCCCAGCGCGTCGAAGCTGACCGCGGCGGAGACCACGCTCGAGTCGGCGCGCTCGGCGACCACGAACGTGCAGCCCGCGACCTCGCGGGTGAGCACGCTGGTGAGCGACCGGTTGCCGTAGTACCGCCGGGTCAGCACCTCCAACATGACCGCGTTGTCGAGGTGGTCGCGGACGAGCCGCTGGCCGAGCAGCCGGACCAGCGGCTCGGTGCTGCGCACCATCTCGGCGATGCGCTCGGCGCGGTCCGGCGCGTCCGGGTGCGCGTCGAGGTGCCGCAGGTGCCCACGGACCTCGGCGTAGACGCGGGCGCGGTTGCGGCGCAGCAGCGGCTGGGCGAACCAGGCGAACACCACGCCGCGGGCGAGGTCCGCGACCACGGGGAAGCGGACCTGCGTCGCGGCGATCAGCCGCTCCAGCGCGAGGCCGGCCGGTTCGCGCAGCGTCTCGTCCGGCGGGGTCTCCCGCAGCCACGCGCGCAGCAGCGCCGTGATGACCTGCGCGTCCGCGGAGGCGCGCTGCTGGGCGAGGAAGATCCGGAAGACAGCGGCTTCGAGGGCGGGGGTGCGGTCCAGGTCGGTGACGCCGTACCGGCCGAGCGCCTTGCCGAGCCTGGTCTGGAAGGCGTCCGGCAGCCCGGCCCGCTCGACGTCGAGGCTCTGCAGGTAGGTGTGGAAGTACTCCCGGGCGCTGTGCACGTGCGCGGCACCGCCGTCCTCGCCCGTCGGCCGGTTGCGGCTCAGTTCGGCGAGATCGGCGAACACCTCGATGAGGTCGAGTTCGGCGGCCAGGGGCCGCTGACCTGCTTCGGTGGCCGCCCGCCGCGCGGTGAGGTAATCGTCGAGCACCCGGCGGTCGTCGTGCGGGTCGACGTCGAAGCCGAGCAGCAGACCTCTCAGGTCCTCCTGGCCGCGCCTGCTGCGCTCGTACGCCGGGATGTCCGCGGCGGAGGTGGGCAGGTCCAGTTCGACGGTCTCGGTGCTCGGGTCGTCAGCGGTCTCCTCGGCGTCGTCCGCGAGCGGCTCCAGGCGCAGCAGCGGCGCACCGGCCTCCACCTGGCTGCCCACCGACACGGCGCACTCCTTGAGCCGCGCCTTGAACGGCGCCCGCAGCACCGTCTCCATCTTCATCGCTTCCAGCACCAGCACCGGCGCGCCAGCCTCGACCTCCGCGCCGACCTCCAGCGGCGTGGCGACGACCAGCGCGGGCATCGGGGAGCGCAGGACGCCACCCTCGTCCCGGCTGACCCGGTGCGTCACGCCGTCCACCTCGACCAGGTGGGTCGGCCCGTACGTGCCGGTGAGCAGGCGGTAGCGGATGCCGTTGACGACGATCTGACCGGTGTGCCGGTCGAAGCGGTCGAGCTCGACGTCGGCGGTGCGCACGACGGGGCCGGTCTCGATGCCGACCCGGAACCGGTGCGCGCCGACCCGCGCCACGCGGGTGCGGTAGCCGACGCCGCGCAGCTTGAGGTCCAACGGTCGGCCGCTGGCGTGCTGCACCTGCGGGCGCCCGCCGGCCGCCGTCGACAGCAGCCGTTGACGCTCGACGCGCTCCTCCTCCTCGTACGCCTCGATGGCGGCGGCGGCCAGGGCGACGGCGGAGTGGCGGTGCGTGACGAGGCGGCCCTCACCGCGGACGCGGTCGATCCAGCCGGTGTCCGCGCTCGCGTCGATCACCTCGGGCTGGTCGAGCAGGTCGAGCACGAAGCTCTTGTTCGTGGCCCCACCTTCGATGATCACCGTGGTGTTCGCCATCGCCCGGCGCAGCCTGCCGAGGGCCTCGTCGCGGTCACGGCCGTACGCGATGATCTTCGCGATCATCGAGTCGAAGTCGGCCGGGATGGTGTCACCCTCGCTGACGCCGGTGTCCACCCGGATGCCGGGGCCGCTGGGCAGGTCCAGCCGGGCGATGCGACCGGGGGACGGGGCGAAGTCGCGGTCGGGGTCCTCGGCGTTGAGCCGCGCCTCGATGGCGTGCCCGCGCTCGGCCGGCGGCGCACCTTCGAGTCGCCCGCCTGAGGCGACGTGCAGCTGCGCCTTGACCAGGTCGAACCCGGTGGTCAGCTCGGTGATCGGGTGCTCGACCTGGAGACGGGTGTTGACCTCGAGGAACGCGAACAACCGATCCCCGGGGTGGTAGAGGAACTCGACGGTCGCCGCGCCTCGGTAACCGACAGCCACTGCCAGCCGCTCGGCCGACGTCTTCAGCTCGGCGGCCTGCGCGGGGTCGAGCACCGGCGACGCCGACTCCTCGATGACCTTCTGGTTGCGTCGTTGCACCGAGCAGTCGCGGACGCCGAGCGCCCACGCGGTGCCCTGCCCGTCGGCGATCACCTGGACCTCGACGTGCCGAGCCCCGGTGACCAGGCGCTCCAGGAACACGATGCCGCTGCCGAACGCCCGTGCCGCCTCCTGGCTGGTGCGCTCGTACGCGTCGACCAGTTCGGCCTCGTTCCTGATCACGCGGATGCCGCGCCCGCCGCCGCCGGCGGTCGCCTTCAGCATCAGCGGGTAGCCGACCTCGGCCGCCGAGGCCTGGGCGGCGGCGAGGGTCTCGACGGCGCCGCGGCTCCACGGCGCGACCGGCACGCCGACCTTCTCGGCGATCAGCTTCGAGCCGATCTTGTCGCCGAGTTGGCGCATGGCGTCCGCGCTCGGCCCGACGAAGGTGACGCCGATCTTCTCGCACAGCTCGGCGAACGCCGGATCCTCGGCGACGAAGCCCCAGCCGACCCACGCGGCGTCGGCCCCGGTCTCGGTCAGGGCGCGCTCCAGCACCGCCAGGTTGAGGTACGGGCGGGCGGAGGCCGGGCCGAGATCGTAGGCGATGTCCGCTTCGCGGACGAACGTGGCGTTGCGGTCGACATCGGTGTAGAGAGCCACGGTTTCGAGCTGGATGCCGGTCTCCGCGGCCAGCTCGCGGACCGCGTGGATGAGCCGCATGGCGGCTTCACCACGGTTGACGATGGCGACACGGTTGAACACCCGAAGAACCCCTTAGCTAGACCTCGACCTGCGCGCCGGGAGACGACGGCTCCCAGCAGTGATCCACCTTTCCGCGTGGCGGCGGCCAGCGCTATGGCGCAACCACCGAACCCACCGTCCCTCAGTTGTAGGAAGTCCACAAAACTTTTTGGCACCCCGGAGGGCTGCGCCGATCGGATCCGACCGCTCCGGCAGTTGATCAAGACGGTGCGGACGGTTCACGTCCGCAGCCTCCCGCGTTCACCCCCGGGTGATCGGCTGACCAGGAAGATCATCGCCGGTCCGGTCGACAACTGGCCCGGCCCGACCAGCCCGGCCCAGGCCAGGAACGCACCAGGAAAGGAGCGGCAATGAGGTCACCGCACCTCGTACGCCCACGTCTGGCGCTGCTGCTCGCGGCGGGACTCACCGCGCTCGGCACGCCGGCAGGCGTCGCCCACGCCGCGACCGCCACGGTACCCGCGACCGGCATCCCGATCACCATCACCTCGACCGAGCAGCTCGCCCCGGGCGTCACGTACGGCTCGTTCGAGGTGACAACGCCCCGGGGTGTCACCGTCGGTTACCTGCTCACCGCCGACCTCCAGAAGAACAAGGTCTCCCTGGACCTGCTGCACCCCGACGCGGTGGCGCAGCGCACCGTCGTCTCGGCGATGGCGAACGAGCAGGGTGCCGTCGCCGGTGTCAATGGCGACTTCTTCAACAACAGTGAGACGCACGCCGGCGTCACTCCCACCTACTCGTCGTCCGGTCCGGAGATCGCCGGCGGTGAGGAATTGAAGTTCGCGGTGCCGACCGCGCAGCGCTTCGGCCCCGGCCTGGCCCCCGGCACCTCGACCCGGGACGTGTTCGGCGTCGGCGTGAACGGCAAGGCGCGCGTCGACACCCTGAGCCTGGACGGCGAGGTGCGCAGCAGGAAGGGCGCGATCGCGCTGGGCGGCCTCAATCAGTACGCGCTCCCGGTAGACGGGGTCGGCCTGTTCACCGCCGACTGGGGGACCGCCTCCCGGGTCCGGTCCACCTGCGGCACCGACACGAGCCGCAGCGACCCGTGCAGCACCCACACCTACGAGGTGACCGTGCGCGACGGCGTGGTGACCGCAGTCGGCCCGACGCCCGGCGCGGGAGCGATCCCGACCGACACCCAGGTGCTGGTCGGCCGGGAGGGCGGCGCGGACGCGCTCGACGACCTCGCCGTCGGTGACCGGGTGCAGGTGCGCGAGAAGCTCGTCTCCGCCGGCAAGCCGAAGCTGACCTTCGCGGTCGGTGGCGCGCCGATCCTGCGCGACGGCGCGCCGCTCGCCGGCCTGGACACCAGGACCGCCGCGGTACGCAGCTCGGCCGGTGTCAGTCCCGACGGCCGGACCGTGTACCTGGTCGCTTTGGCCGGCCGCGCCCCGGCCAGCGCCGGGTTCACGATCGCCGAACTGGCCGACCTGATGCGTTCACTCGGCGCGGACGCCGCAGTCAACCTCGACGGCGGCGGGTCGAGCACGGTCGCCGTCCGCGAGCCGGGCCAGGCCGCGGCCACCGCCCGCAACAGCCCGTCCGACGGTACGGAGCGAATGGTCGCCAACGGCATCGGGATCTTCGTCGGCAAGCACTGATCGGTCCACCGCTCGAATTCGCCCCGTCCGGCCTCGCCGGGCGGGGCGAACCCGCGTACCCGAGACGGTCGGGCACCCGGACTGTCGGCCGTGGGTCGGATAATGAGCCCGGCCGAAGGGATCTGATGACCGTTCTCGACACGCGGGCGCTCAACCGTGCGACGCTCGCCCGGCAGCTGCTGCTCGACCGCGCCGACCTGCCGGCGCTCGACGCCGTCGCCCACCTCGGCGGCCTGCAGGCCCAGGAGCCGCAGGAGCCGTTCATCGGGCTGTGGTCACGGCTGCGCGCGTTCGACCCGACCGTGCTCTCCGACCTGCTGACCCAGCGACACGTGGTGCGTACCCACCTCATGCGCCGCACCGTCCACCTGCTCGTCGCCGGCGACGTCGTGGCCTGGCGCACCCGTCACGACGCCATGCTGCGGCAACGCGTGCTCGGGGTCTACCGCGGCGAACTCGACGGGGTGGACCTCGACGACCTCGCCGCTGCCGCGCTTGCCGTGGTGGCCGACGGTGAGCCCCGCTCGATGCCCGACATCGGGCGGGCGCTCGTCGAGCGGTGGCCGACGCCGGGGCTGCGCGTGCTGGGCGAGATCGCTGTCGCGCTGCTACCGATGACGCAGGTCCCGCCGCGCGGGGTGTGGCGGGCGAAGGGAGGCGCGCGATACGTCCTGCTCTCCGCCTGGCTCGGCCGGGAGATCGACCCGCCGACCGCGACCGGGGTCGATGAGGTCGGCCGGCTGCTCGTACGCCGTTACCTGGCCGCGTTCGGCCCGGCGGCCACGGCCGACCTGCGCGCCTGGTGCGGTCTCGCCGGGCTGCCGGCAGTGGTGACGGCCATGCGGGACGAGTTGGTGACCTTTCGCGACGAGCGTGGCCGGAAGCTCATAGACCTTCCCGACGCGCCGCGCCCCGACCCTGACACCCCCGCCCCGGTGCGGTTCCTGCCGGCGTTCGACAACGCGATCCTCGGCTACGACGACCGCAGCCGGATCATCGACGACGCGCACCGTAACCTCTCGGTGGCCGGTGAGCGCGTGGTGCTCGTCGACGGCCGGGTCGCGGCGACCTGGACCGTCGATTCGGGGACGGTTGTCGTGAGACCGCTCGGCGGCCTCTCCCGGACGGAGCGGGATGCCGTGGCCGAGCAGGGGCAGGAATTGGCGTCCTTCCTCTCCGACCGGGAGAGTGATCGGGTGCGGGTCGATCCGTCTCCCCGGTGACGGACCAGGACGGTCCGACCCCGGGGAGACGACGGCGTCAGTCGACGGTCGGCGGAGCCGTCCTCGCTGCCTCGGCGAGCGCTGCCGCCGCGCCGGCGTACGGGTTGTAGCTGTAGGCGCGTGCCAGGCCGCTCGGCACCGTGAAGTACGCGGCCGCCAGCTTCGCCGGGTCGCTGGCGATCTCGCCACGCGCGGGGGCGTCGTTGCCGTCGTCCCAGCCCCAGGGCGCGTTGGCCGAGTTGGCCGAACAACTCCAGGTGCCGACGCCGCAGTCGCCGGACGTGTCACCGGCGAACGTGCCGAGGCTGGCGAAGAGGCTCGCGTTGGACCGCTGCGCCCACAGGCCGCCGGTGGCGAAGATGTCGATCAGTTGATACCGCACGTCGCGGTCGTTGCCGTTGCTCGGCGTCTCGGCGCTGGTCGACGGGTAATAGACCAGGCCGTCGCCGTTGATGTCGTACTGCGGGTGCGCCTTGAGGCCGTGGCCCTGCGCCTCCTGTGCCGTCACCGGGTGCTGGAACGTGTCGTGTGGTGACGCCTGGAACCTCAGGGTGCCGTCGATGCTCTCCCCGCCGCTTGTCCAGGTGCTGCCGGTCGGCGTGTAGGAGAAGAAGTCACTGTGCGCGACGGTGACAGCCGAACGGAGAACGCCGTACGTGGAGCCGTCGCGTTCGATCGCGAACAGCGCGCCCTCGCCGTCGTTCTCGTGCTCGGTCTCGAAGAACGGGTGGTCGGTCCAGTCGCGGGGGTGGAAGAAAAAGTACGTGATGTACCAGTGGGTGCTCGTCTCCACGACGGAGTAGTACACGTGCGCGGCGAGTGCGGCGCCTGCCTGGCCGGCCCGGTCCCAGTTGTTGCGCCCGTCCAGGTCGCCGTCGAAATCGACCCGGGTGACGTAGTCCGACTGCCCGCTGAGGGCGTGGCTGCCGGTGGCGTCGACGTCCTGGTAGTGGATGGGCGCCCAGCGGAGGGCAAGTTCGGCCCGGCTGACGGCGGCGTCGGCGGGGCTGGGCGCGGCCAGCGCGGCGGCCGTCAGCATCACCGCGATCAGGAACCTCACTCCCCGGGGTCGCCGGTTCGTGCTGCTTGCGTCGAGCATGGTGTGCTCCCGTGTCCGAATGAATAGATCATGATGGATCATTCTCGGGGCGAGCGCCCGGCGGATGTCCCTTCGGCGACGAGAAAGCAGACGATGCTCGACGGCTTCGGGATCGCCTTGTATCGATTCCTGTCGACTGCCATGCTGTGGTTCGGTCGTGCTCGGGGAGCCAGCGCGCACCAGATCTCCTCCGGTCCACGGGGCGCGCGAGGTGACCATGTCACCCGTGCCGGGCAGCCTCGTCGATGACCGGAATCCCGAGCGCGCACCGGCTACCACCGTGGTCATCGGTGCCCGCTGACCACGGAGGTTCCGATGCTTCGCATGTTCCTCGCAGTCACCACCATGGCGCTGGGCGCCTGGACCGGGACGACCAGCGGCACCGACGCGACGCCCACCCCCGCCCTGTCGGCCACGCCGTCGCCGTCGCCGACCATTGCCTGCCCGCCGGCTCTGCCGATCACCGGGAGCGTCGCCGGGGTCACCACCACGAGCGTGACGATCTCCTACTCGATCTTTTTCCGGCCGCCCTGCGGCTACGACCCGCCGATGACCGTCAGCCTCTTCGCCAGCCGCGAGGACGCCCAACAGTGGCGGACGCCGGTGGCCGAGGCCGTTTCCGGGCCGGAGCGCTTCGGCACGGTGACCATCGGGGGTCTGACGCCCGACACGGAGTACTGGTACCGGTTCAGCGACCCTGACGGCAAGCGCGACCCGTACATGATCGGGTCGGCGCGGACCGCCCCGCTGGCCTCGTGCCGGGCGACGGCCACGATCGACGCCCGCTGGGGCAACGGTTTCGTCGCCACGGTCACGGTCCGCAACACCGGGACGCAACCCTTGGACCGCTGGCACGTCTCCTGGCGGTGGTCCGGTGACGAGCGGGTCCAGACCGTCTGGGGTGGAGTGGTCGAGACCACCGGCGTCGACGTGTCGGTCCGCAACGCGTCCTACAACGGGACGCTGGCGCTGGACGGGGCGACGACGTTCGGGATGCTCGTGACGGCCAGTGCGGTTCCCGACGGGCTGACCATGAGCTGCGCCCGGTGAACGACGTCCGCCCCGCTTCCGGCGCGACGGCGGGAGCGGGGCGGACGTCGTGTCGGTCAGGGCTTGCGGGCCACCGCGCCGTAGGCGTCGATCCCGACGGCGTCAGCCTCGTCCGGTCGCCACAGCGGGATCGGCACCAGGCCCGGCTCCACCATCACCAGCCCGTCGAAGCAGCTCGCGAGGTCCTCCGGGCTGCGCAGGATGTACGGAACTCCGCCGCTCTGCGCCAGCCGCTCGGCACCCGAGACCACCGCCGGGCTGGTGTTGGTGCCGTCCCAGAGCACCAGGTGGGAGCCGGACGGCGCCGCGTCCATGGTGCGCCCGACGATCGAGCGCACCACGTCCAGGTCGGGCTCGTAGCCCATGACGCCCATGTACATCACGGCGATGGGCTGGCTGAAGTCGAGCGTCTGCGCCGCCTCGGCGAGGATCTTCTCGGGGTCGTGGTAGTCGGCCGGGACGTAGGTGGTGACACCCTCCGACGTCGTGCTGGCCAGCAGCGCCCGAGCGTGCACCAGCACCATCGGGTCGTTGTCCACGTAGACGATGCGGGAGTCGGGCGCGATGCCCTGGGCGACCGCGTGCGTGTTCTGCATGCTGGGTAGGCCGGTGCCGATGTCCAGGAACTGCCGGATGCCCGCCTCGGCCGCGAGGTAACGCACCGCCCGCACCAGGAACACACGGGACTGCTGTGCCATGAGGACGATCTCCGGGTAGACCTCGGCGACAGCGTCGCCGGCCGCCCGGTCGGACTGGAAGTTGTCCTTGCCGCCCATCCAGTAGTTCCAGATCCGTGCCGCGTGCGGCACGTCGGGCTGAAGCTTCGCGGCGAGTTCGGGGTCCGGACCGGCCATGCCTGGCTCCTATCGAGGGGTCGTCAGCTGGAGGTCACCACAGCGGTACGCCCGGGATCGTACTCCGGCAACGTCCACTCTCGACCCAGGGAGGACCCACTGCCGCCGGGCAGGGGACCAGGGTCGCTGTCACCGCTGGACCACCCCGTTCTGGTACGCCCAGACGACGGTCTGTAGCCGATCCCGCGCGCCGATCTTGGCCATGGCGCGCCCGAGGTGCGACTTGACAGTGCTGGTCTCGATGAAGAGCTGCTCGGCGATCTCGACGTTCGACAGGCCCTGTGCGAGCAACTCCACGATCTCGGTCTCCCGCGCGGTCAGCTGGTGCGCTGCCGCCGCGTCCGAGCGGGGAGCGGGCGTACGCCTGGCGAACTCCGAGATCACCCGACGGGTGACGGCCTGGTCGACGAGCCCGTACCCGCTGGCGAGGCGACGGATCGCCTCGATCAGCTCCTCGGGCTCACAGTCCTTGAGGATGAACCCGCTGGCGCCGGACTCCAACGCGCCGAAGACGTACTCGTCGAGGTCGAAGGTCGTCACGACCAGCACCGCCGGTGGCGTACCGGTCGCCTCGGCGACGATCTGGCGGGTCGCGGTGAGCCCGTCGCCGTGCGGCATCCGGACGTCCATGCAGATGACGTCCGGTTGCAGCCGGCGGGCCAGCTCGACGGCGGCGGACCCGTTCGACGCCTCGGCCACGACCTCGATCTCGCCGGCCTGCTCCAGGATGACGCGGAAGCCGGCGCGGACGACCGCCTGGTCGTCGACGAGCATCACTCTGATCATGTTGAGGCCTCTTCCTTCGACCGGGTTGCGGCGGAACCGTTCGTCGGGAGTGTCGCGGCGACCGACCAGCCACCGGCCGCCGTCGGACCGGCGGTGAAGGTCGCCCCGATCAGCTGGGCGCGCTCGCGCATGCCCACCAGGCCCACGCCACCGGTCCGTGCCGCCGGTACGCGTCGTGGCGCGGCGGGTTCGTTCACCACCTCCAGCGACACCGAGCGGGGCTCGAAGCGCAGCACCACCCGCGCCGCAGCGCCCGGGGCGTGCTGGCGGGCGTTGCTGAGCGACTCCTGCGCGATCCGGTAGAGCGCCACGTCGGCGATCGGCGACACCTCGCGCTGCTCGCCCTCCAGGACGAACTCCACCGGACCGGCGAGGTTGCCCGCGGTGTGGACGAGATCGTCGAGCATGCTCAGCCCCGGAACCGGGGCGGCACCGTCGCCGCCCTCGTGCCCGGGCCTGCCGCGCAGCACACCGACGACCAGCCGCAGGTTGTCCAGGGTCTCCTTGCCCTGACTGCGGATCCAGGCCACACCGGCCTTCGCGGCCGTCGGGTCCCGGTCGATCAGCCGTTCGACCGCCGCCGCCTGCACGACCATGCCGGAGAGGTGGTGCGCGGCCACGTCGTGCAACTCCCGGGCCATCCGGGAGCGCTCCGCGCCGATCGCCGCCTGGACCTTCGTGCGCTGCTCCCGGATCGCTTCGTCCGCTCGCACCCGGACCAACTCGACGTAGCGCCGGTAGGTGGCCGCGTAGCCGCCGACGAAGGTCGCGCCGGCGTAGGTCAGGGCGCTCGCCGAGACGTACGCGACGGCCGTCAGCAGGTCCGGGGTCACCACGACGGCCGCCCCGATCGACTCCACCACCACGGCCGCGCTGACGGCCAGCAGTGCACGCCGAACCGGCAGCAACGACCCGACGGTGTACGCCACGACGAACGGTGCGAGGCCCCTGATGGTCGCCTCGGGCAGCGAGAAGCCGATGATGGGCAGTTGGAGGCCGACGACGAGTGCGAGGCAGAGTAGTGGCCGGACCCGACGCAGGCACAGCAGCATCGCCTGCGCACAGCAGATGGCGACGAGCAGCCAGGCCCGCGCCGGGTCGAACGACACCCCGTCCTCCGGTGCCACGAACCAGAACAGCGCGGTGAGCAGTACGAACGTCAGGACGGTCAGCACCGCGGCCAGCAGGCAGTCCCGTGGGAACACTCCGGTCACCCCGAGCCGGGTGAGCCGTCCGTCGATCCACTTCGTCAGTCGTGGTGTGCCGGGTTCGGTGTCGGCGTGGTCCCTCATGGGGTGCGCATCCTTGCTCCGGATCGTCCCGGGTCGGAGGGTCAGTAGGAGATGCTAGGCGCGAGCAGGTGGAACTCCACGGCGAACCAGCCCGCCCCGGCGAGAGCGAACAGGATCAGGCCGCTGGCGGTGATCCGCCGCCAGCCGAGGTGGCGTCGCACGTCGTCGACGAGCCGGACCGCGGCGGGCAGCACTCCGAGCAGGCCGACCAGTTGCAGCACCTGAATGGTGCGCAGGACGGGCCCGGGAACGTCCTGCAGGCTCATGATGCTGCCGATGCTCAGCACCCAGCCGGCGAACGCGAGCAGCGTGCCGGCGACGGCGAGGCGGCTCAGGATCCGCGCGGTGCGCCCGGCCCGCTCCCGGGGAGCGCGGCCCAGCCGACGGCGGACGATCGCGCCGACCGGCCAGGACAGGACGGTGAGCAGCAGCACGACGGTGGACAGGGCCAGCACCGGAACGGCCACCACCCAGGCGCGGGCGGGCTCGACGGGCAGCAACGCGAACGCGGAGTCGAAACTGATCGCCTCCACCCGGTCGTCGGTTGCCCGCATGGCGATCGTGCGCTGCCCGCCGACCTCGCGCCAGACCCAGGGCGCCACCTCCTCGTAGAGGGCGGGGGAGTCCGACAGCGGGCCCGGCTCCACCAGCAACCGGTCACTGTCGGCGACGCTGACCGTGGTCCGACCGACCAGACCGATCGCCGTCAGGAAGTTGCTCTGGATCGCTCGCGAGGACTCGTACGTGCCGGCGGCCAGCGCGGCGTGCTTGGCGGTGGTCGCCGGGTCCACGCCGGTGGTGGCCTGGTCGTCGCGGGCCGGGAAGTAGCGGTCGGCGAAGCCGTTCACGATCGACTCGCGAAGCTCCTGGCTGTCGAGGGCGCCGGAGCCGTTGCTGTTGAGGGACAGGAAGATGCCGGCCCGGTCGTCGGGGTAGATCTGCAGGTGGGAGTGGAAGTACTTGGTGTCGCCGCCGTGGCCGAGGATCCGGTGGCCGTTGCGGTCCTCGGCGAAGAATCCGAGGGTCATCCGGGGCCCGTCGGCCAGCGTGCCCAACGACGTCGCGTCGAGTGCCGGCCGCTGCATCAGCTCACGGGTCGGTTGGTCCAGCAGGGGCGCGAATCCCACCGGCTCGCCGAGCTGGGCGAGCATGAATCGTGCCATGTCCGTCGCCGGGGCGCTGAGCGCACCGGGCGGGGGTGTGCCGACGATCTCGAACGGCGCGGCAGGCCCGGCGGAGGTGTCGTACCCGTTGGACATCCGGTCGCGCAGCGCCGCCGGGAGGGGTTGCTCGAAGGTCGACGACGGCATGCCAGCGCGGTCCAGGACGTTGCGTTGGACGTATTCCTCGAAGCGCGTCCCGCTGACGCGTTCGACGATGTAGCCGGCGAGCGCGTTGCTGTAGTTGGAGTAGGCGGGGACAGTGCCGGGCCGGTAGATCTGCTCCGGCGGTTCGGTCATCAGGGCCTTGCGCAGGTTGAGGTCGCTGCCGTCGGTGCCGATGAGGCCGGCGATCCGCTCCTCGAAGCCGGCGGTGTGCGTGAGCAGGTGCCGCAGGGTGACGGCCCGCTCGTGGCGGAGGGGCAGTTCGAAGTCAAGGTACGTCTTGACGTCGGCGTCGAGGTCGAGCTTCCCGTTCTGTACGAGTTGCAGCACCGCGGTGGCGGTGACGAGCTTCGACACCGATCCCATCCGGAACAGATGCCGGTCCGGGTCGACCGGCACGGCCGCGTTCCCGCCGGCGCCGGTGTCGGCGTACCCGTACCCCCGGGTGGTGAGGATCTTGCCCTTGTTCACGACGGCGACCGTCGCGCCGGCGATGTCGGTACGGTCGAGCGCCGCCGGGAGCAGGCCGTCGAGCCAGGCGTTGACGTCGGCTCCCGTCAGGGCGGAACCCGCCCCGCTCGCGGGTGCCGCCGGGGCGTCGATGGGCGGTGCGGGGTTGTGCTGCGGCGCGCCGCAGCCGGCGGCGCTCACGGCGAGGACCGCTGTCGCCAGCACCGCGCCGAGTCGGACGAGAGGCCGGGCGGTTCGGGGTGAACCGGGTGCGTGAAGCGGAAGAGAGCGCATCGTCTGCCAGTGCCTTTCCTGGCGAACGGGTGTCCGGAGCAGGTCCGTGCGGCGTCACCCGATGCCTTGGTGACAAGCCTGTTCGAGCGATCGCCCCCCGCCATCTGGCGCAGGACGGCACTACGTCTACGACCTGAGGAGGAAGCGGGTACGCCGAAAAGTGCCTCCGCTGCCGCCTCGTACGCGATCTGCGGTTTTGCCCACCGATCGGGGGACATCGTTTGACATGTATGACGAGCGCATCTTTGATAGTCGATGTGTCTGTTCGGCGTGGTCGGGCGCTTGGTCGTCTGGGTGGGCCGGTCGATGCCCTGAGCCTGGAGGACGGATGCGAGTCATCGCGCGGAGAAACCCAGCCCGCCCACGACGGCGGCTGTTGCCGGCGGCGATGGCGGTGGTGACGCTGCTGAGCCTGGCCGTCGGTGTGCCGGCGGCCGCCGCGGCGCCGTCGACCGTCGTCGGGGTGGCCAGCGGTCGTTGCCTGGACGTGGTCGGCAACGTCAGGACCGCCGGTGCCGGCATCAACATCTACGACTGCAACGGCCAGGCCAACCAGGCGTGGACCTTCACCTCAGGTGGTGAACTGCGGGTGTACGACGACACGATGTGCCTGGACGTCGTCGGCCAGGACACCACCGCGCCGGCCGCGATACAGATCAACGGCTGCACCGGCGGCGCCAACCAACGCTGGCGGATCACCAGCTCCGGGACCATCGTCGGGGTCCAGTCCGGCCTGTGCCTGGACGTGACCGGCGCGGGCACCGCCAACAGCACCACCGTCGGCCTCTGGACCTGCAACGGGCAGTCCAACCAGCGGTGGACGACGTCCTTCGGCAGCGCCGACAGCCAGCCTCCGACCGCGCCGGGCAGCCCCCGGGTCAGCGGCCTGACCTGCAACTCGGTGACGTTCGCGTGGAACGCCTCGACGGACAACGTCGCGGTTGCCTTCTACGACATCTACCACGACGGTCAGCTGATGACGTCGGTGAGCGGCACGACGCTCTCCACCAACCTGACCGTGGTGCCCGGGGCGACCTGGGGCCTGTACGTCAACGCCCGCGACGCCGCCGGCAACGTGTCGCAGGCGAGCGCCACCGTGTCGATCACTCCGCCGCCCTGTCAGGCCGACAGCCAGCCACCGACGGCGCCGCAACAGCTCACCGGCACCGCGTCGGGCACCACGGTGACGCTGCGCTGGACCGCGTCGACCGACAACATCGGGGTGCGCGCGTACGACATCTACCGCGCCGGCGCGAAGGTGGGCACGGTCACCGGCGCGCCGCCGGCGACCACGTTCACCGACAGCGGTCTGGCGGCGAACACCTCCTACCAGTACTACGTGGTGGCTCGGGACGCGCAGGACAACGCCTCGTCGCGCAGCGGCACCGCGACGGTGACCACCGGCGCGGCGTGCGCCAACCCGGTGTGCGGGGTGCGGCAGGTCACCACCGACACCGACATCCCGTGGGGTCTGGTGACGTTGCCCGACGGCAGCGTGCTCTACAACCGCCGCGACGCGCACGACATCATCCAGCTCAACCCGACCACCGGGGCCAAGACCAACCTGGGCACCGTGCCGAACGTGCAGAGCACCGACGGTGAGGGTGGTCTGTTGGGGCTCGCCATCTCGGCCAGCTACTCCAGCGACCGCTGGCTGTACATCATGCACACCTCGCCGAGCGACAACCGCATCGTCCGGATCAGGCTGGAGAACGGGCGACTCAACACCGCCAGCGAGCAGGTGCTGCTCAGCGGCATCCGGCGTAACAAGTACCACGACGGTGGTCGCCTGCGGTTCGGGCCGGACGGCAAGCTGTATGCCAGCACCGGCGACGCCCAGAACGGCAACTACGCCCAGGACCGGTCCAGCCTCGAAGGCAAGATCCTGCGACTCAATCCGGACGGCACCGTCCCCTCGGACAACCCGTTCGGCAACTACGTGTGGAGCTACGGCCACCGCAACCCGCAGGGGCTGGCGTTCGACTCGCAGGGCCGGCTGTGGGAGCAGGAGTTCGGCAACTCGGTCATGGACGAGACCAATCTGATCACCAAGGGTGGAAACTACGGCTGGCCGGCATGCGAGGGCACCAGTGGCGCCTGCGGTACGGCCGGGTTCATCGCGCCGGCGCGTACCTATCCGACCGCCGAAGGGTCCTGCTCCGGCATCACGATCGTGCGCGACGCGCTCTACGTGGCCTGCGCCCGGGGCGCTCGGATGTACCGCGCGGTGATCAGCGGCAGCGGCCTGACGAACGTGCAGACGTACTTCAGTGGCACCTACGGTCGGTTGCGGACGGTGGAGCCGGCTCCCGACGGCGGGCTGTGGCTGACCACCACCAACGTCGGTGACAAGGACAGCACCCCGAACAACAGCAACGAGAGGATCCTGCATGTCACGCTCGGCTGATCGCTGGCGATGCCGAGCATCCTGATTCGGTGCGGCACGCCCTCAGCCGCTGGTCAGGAGCACGAGTTGCTGGGTGGCCCGGGTCATCGCGACGTAGCGGTCGACAGCCCCCGAGACGCCGCTGCCGAACGCTTGCGGGTCGACGAGGACGACCAGGTCGAATTCGAGGCCCTTGGCCTGCTCCGGGCTCAGTGACCGGACCCGGGCCGTGGGCGGGAAGGCCGGGTCGCCGATCACGCAGGCGATTCCTTCGGCGTGGTCGGCGAGCCAGGTGTCGAGGATCGACCCCAGGTCGGCGACCGATCCGTGGACGACGGGAAGTCCGTTGCCACGGATGGAGGTGGGCACGTTGGCGTCGGGGAGCACGGCCCGGATGACCGGTTCGGCCTCCGCCATGACCTCGGCCGGGGTCCGGTAGTTGATGTTCAACGAGGCCACTGTGACCCGGTCGAGCCCGATCCGCTTGAGGCGTTCCTGCCACGACTCGGTGAACCCGTGCCGGGCCTGGGCGCGGTCTCCCACGATGGTGAAGCTGCGCGACGGGCAGCGCGCCAGCAGCATCTGCCACTGGGCGTCGGTCAGCTCCTGCGCCTCGTCCACGACGATGTGCGCGAACGGGCCGGCCAGCAGGTCCGGGTCGGCGTCCGGCAGCGCGGACTCGTCGACCAGGACGTCGCGCAGGTCGGGTTGGCGCAGCATCGCCAGCAGGCCCTCGCCGTCGTCGTAGGTGTCGGCCGCGAGCAGCTCGTCGACGACCCGGGCCATGTGCTCGCGTTCGACAGCGGCGGCCGGGTCACGCCGACGGGTGCGCCCCGACCTCTCCGCGTCGCCGAGTCGCTGCCGCGCCGCGTCGAGCAGCGGCAGATCCGACACGGTCCAGGCCCGGGGCTCGTCGCGTTGCAGCTTGCGGACCTCCTCGGCACTGAGCCACGGCGCGCACCTGCGCAGGTACGCGGGCACCGACCACAGGTCACCCACGAGATCGGCCGCGTCGAGCAACGGCCAGGCACGGTTGACAGTCGCCCGCAGCTCCCGGTTACGCAGCAGCGAGTCGCGGAGCACGTCGTCCGGCTCATCGCCGTCGTACCGGTCGATGAGGATGGTGAGCAACTCCTCCCAGATCTCCTCGCGCGCCTCGTTGTGCGGGGTGCCCGGACCCGGTGCCTGGAACGCGTCGGCCCAGTCGTCGGCGCTCAGGCGGACGTCGGCGTCGCCGACCGTGACCGTCATCGGGGCGGCCGGTGGGTCCTCGTAGAACCGGACGGCCGCGTCGATCGCCCGGACCACCTCGGCCGAGGACTTCAGCCGGGCCACCTCCGGGTCGGTGTCGGCGGCTGCGGTGGCCCCCTCGGGGACGAGGTCGCGCAGGGTGCAGGTCTGCACGTCCTCCTCTCCGAGGCTGGGCAGGACGTCGGCGACGTAGGCCAGGTAGGGCTGGTGCGGTCCCACGAAGAGCACCCCGCCCCGGCGCTGACCGAGGCGCGGGTCGGAGTAGAGCAGGTACGCGGTGCGGTGCAGGGCGACGACGGTCTTACCGGTGCCCGGACCGCCGTCGACCACGAGGGCGCCGGCCGACCCTGCCCGGATGATGGCGTCCTGGTCCGCCTGGATCGTGCTGAGCACGTCGCGCATCCGGGCCGACCGGGCGCTGCCCAGACTGGCGATGAAGGCGGACTGGTCGTCGAGCGCGACGGCGTGCCCCACGAACCCGTCCGGGGTGAACACCTCGTCCCAGTAGTCACTGATCCGGCCGCGGGTCCAGCGGTACCGGCGGCGGCTCGCCAGGCCCATCGGGTTGGCGTGGGTCGCGCCGAAGAACGGCTCGGCGGCGGGTGAGCGCCAGTCGAGCAGCAGCCGTCGGCCCGTGCTGTCGGTGAGACCGCGACGTCCGACGTACACCGGCTCGGGGTTGTCCGCCTCGACCACGTGGCCGAGGCACAGGTCCAGCCCGTAGCGGCTCAGCGAGCGCAGGCGGGTGGTCAGCCGGCGGACCTCCTCGTCCCGGTCGACGGCCTGCCGGCCCTTGCCGCCGGGTGCCCGGCGCGCGGTGTCCAGACGGTCGGACAGCTCGGCGCTCAGCTGCGCGAGGCCCTGCGCCATGGCTGCGAAGTGCCGCTCGTCGTGGGCGATGAGCGCCGGGTCGGCCTTGGGGGCGAGGTGATCGGGAAGTTCGAACACGGAGGTGGGCAAGGAATCCAATTCATGACTTCCATTTCGGCAGAATTTGGCCTCGGCCGACGATTCTGCGTCATAAACGGGGTCTTGCCGCAAGCCCCCCAGTGCGGTATAAGTTAGAAGTGGCGGGAGATCAGGTGTCTCCCGTCTTCCGTTGCCTATCGACCCGGAGTGCTGGTCAGGGCGCGTCGACGACCTCGCGGCCGAGCGGCCAGAACGCTGCCGGAACGAGCTTGAAGTTGGCGATGCCGAACGGGATCCCGATGATCGTGACGCAGAGGGCGATGCCCGCGAGGATGTGGGAGAGCGCCAGCCACCATCCGGCCAGCACCACCCAGAGGATGTTCGCCAGGCCGGAGCCGACGCCCGCGCCCGGCTTGGGCACCAGGGTGCGGCCGAAGGGCCACAGCGAGTAGACCGCGAGGCGCAGCGACGCGACGCCGAACGGGATGGTGATGACCAGGACGAAGCAGATCAGCGCGGCGATGCCGTAGCCGACCGCCAGCACGAGGCCACCGCCGAAGACGAGCCACAGCACATTCAGTACGAAACGAATCACCACTCCAGCATGAAACATGCTCGCCACCCGGTCGGTTCGCCCCGGTCCCTCAGTGGGGAACATCGCCACGGCCACCGCGCTACGCACCTTCACAGTGGGATCAGATGTGGGCACTGCTGCGGCGTACCCATTTCGCCCCTGACCGCCGGCGCGTTGCGGTCGGGCGGGTCTCGGGGTTGCTCGGTGGAAGACCTGAGACGAAAGCCAGGGCGACCCGAGGGAACCCCCCGGAGGTCGACCGGGGGTCGGCGGCCACATGCTGGCTGGCATGAAACGCGCTGCGCTCTACGTGATCGCCGGACCGGTCGGCATCGTGGCCTACGGCCTGGTCCGGCTGTGGGGAAAGTCCGACGGGGTGTACGGCCCCGGGCTCGACTGGCAGGCCGCCCACCTGCTCGCCCTCGCCGGCATGGTGTGCTTCGTCCCGGGTGTGCTCGCGCTGTCCCGCCTGCTGCCCCGCAGTCCGTGGCGCACCGGGGTGGTGGCCGGCACGTTGGTCGGCCTCGCCGCGACGATGGTGCAGTTCGGCGCGGACATCGTCGAGGGGCTGCTGGCCGAGGACCGGGCGGAGATGTCGAGGCTCGGCGCGGAATTCAAGGACATCCCCGGCGTGGAGGTGGCCTTCTACGACGTCGTACCCCAGTTTTTCTTCCTCGGCCTGCTCGTCCTCACGGGCATGCTCGCCGCCCGACGGCGGCTGCCGTGGTGGAGTGTGCCGCTGCTCCTCGTCGGCATCGTCCTGCCGGCGGTCACCCTCGACCTGCTTCCCATCGGCGGCCTGTGCATGGCGCTGGCGTTGGCCCCGGCGCTGCCGCTGGTGCGACAGCAGGGCGAGCGCGCAAAGTCGCCCGTGGCCGTCCAGTGAGGACGCAGGGTGGCGCCGGTCCGTCGGACCGGCGCCACCCTTCGAACCGCTACTTCAGAGCGAGGGTCCGGGCGTCGGCGGCGATGACGCTGGCGATCTCCGCCGGCACCAGCTTGCCGGCCTGCCGGTCGGCGTAGGTGGCCAGCTCGGCGTACTGGGCGTGGGCCAGCTTGGTGGTCATCGCGGTGACGGCGGCCGGGTCCGCGCCCGAGGTGAGGATCAGGTAGCCGAGGCCCGCCTGGCTCACCGTCACGGTGAAGGTGGTGGTCGCGGTGGCGGTGCCCTCGGGCCCGGTCGCCTCGGTGGTGATGGTGTGCCGGCCGGCGGTCAGCCTGGCCAGGTCGAGCTTGCGCCCGGCGGCCGACTTCTTACCGTCCAGCGTCACGGTGACGGTGTCCGCGTTGGTCGCGGCGACCGCGATCACCGGGGACTGTGCCCGGTCCAGCCGAGCCCCGTTGGCCGGCGAGGTGATCTGCACGGTCGGGTCGGCGGAGGCCCGCTGGACGAACGCCGAGTTCCAGCCGACCAGCTCCGCCGCGCGGTTGGTGATGATCGCGTCGGCGCCGATCCGCTCCAGCCGCTGCCACAGGCCGGCGGAGTCCATCGTCCAGGCCATCACCGCGACCCCGGCGGCGTGCAGCGGGGCGACGACCTCCGGCTTGGCCAACAGCGCGTTGCCGTCCGGGTTGTACGCGGTCAGGTGCAGCTCCTTGGCGATCGCCACCGGGTCGGCGTCCAAGGTGCTGCGGAGCAGGCCGAGCGGCAGCTCGGGGGCGATCTCGTGGGTGTACTTCAGGGCGTCGACCTCGAAACTCTGGATGAAGACCCGGCCCATCATCTGCTCGTCCCGGATCACCTGAATGATCGTGGCGACCTCGTCGCGGGTGTGCCTGCCCTTGATCTCCACGAGCAGGTTGCCACCCCGCGTCCGCAGGTCGGCGAGCTGCTCCGCGAGGGTGGGCACCCGCTCGCCGACGTACTGCGGGCCGAACCAGGAGCCGGCGTCGAGTGCCTTGATCTGCGCGGCGGTCAGGTCCCGGATGTTGCCGGTGCCGTCGGTGGTCCGGTCGACGGTGCCGTCGTGCAGGATGAACGGGATGCCGTCCTTGCTCGGCTGGACGTCGTTCTCGATCCAGTCGGCGCCGCCCTTACGGGCGATCTCCTGGGCGACGAGGGTGTTCTCCGGTGCGGCGGCGGACGCGCCCCGATGGGCGATCACGGTGAACGGGCTGCCCTCGGGGCGGAGGTAGCCGTTCGGCGCCAGCTCGGTGACGGTGACGTCGTCGTAGGACACGGTCGCGCCGTTGACGAAGAGCCCCTGGACGCCGTCGGCGGAACGCTGGAGGCTGCTGGTCCGCATCGCCTCCCGCCCGTCGAAGATCCAGCGGGCCTGGTTGCCGTGCACCTCGACGGCGACGCGCACGTCCCGACCGGTGCCTGCGGCGGACGGGGCGGAGGCGGTGTTCGTCACGACCCATGCGTTGGCAGTGGTCCGCTGGGCGAATTCGAGCCCGTTGGCGGCGGTGGTGCCGCTGCGCATGGTGGCGATCCACCAGGGGGTCGCGCCGCTGGCAGGGACGTCGATGCCCAGCGAGGCCCAGCGGGTGGCGGCCGAGACCGCCTCGAAGCGCATGGTCGCCTCGAGGCGGAAGTCGTTCAGGTGCCGACCGAAGGTGATTTTGTTGTTCTCGCTGGAGCTGGCGGAGGTTCCGTACAGTCGGCCGTTCTCGACCTTCCAGGTGCCGTCGACCGCGTGCCAACCGGCGGGCAGCGACCCGGCCGAGAAGTTCTCCGAGACGACGACGCTGCCCGGCTCGGCGGTGGCTGGTGAGGAGGTCGCGACGGCGACCGCGACGGCAGCGCCGGTGACGGCGAGAGCGGCGACGGAGGCGGCGGTTCGGGTACCCAGGGCGCCGAGGCGTGACCCGGCGCGGCGAGGCGACGGTGATGCGGGTAGGACAGTCATGGTCGCGACGGTACGAAGCGCGCCCGAACTGATGATCAATCAAGCATGGCTGCCGCCGGAACGCCGGGTGTACCGCGCTCGATCGGGCGTCCCGGACTGGTCAGTTCGGCAGGCCGGAGCAGGCGACCCCGTCGATCGTGCACGCCTTCGGGGCGGCACCGGTCAACGAGCCGTTGACCCGGAACGTCACCCGGACCGAGGCGCTGCCGGGCACCTGAGCGGTGTTCGGGTCCGGCCCGAACGTCCACACCGCACCGTCCCGGCTGGCCTGCGCCCCCTCGACCCCGCTGATCCCCAGCGACTCTCGGGGCAGGGTGACGACCAGCGTCCACCCCGGGGCCGGGACCGAGCCGGGATTGTTGATCGTCACTGTCGCGCCGTAGCTGAGCAGGGCGTTGTCCGTGATGGCGAAGTCCGCGCCCAGGGCCGCCGGGGTGGGTTCGGTGGTCGCACCGGTCGGCGTGGGCCTGGTCGACGACGTGACGGCCGGTGGGGCCGAGGAGGCCGAGGCGGGCGGGGAAGCGGGCACCGCGGGGCTGGTGGCCGCCGGTCGCGCCTGCGCGCGGGGGGTACCGGACGGCGACGCGCCCACCTGCTCGACCGACGGCGGCGGGTCGAGGGTCACCGGCGTCAGCTTCTCCGGCGTACGCAGCACACCGACGACGGACACGGCCGTCGCGATCAGCACCCCGAGCGCCGCGACGACGGCCACCCAGGTGGCCCGCGAGACGTCCTCCCGACCGGTGAGCACCCGCCGTGCGGCCGTGACGAGGGCCACGACCCGATCCAGCAGGATGATCGCCACGGTACGGCGTGGCTGAGGTGGTGTTGCCGGCACTGCCAGTCTCTCCTTCAGTTCGTCGCCGGGTGCGCGCCCACGATCCGTCCCGGTCGCGGGTGGCGCCTGCCCGGTCACAACCCGCGAAGCCCGACGAGTATCGCCTCGAGCAGATCCTCGGTCGGCAGCTCCGACAGCATCGGCGGTTCGTGCGTCTCGATCAGCCCGGCCGCGAGAAGGTCACCGAGCAGCACCCGGACCGTCCCCAGCGGAAGATCCAGCTCGGCACCCACCTCGGCCACCGACACTGGATGGTGACACAGCTCGACGATCCGCGCCTGCTCGGGGAAGAGCGGTGCGGGAGGCGTGACCCCCCTCCGGGCGACGACCAGCGAGATCAGGTCGAACTGGCCGCGTGCGGGCGCGGTGCGCCCCCCGGTCATCGTGTAGGGCCGGGCGACCGGGCCCGCGTCGTCGTCGTACCACGCCTCGTCAGTGGTGCCGCTGGTGTGCACCAGTGTCCCCGATCGTCACCGAGGAGGCCGGGCCCAGCGTGATCGGCAGGTGCTGCTCGGCCTGCCCCACGAAGAGCGCCACCTCGTACGCCATGTCACCGACCTCGACGTCGTCACCGGCGATCCGCACGGTGAGGATGGTCCCGTTCGGGATGGTGGCGATGAACAGGAACGCTCGCGACATCTGCACCACGACCTGGCGCAGCCGACCCGCGTCACAGGTCCGGGTGGCCGCCAGCCCCAACGCGATCAGTCCGGCGACCACGCCGGAGATCTGCTCGGCCAGCTTCGCTCCCACCCGCCGTGAGCCGCCGAGCGGCAGCCCGTCCGGTGAGAGCACCACTGCGAACTCCGCGCCGTGTACCCGGTCGACCAGGTTGTTCAGGGCGTCGGTCAGGCCGTCCTCGGTGACCACTGCAGACGTCATCGTTGTCTCCTTGCTGTTCTGGCGACTGGCAACTCAACCGTGTCGAGGCTGGTCCTGCCGTGTTCCGGGCCGTTCGGCCCGGGTTGGCGGACCCGCGTCGGCAGCGTGCCGTTGCCGTTGGGGTCGGTCAGGTCGGCGCCGGTGCGGGCCGGTGGGTACGGGCTGTCGGGTGGTGCGTCGGCCGGTGCGCGGCCGGTGTCGGTGACCGTGATCAGCCGGGAGGGTAGGAGCACGATGGCGGCCGTCCCGCCGCGCCGGCTGGGGCTTAGCGAGACGTGGGCGCCGCAGCGGCCGGCCAGTACGGCGGCGGCGTACCAGCCGGCGAGGCTCGCCGGCGGGCCGTCCGGTGGGGGATTGCCGAGCAGGTGGTTCGCCTCGGCGAGCGCGGCGGCGTCCAGGCCGGGTCCGTCGTCGACAACGAGGACGGCACACCCCTGCGGTCGCTGTTCGCCGCTGATCCGGACGGTGGTCTCCGCCCCGGAGAAGGCCAGGGCGTTCTCGATCAGCTCCGCCAGCAGGTGGATGACGTCCGTGACTGCCGACCCCGCGAGCGACCACGGCCAGTGTGGCGCGATCAGGACCCGGTGGTAGTCCGGCACTTCGGCGACCGCGCCGCGCGCCACGTCGAGCAGCGGCACCGGGCGTCGCCAGCGGCGGGCGGGTGTCGCGCCAGCCAGGGCGATCAGTTTCTCCACGTTGCGTCGGACCCGGGTGGTGAGGTGGTCGAGTTGGAACAGCTCGCCGGTCTCCTCGGTGGACCGTTCCCGACGTTGCATCCCGTCCAGCAGGCTGAGCTGATCGCGCAGCAGGACCTGGTTGCGTCGGGTCAGCCCCAGGAACAGCTCCCGCTCGGCGTCACCCCCTGGCGTCGCGGGTTCCTGGGCTGGGGCCGGCGTGTCCGGCACCGGAGCCGGAAGGTCGGCGTCGGTCCTGGTCAGCTCGTCGGTCAGGCGTCGGACGGTGCCCACCCAGCTCAGCAGGAGCACGAGCACGACGATGAGGCCGAGCCCCACGACGGCCCCGGTACGCGCGATGAGCACGGCGGCACCGGGGGTGGCCCGCTCGACGCTGCTGCGGGCGGTGTCCGTCACCAGCGTCTGCAGCGCGCCTAGGGCGGCGTCCGCCGCGACCCGCCAGCCCTGGACGGTGAGACCGGCAAGGGCGTTGGCGGTGCCGGGCTGGAGCAGCAGCCGGTCCTCCAGGGCGAGCAGAGCCGCGAACTCGGGGCCGGCCGCGAGGCGCTGATGCTCGTCCTGGCCGTCGGGCGGAAGCCCGGCCGCTGCCTCGGTGCGCGCGTACCGCTGGATGCTGACCAGCGCGGTCAGCCGGCGCCGCTCGTCGGTGCCGAGCCGTGCGCCGGTCAGGGCCGCGCTGAGCACTGTGTCCTCCCGGGCGAGCAACTCCCGGGCGCGGGCCAGCGCGATCACCGCGCGGGTGTCGGCGGCCAACCCGCTCTCGTACGCGCCCCACTCCGGGCCGTACACCCGGAAGGCGACGTCGACGATCTCGTCGTACCCGTCGACTGCCGCGCCCTGGTCGAGCCGGCCGGTGTCCACCTGGGACCGGGAGGTGCCCAGGCCGTCGAGCCGTCGGACCAGCTCGCCGGCCCGGTCGCGGACGGTGCCGGCGCTGAGCAACCGGAGGTCGCGGCCCTTGGTGAACTCGCGGATCTCGGCGGCGGCGCGGTCGGTGCCTTCGCGGGCCCCGACCAGCGCGGGGGTCGTCTGCCCCGCCCCGGCGATCGTCTCGGCGGTGATCCGGCGTTCCGTCTGGAGGCTCAGAATCAGGCGGTCGATGGGCTGGCCCAGTGTGTCCGCCAGCGCCCGGACGCGCAGCAGGTCGACGGCGTCCTGGCTGGACACGTAGGCCGCGTACGACCAGAGCGTGATCAGCACGGCGGCCAGCACGGCCAGCCTGGTCCGGATCAGCCGAACGTCGTTACGGGTCATCGGGTCGCCCGCTGCGGCCACGGTTGCCCCGCCGTGTCGCTGGCCCGGTCGGCGACGAGGGTGCGCAGCAGCGCCAGCAGTTCGGTGCGGTTGGCGCAGTTGAGCCGGTTGCGCATCCGTGCCACGTGGTGTTCGACGGTCTTGGCCGAGATGAAGAGCCGATCGCCGATCTCCCGGTAGGTCAATCCGGCCAGCACCAGCTCGGCGACCTCGTACTCGCGGTCGCTGAGACCGTGCTGCGTGGGGCCGGCGACCCGTGCCGTGCTCGCACCGGCCGTCGGTGTCTGCCCGCTCTGCCCACCGGAGGGCCGCCCCTGCAACGCTCGGGCGCACTCCAGCAGGGTGGTCATCGCCCGTCGGTCCGCGGTGCGGATGGCGGCCTGCCCGGCGAGGCGGGCGCCGTCCCAGCACAACCCGGTGTCGTGCAGCCCTCGGGCGGCGGCCTCCACCCGGGTCGGGTCTACGACCCCCCGGAGCACCTCCACCCAGCTCTCCGCGGCCGCGGCGACCACGGCCGCGTACCGGCTGTGACCAGCGGCGGCGAGCAACGCCGCGACGTGTTCGTCGGCGATCGTCGGCTCGCCGGTCAGGATGGCGGCGTGCAACCCGCTCCAGTGCAGCGGCACACTCCACAGTGGCGGGTTGTCGAGGCGGTCGAGCAGCGCACGCCCCTGGTGCAGGTACGGCTCCAGCCGGGCCAGGTCACCCAGCCGCGCGCCCGCGATGGCCAGCTCACCCAACGGCAGCAGGGTGAACAGGTCGACGGGGTGCCGCACCACGGCCTCCAGCGCCTGCCCCCAACCCCGCTTGAGCGCCCCGAGGTCACTGTTGCGCCGGCCGATGCCCATCCGGATCGCGGCGGCGAAGAGGTGGTCGCGTGACTCCAGTGGTCGCCCGTCGAGCGTCACCGTGGCGAGCCGCTCGCCGGCGGCGTGGATCTCGCCACGGACCATCAGGATCCAGGCCTGCAACAGCCGGTGGCGGCGGGCCATCAGCGGGCCGCCGACACCGGCGCCCAGGGCGCGGTGCAGCACCCGCTCGGCGATTTCCAGCTCACCGCAGTGCACCGCCGTCAACGCGGCGAGGGCCGCCGGGCTGTCCGGCAGCAGCGCCGCCCGGCCGTCCGGCTCCAGCAGCGCGGCGGCCTGCACGAGCGCGGAGAGCGCGGCGGTCGGCGGGCCGGTCACGCTCTCCCGTACACCGTTGGCCATCAGTCGGGCGGCGCTGGCGTGCAGGGTCGGGGGTTCGCCCGCCGGGTCACCCGCTGGCGACTCGGTGCTGGCGGCCGGGTCACCGGCGGCCAGCCCGCCGACGATGGCGAACGCCGCCGCCGAGGCGGTGCCCGACCACCGGAACAGCTCGACGCTGCGACCGACGTGACCACGGTGGGCCAGGGCGGTGGCGGCGACCACGGCCGCCTCGGAGCGCTCCGGGGGAGCGGCCGTGGCCAGGAGTCGGTCCGCCAGGCGAAGCGCGTCGTCGAGGTCACCGGCGAGCGCGGCGGCGAGCGCCTGCCGCGCGTTGGGTGGGCGCCCGGCCGCCGTGGCCGCCGCGAACAGCTCGGCGGCGAACGCCGGCTCCTCGGCCAGCGCCTCGTCCGCCGCGGCGGCCAGGGTCGCGGCCGGGCAGTCGCCGAGCGCGCCGACCGCGAGCAGGGAGCGGACCAGCGGCAGCACCGCGCCACCCCGAGCGAGCTGCAACTCGGTGAGCCGCCGCCAGACCGCTGTCCGCTCGGTGGTGGGGCTGAGTGTCGCGACGGCCCGCCGGACGATCGGTGCGAGCCGGCCGTCCGCGCCGAGCAGCCCGGCCGCCCTGGTCGTGGCGATCAGTTCGTCGACTCCGGCGGGGTCCCGGCCCAGCAGCGCGCCGAGCATGCTCACCGGCAGCGCCCCGCCGGCCGCGACAGCGAGCAGCAGTCGACGTACCGCGGCGGGCTGGACGTCCAGGTCCGGCCCGAATTCGAGGATGACGGACCGGGGTGGGTCCACCGCGCCGGTCCGGGTCTCCGCGCCGGCCAGCCCGCGGGCCAGCCGTTCCACGTCCCGGGGTACGCCGGCGGTCTGCGTGTGGACGAAGTCGACCAGGTCGGCGGGGCGGCCCAGCTCGGGTGTGGCGGCGAGATGGGCGGCGGTCTGCTCCCGGGTGAACGGCGTGAGCAGCACGGCCTGCCCGTCGCGTCGCAGGGCGTCGACCAGCTCACTGAACGCCGCTGAGCGGGGCCACGGGCGGTGGGCCACCACCAACCGGTGTCGCCGGCCGGCGACCAGACGCAGCAGCGCTTCGGTCCGCGCGTCGTCGAGCAGGTGCGCGTCGTCGACCAGCACCACGGTGTCGGGGTCGACCGGCTCGTCCGGCTCCGGGGCGGCCGTGCGGACGGCGATCCCGGCGCGCTGGTGAATGCGCTCCAGCTCGGCGAGGAGCGCGGTCTTTCCGTGACCGGCCGGGCCGGCGACGCCGACGGCGAGCGGGCCGGTCGGGTCCTGCGCGACCGTGTCCAGTAGTGCCTGCAACCCCTTGTCCAGGGTCAACCCTGGTGCGGCGAGGTCATTCATGATCATCGGGGTCATCCTTCGCGTCCACGACCGCGGGCCAGCGCCAGGCGGGACGGCTTCGGCAGTTCCAGTGGGAGGACCCGGACCGGGGGCCGCGGTGGCGGTTCGCCCGGAACGGTGTGATGGGCTCGGCGTGGTGCCGGGAGGGTCGCCCGCCCGGCACCGCTGACCGGGGCCGGGACGCGGGCCGGCGGCGGCTGGCGAGGGCGTGGTGACACCACCTGACAGGCGGCCATCGCCGCCCCGGTGGCGGCGGTCAACTGTGCGTCCGGCTCCACCTCGACGGGCACCGGGAGGGCCGCGCCGATCAACTCGGTCACGAGCGGGACCCGGGTGGAGCCGCCGGCCAGCAGGACGCCGTCGAGCTGCGCCGAAGTCAGGTCGGCGCTGCGCACGGCCCGGAGCAGGAGGTCGACGGTGGCCTGCACCGTCGGGCGGATCATGGCCTCGAACTGCGCCCGGGTCACCGGCACCCGCGCCGGGCCGCTCGGCAGCGTCAGCACCACGTCAGCCGTGAGGTCCACCGTCAGCACCCGCTTGACCCGGTCACACTCCGCGCGCAGCCCGCGCAGCGCGGCCTGGGCCCCGCGACGTCCGGTCGCGGCCAACTCCCGGGCCAGCACGGTACGCGCATGCTCGGCGAGCGCCTCGTCGAAGTCGGCGCCTCCGATCGAGTCGAGACCCTGCGGGGTGCCGAACGTCTCGTACGTGCCGCGCGGGGTGCGGCGCACCAGAGCCGCCTCGAAACTGTTGCCCCCCAGGGCGTAGACGACGGCCGTGCTGCCCGCGAACCCGCGAGCGGCGTGGCTCTCGGCGACGGTGACCGTGCGGGGCAGCAACGTCACGTGTCGTAGGCCGAGGTCCGACAGGGCCCGGTGCAGCACCTCCCGCCGGTAGGGCCGCCACCCCGCCGGGTGGCTGAGCACGATCGCCTCGGCCGCCCCACCCTCCAGGGCGTGGACCCGCTCCACCACCCACGCCGCCAGCTCGGCGGTCAGCGTCTGCGGCGCGCACGGCTCGCCGCCGAGCAGCACCGGCACGTCGTCGCCGATCCGGTGGACGAAGTCCCGGGTGGTGCGGCTGCCGTCGTCGGTCACCGGCTCGCCGACGCGCAGCGAACCGTCCTCGGCCAGGCACAACACCGACGGCATGAGAGGTGAGCCGGCGCTCAGCGGGACGGCCTCGGGACGGGTCCAGGTCGCGCCACGTCGCCGTGCGACGGCGGCGGCCGTGTTGCTGCTTCCGATGTCTATCCCCAGGACGTACGGCATCGTCTCTGTCTCTCCCCGTGAGTCGGCCGGTCGGTGGCGATGGCGTCGGCTGCCCGACGACCCACCCCCGGCGAACCCCGCGGGCTCCTACGTTCGTACCAGAGATCAGTCCCTGGTCGGGACCCTAATCTCGGCGGGACGGTTTCCCCCTGTCCCCCTAACGTACGAGGTGGCGGAGCCCCTAGTTCAACCGGCCCGGATGCGGGCTCAGCCCCGATGCCCGGGGGTGGGCGCCCGCAATAGCGTCGTCACTGTCGACGTACGACACCCGCCAATGCCACATCCGAGGAGAACCGGCACATGGACTCGCAGCAGACGCTCCACGACTTCGTGCTCGACCTACTCACGAACCCGGACGCGCGGTCGGCCTTCGACCTCGACCCCGAGGGTGCGTTGCGGGGCGCCGGGCTCACCGACATCACCGCTGCGGACGTGCAGGACGTCGTACCGCTGGTCGTCGACTACGCGCCGGGTGCGGGCCTCGCGCCGTTGGCCTCGCCGGTCGGGCAGCTCGGGCTTGACCCGCTGCTCACCGACACCACCGACGTGGTGGGTCAGTTGCAGAGCGTGGCGCAGCAGATCAGCGTCACCAGCTCGCCCAGTGGCGTGGACGTCAAGGCCGGCGTGCTCGGCGCCATCGCGGTCGACCCGTCGACCGCCGCAGCCGGGGTCACCGTGCTGCCGGGCATCGGTCTGGGTGTCGGTCCGTACGGCCTCGACAGCGACCTGGCCGGTGTCTCCGACGTGGCGCACACCCTCGACGCCGACGTGGTGCAGCCGGTGGACGCGATCGCGGACCCGGTGCTCGGGGACGTCACCGGCACCGTCGGCGACCCGAGCGGTCTGCTCGGCGTCACTGACTCGAACCTGATCGGCGGCGACCTGACCGGCGGTGCCCTCTCCGGCACCCACGGTCAGATCGGCGGGGTCGTCAGCTCCCTCGGTGTCGACGACACCCTCAACGGGCTGGGCCTCGGGCACGGAGACGGCATCGTCGGCGGGGTCCCGCCGCTCGACGTGCCGTCGACGGTGGGCGGCGTGACGCACCAGGTGGACAGCCTCCTCCCCGGTGTCACCGACACGGTCGGTGACGTGACCGGTGGGGTCACCGATGGTGTGCTCGGCGGCGACTCGCACGCCTCGTCCGATCACGGGCTGCTGGGTATCACCGGCGGTCTGCTCTGATCCGGATCTCCGGGCGGAGCGGAGGGCCGGATCGTCTCGGGCGATCCGGCCCTTCCCGGTTCCACATCCGGTCCCTCTTGATAATTGAGCCGAAATCCGCACACTTGGTGCGGTGATGGCCGGGATCTGGTTGGACGTGCTGGACGAGATCGCTCGCACGTGCACTGCACACGGTCGCGGTGACCTACTTCAGACGGTGCGACAGAAGCGCGCGCAACTGCTGGACCCGACGCTGCGTGTCCTGGTCATCGGTGAGCCGAACCAGGGCAAGAGTCAGCTGATCAACGCGATCATCAACGCTCCGGCCTGCCCGGTCGGCGACGGCCGGACGACCGTGCTGCCGACCGTGGTGCGGCACGCCGAGGCCCCCACCGCGGCGGTGGCGCAGGCGCCACCACCAGCGCCGGGGCACCCCACCGGCACCGTCGACGCGGTGGCCGTCGAGCGGACCCCGGTGGCGCTCAACCAGGTCGCGGCGGGCGTGGCCGGCCTGGTCGGACGTCGGCCGGGCGGCGGCCCGGCGTACGTCGAGATCGGACTGCCCCGTGCCCTGCTCGGTGCCGGGCTGGTGCTGGTGGACACTCCCGGCACCGACGAGGTCACCAGCATCGGCGCCGCCGCTTCGGTCGCCGCGCCGGCCCGCGCGGACACCGTGCTGCTGGTCTCCGACTCCACTCGGGAGTTGTCGGTCGCCGAGCTGAACATGCTGCTGCACATCATGCGTTCACATCCGAACGTGGTGGTGGTGCAGAGCAAGACCGATCTGGTGGCGGACTGGCGTACGGTCGCCGAGCGCAACCGGCAGCACCTGGCCGAGGCGGGCGTTCCGGCAACGCTGATCCCGGTCTCGGCGGCGCTGCGACTGCGCGCCGCCGCGGCCGACGACCGTGGGCTCAACGCCGAGTCGGGTTTCCCCGCGCTGATCGCCCGCCTGCAACGAGACCTGGCCGGCAAGGCCGACCACCTGGCCCGGGCGGCGGTGCAGACGGTGGCCCGGACGGTGGTGGAGCAGTTGGCCGCGCCGCTGCGCGCCGAGTTGGCGACCCAGGAGGCCGAGGAGCAGTCCGGGCCGATCTCCCGGCTGCACGCCGCGCAGCGCGAGGTCGACGAGCTGCGCCGGTGCTCCACCCGGTGGCAGAACACGTTGACCGACGAGATCACCGACCTGCTCGCCGACCTTGAGTACGACCTGCGTGACCGGACCCGACAGATCCTGCGCGCGGTGGACGAGGCGTTCGACACCGCCGACCCGTTGGTCGCCTGGGACACCTTCCAGGACTGGCTGGAGCGGAGCCTGGTGGAGGCGGCGGAGGCGAACCACGAGTGGCTGATCCAACGCTGTGACTGGATCGCCCGGCGGGTGGCCGCCAACTTCGACCGGTACGGCTACGACGTGCTGCCGCCCTGGTCGATGACGATGCCGGACGACATCGGCGAGCGACTGCCCGAGCTGCAACGGCCGACGATCGACCGGTTCACCACCGGCCAGAAGCTGTTCACCGGCATGAAGGGCTCGTACGGCGGCATGCTGATGTTCGGTCTGGCGACCACCCTGGCCGGCATGCCGATGATCA
The DNA here is from genome assembly GCF_003857035.1 of Micromonospora arida. Taxonomy (GTDB): domain Bacteria; phylum Actinomycetota; class Actinomycetes; order Mycobacteriales; family Micromonosporaceae; genus Micromonospora; species Micromonospora arida. Next base: position 35,517 of record NZ_QGSY01000177.1, read on the forward strand.
ATCCGGTCTCGGTCGGCATCGGGGCGCTCTTCGGCGGCAAGAGCATCCGTGACGAGAGCAAGCAGTTGCTCCGTCGTCGGCAGGCGACGGTCAAGACGGCCATCCAGCGGCATGTCGACGACTTCTTCGTCCGGATCATCCGAGACTGTCGCGACGCCGCCCGGCAGGTGCAGCGGATGCTGCGGGACCACTTCACGGGACTGACCGAGGAACTCCAGGAGGCCATCGTGCAGTCGTTCCGCAGCGCGAAGCAGGAGGCCGACACCGACGCCTCCCTGCGCGAGCAGCGGCAGCGCGAGATCCGGTTGAAGATGACCCGGTTGGCGGCGGTGTACGAGCAGGCTCAGCAGTTGACCGGTGCCCGTTCCGCCCCGCTGCTGCTGGAGCCGCAGGCATGACGGTGGGAGTGCGCCTGGACGAGGCGGCGTGGGGGTTGCTGCACCAGGCCATCGAGCTTTACCAGGACAATCCCCGGGCCGTCGCTGAGCTTCGGCAACAGGTGGCCCGGTTGGAGCAGCCGCTGCGCATCGCCATCGCCGGCCCATGGCGATCGGGTAAGTCGACTGTGCTCAACGCGGTGATGGGCGAGGAGGTCGCGCCGGTCGAGCGGGCGGACGGGGCCTTCACCTGGTACGAGGACGGGGCCGCGCCGCGTGCCACCGCCTACCCGGTCGGGCAGCCGCCGCAGGAGTTGGCAGTGGTGAAGTCGGCGACCGGGCTGCGGGTGGATCTGGGCTGGGGTGCGGGGGAGGTGCGGGACATCGTGGTGCGGTGGCCGACGCGGGCGCTGCGGCAGATCACGCTGATCGACACCCCGGCGGTCGCCGGCGGCGCCGAGGAGGGCCGGGCGCCGGTGTTGGAGCGGGTGCTGCGCGACTCGGACGCGGTGTTGTACCTGACCCGCGACGGTCGCGACAGTGACCTGCGGGTGCTGGAGTCCGCACGGGACAGTGCGGTCGGGCAGTCCGCCCCGGTCAACGTGATCATGGTGTTGTCCCGCGCCGACGAGACCGGCGGCGGCCGGATCGACGGTCTACTCACGGCCCGCCAGCTCGCCCGCCGGCACTACCGCGACCCGAGGGTGAACGCGCTCAGCGTCAACGTCGTGGCGTGCAGCGGCATGATCGGCCTGGCCGGCCGGATGCTCGGTGAATCGGATTTCGCCGCACTCGCGACCCTGGCTCAGGTGCCCCGGGCGGAGCTGGACGCGCACCTCATCTCCGCCGACCGCTTCCTCCGCGGTGAGCTGCCGGTACGGCTGGACACCGCGGTGCGCGCCGCGCTGCTGGGCCGGTTCGGGGTCTTCGGTGTCCGGCTGGCGGCCACGCTGGTGCGTAGCGGGTTCGACAGCCGGGTGAAGCTCTCCGCGGAGTTGATTCGGCGGAGCGGTCTCACCGAGCTGCGCGAGTCGGTGACGCGTTGTTTCATCGATCGCCGCGACGCCCTGAAGGCGCGTTCCGCGCTGGCTGCGGTGGAGGCGCTGCTGCGGGCCGAGCCCACCCGGGGGTCCACCGAGCTGGTCGGCGCGGTGGAGCAGATCCTCGCCGGTGCGCACGAGTTCCGGGAGCTGCGCCTGCTGGTGGCGTTGCGGAACACCCGGCTGGGGTTCGACGCGGAGTTGGCCGCCGAGGCGCAGCGGCTGGTCGGCGGCGACGGGGTGGGCCTCGCGGCTCGGCTCGGTGTCGAGCATGAGGCCGACGTGCGGCAGCTCTGGGAGGTCGCCGCCGAGGCGCAGTGGCGGTGGCGGGACCGGGCGGAGGATCCTCTGCTCCCGCTGGCGCAGCGGCGCGGCGCTCAGGTCGTGGTCCGCAGTTGCGAGGGGATGATCGCCGAGCTGGCCGCGGGCGGGCGCTGAGCGTCCGAGTGTGGATCGCGGCCCGAAAACCGTTATTCGATCTCACTCCGCACGGTCGCCGTTGACCTGCGGAGATAACGCTCTCACGGATGGTGGGAGAGTGCTTGACGCGCCCGCGATCCGGACGCAACGATGCATTCGCATGTCTCGTCCCACCACCGCCAGGCGTGATCGGCGCACGCCGTCCCTCGCACCGCGAAAGGACCCCACTGTGCGCAGATCCCTGAGATCGTGGCTCGGCCTCGCGCTGAGCACGATCCTCGTGGCGGGCGGCATCGTCGCCTCGCCACCCACGGCCAGCGCCGCACCGTTCACCGTGCTGGTCTTCAGCAAGACCGCCGGATTCCGGCACGGATCCATCACCCCGGGCATCGCCGCGATCCAGCAACTCGGTGCGGCCAACGGCTTCACCGTCGAGGCCACCGAGGACGCCGCCCAGTTCACCGACGCCAACCTGGACCGGTTCGCCGCGGTGATCTGGCTCTCCACCACCGGCGACGTGCTCAACGCCGCCCAGCAGGCCGCCTTCGAGCGCTACATCACCGGCGGCGGCGGGTACGTGGGCGTGCACTCCGCCTCCGACACCGAGTACGACTGGCCCTGGTACGGGGGACTGGTCGGGGCGTACTTCGCCTCGCACCCGGCCGAGCAGAACGTCACAGTGAAGGTCGCCGACCAGGTGCACCCGTCCACCGCGACGCTGCCGCAGCGGTGGAACCGGTTCGACGAGTTGTACAACTACCGCACCAACCCTCGCGGCAACGCGCACGTGCTGGCCACCCTGGACGAGAGCACCTACACGGGCGGGAGCATGGGCGCCGACCACCCGATCTCCTGGTGCCAGAACTACTCCGGCGGCCGAGCCTGGTACACGGGCCTGGGGCACACCGACGCGTCGTACACCGAGGCGAACTTCCGTCAGCACCTGCTCGGCGGCATCCGGACGGCCGCCGGCGCGGTCGACGCCGACTGTGGCCCCACCGTCACCAGCAGCTTCCAGCAGGTGGAGCTGGCCAAGGGCGCGGCCGAGACCGGTGAGCCGATGAGCCTCACCGTCCTGCCGGACCGGGGCGTGCTGCACACCTCCCGCAACGGCGTGATCCGGCACACCGACGCCGCCGGCAACACCAAGATCGCCGCAACCCTGCCGGTCTACACCGGCGACGAGGAGGGTTTGCAGGGCATCAAGGCCGACCCGAACTTCGCCACCAACCGCTGGGTGTACGCGTACTTCGCCCCACCACTGAGCACCCCCGGTGGCGGTGCGCCGGCCACCGGCACCCCGGCCGACTTCGCCGTCTGGGAGGGCGTCAACCGGCTGGCCCGGTTCACCGTCAACGCGGACAACACCATCAACCTGGCCAGCGAGACGTTGATCCTGAACGTGCCGACCAGCCGGGGCATGTGCTGCCACGTCGGCGGTGACATGGACTTCGACGCGGCCGGCAACCTCTACCTGTCCACCGGTGACGACACCAACCCGTTCGACTCCGCCGGCTTCACCCCGATCGACGAGCGGGCCGGGCGTAACCCGGCCTTCGACGCGCAGCGCACCTCGGCGAACAGCAACGACCTGCGCGGCAAGGTCCTGCGGATCAAGCCGAGCGCGGCCGGCGGCTACACCATCCCGGCCGGCAACATGTTCGCCCCGGGCACCGCGCGGACCCGCCCGGAGGTCTACGCGATGGGCTTCCGCAACCCGTTCCGGATGAGCGTGGACAAGGCCACCGGCATCGTCTACCTCGGTGACTACGGTCCCGACGCGGGCACCGCCGACCCGAACCGGGGGCCGGCGGGCAACGTCGAGTTCGCCCGGATCGACAGGCCCGGCTTCTACGGCTGGCCGTACTGCACCGCCCGCAACGACGCCTACAACGACTACACCTTCCCGTCCGGGCCGTCCGGCGCGAAGTTCAACTGCGCCGGTGGGCCGGTGAACAACTCGCCGAACAACACCGGCATCACCCAGCTGCCGCCGGCCGTCTCGGCCTGGTTGCCGTACGGCGGCTCCGGCTCGCCGCCGGAGTTCACCGGCGGTGGCCTGTCGCCGATGGGCGGGCCGGTCTACCGGTACGACCCGAACAACACCTCGCCCGTGGCGTTCCCCGAGTACTACGACGGGACCTACTTCGCCGGCGAGTTCGGTCGCCGCTGGATCAAGAACATCAAACTCGACGGGTCCGGCCAACCGCTGAAGATCAACCCGTTTCCGTGGACCGGCACCCAGGTCATGGACATGGAGTTCGGCCCGGACGGCGCGCTCTACGTACTCGACTACGGCACCGGCTGGTTCAACGGCGACGCCAACTCGGCGCTCTACCGCATCGAGTACGCCCGCGAGGGCCGAGCGCCCGTCGCCAAGGTGTCCGCCACCCCAACCAGTGGCACCGCGCCGCTGACCGTTGCCTTCTCCTCGGCCGGCACCCTCGACCCGGACGGCGACCCGTTCACCTACGCCTGGGACTTCGACAACAACGGCACCACCGACTCGACCGCCGCGAACCCGAGCTTCACGTACACCACCAACGGGACCCGCAGCCCGACGCTGACGGTCCGGGACACCACTGGCAAGACGGCCACCGCGAGCGTGGTCGTCACGATCGGCAACAGCGCCCCGGTGGTCACCGTCAACACCCCGTTGAACGGGCAGACCTTCAGTTTCGGGGACGCGGTGCCGTTCTCCGTCACCGTCACCGACGCCCAGGACGGCGCGATCAACTGTGCCCGGGTCAAGGTGAACTACGTCCTCGGCCACGACTCGCACGGCCACCAGCTCGGCAGCGTGCAGGGCTGCACCGGGGTCATCCAGACCTCGGCCGACGGCGAGCACGACACGGCGGCGAACATCTTCGGCATCATCGACGCCGAGTACACCGACCTGGGTGGAGGCGGCCAGCCGGCGCTGACCACGCACACCCAGGCGGTGCTGCAACCTCGGGTACGCCAGGCCGAGCACTTCGGTGACTCGTCCGGCGTCCAGATCGTCGCCGGGGCGGCGGGGCACGGCGGCGCGGCGGTCGGCTACGTCGACAACAACGACTGGATCTCGTTCCGTCCGTACAACCTGACCGGCGTCCAGTCGTTCAGCGCCCGGGTCGGTGCACCGGCCGGCGGTGGCGGCACGTTGGAGTTGCGGGTCGACTCGCCCACCGGGCCGCTGGTCGGTTCGGCCACCGTCGTGCCCACCGGTGGGTACGCCACCTTCGCCACGGTCACCGGTGGGGTCACCGCCCCGACCGGCACCCGGACCCTGTTCCTGGTCTTCAAGGGCACCGGCCCGTACTTCGACATCGACGAGTTCACCCTCTCCACCAGCCCGGGCGGTCCCGGACCTGACCCGGATCCGGATCCCGAGCCGGGTGCCAACCTGGCCCGGGGCAAGCCGGCGCGCGCGTCCAGCTTCGAGGGCGCGTTCACCGCGGCCAACGCGTTCGACGGCGTGGCCGGTACCCGGTGGGGCAGCGCCTTCGGCGACCCACAGTGGATCGACGTGGACCTCGGCGCCACGTACGCCATCAACCGGGTCAAGCTCACCTGGGAGGCGGCGTACGGCAGCGGATACCAGATACAGACCTCGCCGGACGGGGTCAACTTCACCACGATCCGTACGGTGACCGGTGGTGACGGCGGGGTGGACGACCTGACCGGGCTCAGCGGGTCCGGCCGGTACGTCCGGCTGCTCGGCACCATGCGGGGGACCGCCTGGGGCTACTCGCTGTTCGAGTTCGAGGTGTACGGCGGCAGCGGTGGAACCGGTCCGCCCGGTGGCAACCTGCTGCTGAACAAGCCCACGTCGACGTCCAGCAACGAGGGGGCCGACGTGTCCGGCGCCCAGGCGGTGGACGGCAGCCTCACCACCCGCTGGTCGAGCACGTTCTCCGATCCGCAGTGGATCCGGGTGGACCTCGGCAGCCCCACCGCGATCGGTCGGGTCAAGCTGAGCTGGGAGGCGGCGTACAGCAGCGCGTACCAGATCCAGACCTCGAATGACGGCACCACCTGGACCACAGTGAAGACGGTGACCGGGGCCGACGGCGGCGTGGACGAGCACACCGCCCTCGGGGCCAACGGCCGCTACCTGCGGATCAATGGCACGGCGCGGGGCACCGGATATGGCCACTCGCTCTGGGAGGTGGAGGCGTACGCCAGCTGAACCACCACCGATGACGTGGCCGGCGCGGTGATCCGTGCCGGCCACGTCCGTTCGCGGTCTTGTATATACCGTCTATCGGTATATGCTTCCTGGCATGGTTGAACCTCCACTACGGGAACCGACGTTCCTGGTGCTCACCGCGCTGGCGGAGGTGCCCATGCACGGGTACGCCGTCATCGAGGACGTGCTGCGCATCTCCGACGGGAGGGTGCGACTGCGCGCCGGCACCCTCTACGCCGTCCTCGACCGGCTCCGCGCCGACGGTCTCATCGAGGTCGAGCGCGAAGAGGTGGTGCAGTCGCGACTGCGCCGCTACTACCGCCTCACCGCGCTGGGCGCGCGGCGGCTCGCCGAGGAGGCTTCCCGCCTTCGACACAACGCGGACGCCGCCCGGGCGCGGCTGCGCCGCAGCGGCCTCCTGGCCGACGGGGGTGCAGCGTGAACAGCGACGATCTGGAGCGCCGCTACCGACGGCTGCTGGCCGTCTATCCGTGGGAACACCGTCGGGTGTACGAGGACGAGATGCTGGCCGTCCTCCTCGCCGGCGCACGGCCGGGCCAGCGGCGACCCGCCGCCGCCGACGTGCGGAACCTGGTCGGTGCCGGGCTGCGGGCGCGGCTACGGGTGGGCGCACGGGGGTTCACCGAGCCGAGCTGGGCCGACGCGGCGACGGTGACCGGCCTGCTGGTCGGAGTCGTCTTGCTGGCGTTCGCCAGCAAGACGCTGCTCGATCAGCTCGTCCGTGCGCCGGGCCTGCCGCCCGGGTTCGCGCCGAGAGGTCCGGATCTCGTCGACTGGTTGCGCGTCGCAGGCTGGGCGGGCGTCTGTGCCGCGGTGCTGGTCGGGTGGCGTTGGCTAGCCGCCGGTCTGGCCTGGGCCGGCGTGCTCGGCTGGGGTGCGCTCGTCGCCCCGCAGACCAGTGGCAACCCGACGTACGTGGTGGACATGCTGCCGCAGCTCGCCCTCGCCGTGGTGGGTGCCGCCGCGCTCACCGTGCCGGCGCAGCGTCGCCGGGCGATCGCGCTGCTGGGCGTACGCCGACTGCTGGCACTGGTGCTCGCGCCGGCCGCGATGGTCGCGCTGTTGGTGATGAACCGGGTGGGCAGCCCCACGTTCAGTTTCGTCGATGGGGTGTCCTACCAGGTCTTCTACGGCCTCGAGGCGAGCAGTGAGGTGGTTCTCTGGCTCTACGTCGCGGGCCTGGCGGCCGCCGCGTCGGCCATGGTGATCGCGGTGGCCACGCTCACCCCGGAGGTACGCCGGCGGATCGTCGTCCTGCTCCTGCCCGTGGCGACCCTCGCCCTGGTGGTCGACAGGGCCCTGGCCGGTTGGGTCACCTCGACGATGAACATGGGACACGCCATCCCCCTGGTGCCGGCGCAGTGGGCGATGCTGGTGCTGGTCGCGCCGGTGACCTTCCTGGCCGGGGCGTTGCTCGTGCGACGTCGGGAGGAGGCCCTGCGCATGGTCGCCCTCGGCCGAAACGCCGACCGCGAGCAGCCGATGGGTCAGTGAGGCGGTCGACCGCTCACCCGACAGTGGTCCTCCCGTCACCGTCGCGGAACACCGCACGACTGAGATAGTGCCGGGACCGCCGATCGAAGCGCCCGAGCAGATCACGGGCGGCAGGCGGGACGACGGAGGTCGACGGATCGCCGCCGGTGAACGCCGACACCGCCGCGAAGTCCGTAAAAGTCATGGCGGTGAGGAATTCGCTGCCCTCGGCGGGGTCCAACTCCTGCGAAGAGCGACGTAGTACCCGAAGTTCCCGAAGCCCGTCCACGCCCCGGGCGAGGATCGAGGGCGCGATGTCCTGTGTCAACAACCGCTCGTAGGCGTCGGTGTGAGCGGGCTCGGTCCATCCGCTCCACAGTCGAAGAATCATGACAGCATGCTGTCATTGGAGTAGTAGGCTGTCAACTTTTGGTACGGTGCTGTCGATGACGGAACGGAAGCGGGACCGGGTCGACGCGTACCGGCTGTTGATGGCGGACGTGTACGAACTGGCGGGCGAGTCTCGGCGCTCAAGCGAGGAGCTCGCCCGCGAACAGGGGCAAACTGCCGCGCGGTGGCACGTGATGAGCGTGCTCTCCGACGGCTCCCGCACCGTCGCGAGCGCGGCGCGCAGACTTGGCCTGGCTCGACAGAGCGTGCAGCGAGTGGTCGACGACCTGGCCCGTGCCGGAATGGTGGAGTTGCACGACAACCCCGATCACCGCCGCGCGCCACTCGTGACACTCACGGACGCGGGCCGAAACACGCTCACCGGCCTACTGGAACGCTCGGACGCTGACCGCGGGGAGGCCGTGGACCGAGCCGGCCTGAGCCTCAGCGATCTTGAGGCTGCTCGCGCGACCCTCCGCAGGTTGGTGGACGCCCTGCAACGCCGGTGAGCCCACCGCGACACCCGCCTCGATTGCTCCCCGGTCGTCAGTCGTCGGCGACGGCCACCGGCTCCGAGCCGATGCAGCGCACCTTCAACTCGTACTCCCGGGCCGCCCCCTGGAACGTGACCTCGACGTCGTCGTCCGGGCCCCGGTCCACGTCGCGCACCCGGTAACCCTGCGCGGGCGCCCAGGAGACCAGGCGTACGCCGCCGACGCCGCACTCGGCGACGGCCGTGCCGCCGTCCGTGGCGAACCCCCGGCGAGCCCCGGAGTTGGCGCTCGGTGCAGAGCCCGGCGCGGCCGAGGCGGTGCCTGTGGTGCCCGGCACGGCCGAGGCGGTGCTCGTGGTGGGCGTCGGCTCCGGAGCGGCGAGCGCCCGTTCGATCTCGGCCTCGCTGCGCACCCCGCCCGGAGTGCCGGTGAGGCTCTCACCCACCAACCGGATCGCGCCCAGGCCGATCACTGTGGCGATGGCGGCGGTGACCACCCAACCGGTGGCGACGAGGATCGAACGACGGCCCATCCCCTGACTATCCCCGATCCGTCCTTGTCGTTTGCACATCCGAACGCTAAGGCGTGGTTAACGTGCGCTGCCGGCCGCAGCCGCTAGCCTGCCTGCTGTGGCCCGCCTGTTGCTCATCGAGGACGACCTGACGATCCGTACCCCGCTGATCCGGGCCCTGCGCGAACGCGGCCACGCGGTGGCGGCGGCCTCGACCGCGATGGCCGGGCTCCGCGACGCGCTGGAGGACCGACCCGACCTCGTCGTGCTCGACCTGGGCCTGCCCGACCTGGACGGCCGCGAGCTGCTGCGGATGCTGCGCGCGGTCAGCGCGGTGCCCGTCATCGTGGCCACCGCGCGTGACGACGAGACCGAGATCGTCCAGGTGCTCGACGCGGGCGCCGACGACTACGTGGTCAAACCTTTCACCGCGGCGCAGCTCGACGCCCGCGTCCGGGCGGTGCTGCGGCGGGGCCCCTCCGGCGCCGACGGGCAGGTCCCGGCGCTGGTTGTCGGTGGGCTCCGCGTCGACCCCCGGGCGCGGCAGGTGACCCTGGACGGTGTCGCGGTCGAGCTGACGCCCCGTGAGTTCGACCTGCTGCATCACCTCGCCGGCCGACCGGGCCAGGTGGTCACCAAACGTGAGCTGCTCACGGAGGTGTGGCAGATCCCGTACGGCGGTGCCGACAAGACTGTCGACGTGCACCTGTCCTGGTTGCGTCGCAAGTTGGGGGAGAACGCCCAACAGCCTCGCTACCTGCACACCGTGCGTGGTGTCGGGGTGCGTCTCGAAGCCCCGGCGGCGCAGCCGTGAGGGCGCGTCTCGCGCTGCTGGTCGCCGCGGTCAGCGTCCTCACCCTCATCGCGTTCCTGGTGCCGTTGGCGCTGCTGGTCCGCACCGTCGCCGAGGACCGGGCCACCGTTCGGGCCACCGCCGACGCGCAGAGCCTGGTGCCGGTGGTCGGCACCGCCGACGCGGCGACCATCCGCCTCACCGTCGAGCAACTCGCGGCGGAGTCCGGTCGACCGGTGAGCGTCTTCCTGCCCGACGGCACGGTGCTCGGCGCCCAGACACCGCGTACCCCCGCGGTGGCCCTCGCCGCGCGCGGACAGAGCCTCACCGGGGAGTCGGCGGCCGGTCGGGAGGTCGTCATCGCCGTGCAGGGCCGGGCGGACGGCACCGGGGTGATCCGGATCGCGGTGCCGCAGCACGAGCTGACCGCCGGGGTCACCCGGGCCTGGCTGGTGCTGGCGCTGCTCGGCGTGATCCTCGTGCTGATCGGGCTGCTGGTCGCCGACCGGCTGGCGCGCACCCTGGTCCGGCCGATCAGCGACCTCTCGGCCGTCTCACACCGGCTGGCCAACGCCGAGCTGGACGCCCGGGTCACGCCGGCCGGCCCTCCCGAGCTGCGCGAGGTGGCCGGCGCGCTCAACCATCTCGCCACCCGGATCCAGGTGCTCCTGGTTCAGGAGCGCGAACAGGTCGCCGACCTGTCCCACCAGCTGCGGACGCCGCTGACCGCGTTGCGGCTGGAGGCGGAGTCGTTGCGTGACCCGGACGACGCCGCCCGGATCACCGCCGCCGCCGATGGGCTCGAACGCGCGGTCACCGGGCTCATCCGGCAGGCCCGGTGGCGGCACGCACCGGCGCAACCGGCCGCCTCGGACGCGGCGGCGATTGTCGCCGACCGGGTCGCGTTCTGGTCGGTGCTGGCCGAGGACACCGGTCGGGCCGTCACCCTCGACCTGACGCCCGGCCCTCTTCCCGTCGGTGTGGCCGCCGACAACCTGACGGCGGCCGTGGACGCCCTGCTCGGCAACGTCTTCGCGCACACCCCCGACGGGACGCCGTTCGCCGTCCGGCTCGCCCGTGCGGCGGGCGAGGCGGGTGAGGTGGTCCTCACGGTCGCCGACGAGGGCCCGGGCATGCCCGCCGGGGCGATCCGGCGGGGCGCCAGCGCGGCCGGGTCCACCGGTCTTGGCCTGGACATCGCCCGGCGCGCCGCGCAGGCCGCCGGCGGTCGACTGGAGTTGCGGGCCGGCCCGCAAGGCGGTGCGCAGGTGCTGCTCCGGCTCGGGCCTCCGAGGTCGCCGAACGCATAGCCGCTGCGGTGCCGGGTAGCTGCCAGTCATGGCGCGGTATACGAAACCCGAGCTCAGAGAGCAGATCAAGGAAGAGGTCAAGGCTTCGGACAAGGGCGGCCGGCCGGGGCAGTGGTCGGCGCGCAAGTCGCAACTGGTCACTCAGGAGTACAAGAAGCGCGGCGGCGGATTCCTGGGCGAAAAGGACGAGCGGCAGAAGTCTCTCCAGCGCTGGGGCAACGAGAAATGGCAGACGAAGGAGGGCGACACCCGTGCGCGCAAGGGCGCCACGACGAGTCGCTACCTGCCCAAGAAGGCCTGGGAGGAGATGTCGGAGAACCAGAAGCGCGCGACCGACACGAAAAAGCGGGAAGCGTCCCGATCCGGCAAGCAGTACGTCGCCAACACCGGGCCGGCCAAACGGGCGCGTCGGGACGCCACCACGGCCGGACGGATGACGGAGATGTCGGTCGCGGAGGCGGCCAAGCTGGTCCGTGGCCTCGACACCCGACAGCTCAAGACCGCGCTGCGTAACGAGCGCGCCAGCAAGGACCGCAAGACGCTCGTCCAGCGGCTGGAAGCGGAACTCAACCGGCGCGGCTGACCCGCCCCTCGACCGCCTTACTACTGCAACGGCAGTTGGTCCGGGGTAGCCGTGTTGTCGGCAGTGGCAGGTTCAGACTCCTGGTAGAAGTGCAGGGATTCCAGGGCGACCGTCAGCTGTTCGCGGTGATGACTGACCGTAGACGGCTGAGTGCCTCGGCGCGCACACCGGACAGGACCGGCTCGCCGGTCAGGTCGGCGGCCCGTACGGGAACCGAACGCGGCATGCGGGCCGTCTGCGCCCGGATGTCGTCGACCAGGGCCGGCCCCCAGGCGCCGCCGACGACGATCTCTTGCGGGTCGGCGAGCGCGATCACGGCGGCGACCACACCGCCGACCGCCTCGCCGACAGCTGCCCGGGTGCCGGCATCACTGGTGAGGAGTCGCTCGACGTTGATCGCCGTGGAGTCGGGGCGGCGCAGACTCAGTTCAGTGAAGACCTCGATGAACGGTATGGCGCGGCCGCCCGGTCCCGCGGTGAGCAGGTGGGCGATCTCGCCGACCAGGCCGGTGTGCCCGCGGCGGACTTCGCCGTCGCTGACGATCGCGCAGCCGAGCCCCTCACCCAGGAACAGGTAGCAGAAGTCGTCGCCGGTTCCGCTTTCCGCCCGCGCTGCCCAGTTGACGTCGTTGTCCACGACGACGGTCCCGGCGACGTGCGGCGCGAGGATGGCGACGGGGTCGAGGTCGCCCACCAGGAACGGCGAGTCGGGCAGCTGCACCAGCCGGCCGGTGGCGCGATCCACCGGGTCGGCTGCGCTGACCACGGCCAAGCGGACCGGCTGTCCGCAGGCAGCCAGGACTTCGCCGGCCGCGGCCTGCAACGCCTCGGCGGCCTGGCTCGGGCGGGTGGGACGGTCGATCGGCCGGACCGCGTGCGCCACGGTGTTGCCGTAAATGTCCAGGCGTTCCGCCACGACGCCCTCGGGGGCGATGACGACGGCCAGGGCCACACCGACGTCGGGAGCCAGCGCGTAGTACGAGCCGACCCTGCCGCGCCCGCGGCCACCCGGGGTGCGTTCCCCGGTGTCGGTGACCAGGCCGCGCTCGGCGAGGCGGCGCACGCTCTCACCCGCGGTCGGCTTGGAGATGCCGATCTCGGTGGCCAGCTCGGCCCGGGTCAGCCGGCGGTGCTGCATCAACGCGCGGAGCACGTGCTCGTCGGTGAGCGACCGGATGAGCTCCTGAGACGGCATGGCGGGATCCATGCCGACATTCTAGTCAGGGCTGTTGCCTAGATAGGTTTCAGCCCGGTAGGTTCTTCCAGTAACGAGAGCTGACTAGAAGGAGTTGCCGTGTCGACCGCCACTGCCCTGCCGCACTGGGAAGAAACCCCGACTGATCTCAAAGGCGCCACCCGCGAGATCAAAGCCGCGCTGCGCGCCCAGATCGAAGCCTCCGGGCGTACGGTCGATGAGGTTTTCGCCGTCGTCGAGCAGCGCGTCCAAGCCGCGGTCGACGACATCAACGCCGCCCGCCGTCGTGGCGAGAGCGTGTGGCCGGTCATCGACTACGCCGACATCGCCAACGGCACCGTCACCGCCGAGCAGGTGGACTTGCTGCGCCGCCGCGGCTGCCTGATCGTGCGCGGGCACTTCGACCGTGACCAGGCCCTGCGGTGGGATCAGGACATCGTCGACTACGTCGAGGGCAACCACTTCTTCGAGAACTACCGCGGTCCCGCCGACGACTTCTTCGGCAGCGTCGGCTCCAAGCCTGAGATCTACCCGATCTACTGGTCACCCGCACAGATGCAGGCCCGCCAGAGCGACCGGATGGCGAACGTCCAAGCCTTCCTCAACAGCCAGTGGAAGCACGAGTCCGACGGCGTGCAGTGGTTCGACCCCAACCGCGACTCGCTCTACCCCGACCGGATTCGCCGCCGCCCCGAGGGCGCCGACTCGGCCGGCCTGGGCACCCACCTCGACCCCGGCACCCTCGACCTGTGGATGACCCAGGCCTACCAGAAGGCGTTCCGGCGCCTGTTCGACGGCAGCGTCGAGCAGTACGACCCGTGGGACGCCGCCCACCGCACCGACGGCCCGCAGTACCCCGGCTCCACCATGTGCTCCGCGTTCCGCACCTTCCAGGGCTGGACCGCACTCTCCGACATGGCCCACGACCAGGGGGTCCTGCACACCGTGCCGATCCCCGAGGCCATGGCCTACCTCATGCTTCGCCCGCTGCTGTCCGACGTCCCCGACGACGACATGTGCGGCGTCACCGTCAACCAGGTCTTCCCGGCCGGCCACAAGTGGCACACCCCGCTGATGGAGGCACTGGTTGGCATCCCTGACGTTCAGGCCGGCGACTCCGTCTGGTGGCACGCCGACATGATCCACAGCGTTGCCCCCGTCGAGGCCCAGAAGGGCTGGGGCAACGTCATGTACATCCCCGCCGCGCCCTGGTGTCCCCGCAACGAGCGATACGCCGCCAGCGTCCGCGAGGCGTTCCTCAGCGGCTCGAGCCCGTCGGACTTCCCCGCCGAAGACTACGAACGCGCCTGGCCCAACCGCTTTCAGCCCGAAGACCTCAACGAAACCGGCCGCCGCGGCCTCGGCCTCGCGTAAGACCCCAGCTCCACAACCCCGTTGCAGTGTTAACCCGCCCTTAGGGTCCGGACAGCGCGGTGCTATCCACATCTGGCCGATCCTCGGAGTCAACAACCGAGGAAAGGTGGACACCACGATGAAGCGCACCAATCTGCTTCTGGCGTCGGTCGGCGGGTCGGCGGTGCTGGCGGTGGCCGGGGTCGCGCTCGGCGTCAGCGCCGCGAACGACTCGCGGACCGGCGGCACGGCACTCGCCGCGGCAACCGTCGCGCCGACGGCCACCGACGCGCCGGTAGTCACGGGTTCGCCGTCGGCCGGCACCCCATCGGGTACGCCGTCGAGCGGGACGCCGTCCGGTACGCCGTCGACCGGCAGCGCGCCCGCGGGCAGCGCCGTCGACGAGAAGCGCGCCGGTGAGATCGCGCTTGCCAAGGCCGGTGGTGGTCAGATCGTCGAGGTCGAGGCCGAGCAGGAGAACGGCCGACCGGTGTGGAGCGTCGAGATCGTCGCTGGCGACACCGAGCACGAGGTGGACGTCGACCGGGACAACGGCTCGGTGGTCAAGTCCGAGCAGGAGCCGGTCGACGACGACGACGACAACGACGACGACGACGACAGCGACGACGCTGACGACGACGACAACAACGACGACGACTGACCGCGGTCGCCGCTCACCCCCGGAGCTTTCATGGGGGTGAGCGGCGGCGCGCTGTGACGCGGTGGTCGGACTGTCCCTCGTGGGCGGACCGACCACCGCGTGCGTCATATGGCGACGCGTTGCTCCTGGACCGTCGGCTGGTCCTGGGCGAACTGGGTGCGGTACAACTCGTGGTAGCGGCCACCAGCCGCGAGCAGGTCACTGTGCCGCCCGCGTTCGACGATGCGTCCCGCCTCCACGACGAGGATCTGGTCGGCCGCCCTGATGGTGGAGAGCCGGTGCGCGATAACCACACTCGTCCTGCCGGTCAGCGCCTCGGCGAGGGCGTCCTGAACCGCAGCCTCCGAGGTGGAGTCGAGATGCGCGGTGGCTTCGTCGAGGATGACCACGCGCGGACGAGCCAGCAGCAGTCGCGCGATGGTGAGTCGTTGCCGTTCGCCGCCCGACAGACGGTATCCACGCTCGCCGACGACGGTGTCCAGCCCATCGGGAAGTGAGCGGATCAGGTCGTCGAGGCGGGCCCGCCGGAGCACCTCCCACATCTCGTCCTCGGTCGCGTCCGGCTGGGCGAACGCCAGATTGGCGCGGATGCTCTCGTGGAAGAGGTGCCCGTCCTGGGTCACCACGCCCAACGCCGTCCGGATCGACTCAGCCGACAGCTCGCGTACGTCGACGTCGGCCAGCTTCACCGCGCCGTCCTCGACGTCGTACAGGCGCGGCACGAGCTGCGCGATTGTCGACTTGCCCGCCCCGGAGGAGCCGACGAGCGCCACCATCTGCCCCGCCTCGGCGCGGAACGACACCCCGTGCAGCACCTCCTCACCTCCGCGGGTGTCGAGCTTCGCCACGTCCTCCAGGGACGCGAGCGACACCTTGTCCGCTGAGGGGTAGCCGAACCGGACCCCGTCGAACTCGACCGCGACCGGCCCTTCGGGAAGGGGCCGGGCGTCGGACCTGTCGAGGATCAGCGGCTTGAGGTCGAGGACCTCGAACACCCGCTCGAAGCTCACCAGCGCGCTCATCACCTCGACCCGAGCACTGGCCAGCGAGGTCAACGGTGCGTAGAGCCGCGACAGGAGCAGCGCGAGGGCGACCACCGTCCCGGCGTCGAGGCTGCCCCGTAGGGCGTAGAGACCACCCAGCCCGTAGACCAGGGCCAGTGCCAACGAGCCGACGACGGTGAGCGCGGTGATGAAGACCCACTGGAGCATCGCGGCGCGGATGCCGATGTCGCGGACCCGACGTGCCCGCGCCGCGAACTCGGCCGACTCCTCGGCTGGCCGGCCGTACAGCTTGACCAGCGTGGCACCGGGTGCGGAGAAACGTTCCGTCATCCTGGTGCTCATGGCGGCGTTGTGCTCGGCCGCTTCACGCTGCAACTGAGCGAGCCTCGAACCCATCCGGCGAGCCGGGAGAACGAAAATGGGCAGCAGGACGAGCGCCAGCAGCGTGATCTGCCAGGAGAAGGTGAGCATCACGGCCAACGTCAGCATCAGCGTGACGGCGTTGCCGACCACACTCGACAGGGTGTCGCTGAAGGCCCGCTGCGCGCCGATCACGTCGTTGTTCAGGCGGCTGACCAGCGCACCCGTGCGGGTTCGCGTGAAGAACGCCACCGGCATGCGCTGAACGTGGTCGAAGACAGCCGTCCGCAGTTGGACGATCAGCCCCTCACCGATGCTGGCGGAGAGAAATCGCGTCACCAGACCCAGCCCGGCCTCGGCGAGAGCGATCACGGCGATCAGTACGGCCAACCGGATCACCACGCTGCTGTCGGCGCCGTCCACGATCGCGTCGACCACCCGACCGGCGAGAACAGGCGCCGCCACAGTGAGGACCGCCGTCACCACACTCAACAACAGGAACCTGACGATCAGGGCCCGGTGTGGCCGTGCGAACTGCGCGATCCGCTTCAATGTCGCGCGGGACAGCGGTCGCTCGTCCTGCGCGTTCATCGCGTGGTGCAGCGACGTCCACGCGGCAAATTCCATGCTCATGCATTACCTCCGATACAGGAGGCTAGGACCTCACCCGAGCTTGAGGTCAAGTCGCCACGCGATACTGGCGATATGGACCCGGGCGTGCGCGGCGACGACGGCTGCCCTCTGTGGGCGGAACAGGCCGGCGCCGGGCCGCCTCTGGTGCTCTGTCACGGGGGTCCGGGTCTGTGGGATTATCTTGCCCCGGTAGCCCGGCTGCTCGAAGAGCATGCCCGCACCATCCGGTGGGATCAGCGCGGCTGTGGGCGCTCGCAGCGGCGCGGACCGTATGGCATCGCCCGCTTCGTGGCCGATCTCGACGCGGTACGCGACCAGATGGCCGGTCCGCGGACGGCCCTGTTGGGCCATTCGTGGGGTGCACACCTGGCGTTGCGGTACGCCATTGAACACCCCGAACGGGTCAGCCATCTGATCTACGTGTCCGGGACCGGCATTGATCCCGATCGCGGCTGGCATCCGCACTACAAGCGGAATCTGCGGCTGCGGCTCGGGCCTCACCTGGACCGATGGGAGGCCCTCAGCGCGCGCGACCGCACGCCCGCAGAGGAACGTGAATGGGCGGTGCTGCAATGGTCGGCCGACTTCGCCGACCGCGGTGTGGCACTGCGCCACGCCGATCGCATGGCCACGCCGTGGCTGGGCATCAACTACGACTGCAGCCAGGCTGTCAACGCCGAGGTCAAGCAAGAGCTCCGCAACCCCGGCATGGCCGTGCAGTGCCGAGCGCTCGACCTGCCCGTGCTGATCATCGACGGCACCGAGGACATCCGGCCCCGCTGGGCCGTCGACTCGCTGCACCGCGCGTTGGCCAACAGTCAGCGCGTGAGCCTTGTCGGGTCCGGCCACCTTCCGTGGGTCGAGAATCCGCACGACTTTCGTCGGGCGGTGGCCGCCTTCCTGAGGCAATAGCGTCGCCAGATCTTCAGCCGGTCTTACCGCGATCTCCCGGATTCGCGATAGCCCCGCTGCGCAGCGGGGTTGGCTCCGATGGATCGGCTCACCGACCGAAAGGGTGCTATTTCTGCTGGCTGTTCCTACGTTCGTCGGTGGTAATGGTTGCGGCGGGGGAGTTGTTCGGGGTCGAGCCAGGCCGGTGGAGCGAATTCGGGATGGCCGTCGCGGCCGAGTTGGACGGTCCAGTCGCTGTGGTGCAGGTGTCGGTGGTGGTGGCCGCAGAGTAGGACCGCGTTGGTCAGGTTGGTCGTGCCGCCGTCGGCCCAGTGGTGGATGTGGTGGGCGTGGCACCAGCGGGGTGGGCGGTCGCAGCCGGGGAAGGCACAGCCGCGGTCGCGGAGCACGAGGGCGCGGCGCAGCGGCCCGGAGATGAGGCGGCGTTGTCGACCGACGTCAAGGACCTGGCCAGCTCCACCGAGGACGGCGGGCAGGATGGTGGCGTCGCAGGCGAGCCGGCGCACGGTCTCGGCGGTGAGCTGCTGGCCGATGTCGAGGGTGCCGGTGCCCAACTGCCGGGTCAATACGTCGTAACCGGTGGTGACGACGATCTGAGCGGCGTCACCACCGCTGTCGGGCAACTCACCGGTGCGCAAGCTGAGTCGGCAGAGGTCGGCGAGGGCGTCGTGGCGGCGTTGGCCGGGGGAGCGCTGGTCGTCGGGGCCGGTTGGTGCGGTCAGTGGGTCGATGGCGGCGCGGAGGAGGCCGGCGGTTTCGGTGTCGAGGGTGCCGGTGAGTCGGAGTCGGCCGTCGGTCTGCTCGGAGAGGGTGAGGTGTCGGTCGCGGCTGGCGCGTCGTGCTTCGGCTTCGAGGGCGGCGCGGGCGGCGGCGTCGGCGATGTCGGGGGCGACGTGGTCGAGGATTCGGGTGCCGAGTTTGCGCAGGTGGGTGGGGTCGAACTGGGCGGCCCAGCCGGTGAGCAGGCTGACGGCCTTGTCGGCGGCCTCGGGGCCGGCGGCGGCCTGCACGGTGTCGACGGTGTCGGTGATGACCCGGGCCTGGTCCAGGCTGATGGCTCCGTCAGCTAGCGCTTGTCGGATGCCGGGGTTGCCGGTGTCGAGGGTGGTGGCGAGGTCGACAAGTCGCCGGGCGGCGGGAACGGTCAGCTGGAGTCGTTCGCGAAGCCACACTGCGGTGCAGGAGGCGCCCTGCGTGCGGGCCGTGCCGCGGCCGTCGATCTCGCGAACCAGTGCCAGGGTGACGGCGGCGAGGCGTTGCTGAAGGCGGTGCGCGGCGTCGAGCGCGGCGATCAGGCCGTGCTCCGGGAGGGCCCAGGCGGCGGCGTCGGCGCAGGCGGCGACCGCGTCATCTGCCTGCGACAACTCCTCGACCATGACGCGAGACTAGAACAGGCGTACGACACTTCTAGTCAACATGATCGATTGGTGAGACCGGCTTTACGGAGGGCTTGGGGTGTCGCTCTGGGTTGTCCACGGGCGTTGGAGGGCCTTGGCCCAGGCGATGACGTGATCGATGGAATCCCGGGTGAGGCCGATCGTCGGGTTGGTGGTGATCAACAGTGTGGGGCTGCTGCGTCCTGCGGCCCACGTGCGGGCTTGAGGCGTGTGGAGGTCGTCTACCCACGCCGCAGGCCGTCGCTGGGCGTAGGCGGCGACGAGCGGAACCTTGTCGCTGGGGTGGAACGGCGTGGGTGGCATGGTGATCACGGGCAGAGAAGCGATGTGCAGAAGCGGCGCGAGGAGCTGGTTGGCTTCGTCGTTCCAGCTCGTGGCCCATGTGACGTCCAGAATGGTGCTCGCTTCGATGATCCAGGCACCGTGATCGGGGTTGATACGGACGGGTTCCTCACCGGGGAACAGGTGGTGTTCGCTGTAGCCGGAGGGCGGTTGAGGGGTTCCGTAAGGGTTGAGGACACCGTCGACGTCGAGCAGGAGCAGGGGCCGATCCACCCGGAGGATTCTGCCGCATCGGTCCGCCGGCAATGACCGCGCGAGAGATCAGCGGCTATGGTCCTGGGCGCGGAGTCTGGTCGAGCGGATGCCGAGGAGTGGGCGTCGGTGCTGGTGGAGTCCTTGGACACTGGCGCTGTCCGAGCGCTCGGGGTCGGCGAGACCATCCACCGGCGGATGATTGCCTGTGTCGCGGCCATTCACTACTTCGGCGAACGCGCCGGGGACCCGGTGCGCGACCCGGAGTTGGTGTTCCGCCATCTCGCCGCAGCGCTGGATGGTTCGCCGGACGTCTACTTCGAGCGTTACCGATCAACTCTCGCCGGTAGGCTGGCGGATTACGACCGGTTCCGGGCCGGCGCGGGCGGCGACATGCGGAGGGTGGCCGCCGCGCGGAGCTGGATGGACGGCACCCGGGCGGCACTGGTCCAGATGTGTCGGGAGGTGGCAGTTCGCCTAGTCGAGGCGCCGCCTGAGGGCGCGCCGGGGCGGGCTCACCAGAGTCCGGACGCGCCAGGGCGGGCCGACAAGGGCGTGAGCCTGCGGGATGAAGCTTCCCGGTGGTGTGCGGTGTTGCCGCAGATCGAAGCCGTTCGCAGCGCCGCGAAAGCCGCGAGAGCCGCGCAGGCAGCCGAGCAGGGGACGGCGACAGGTGGCACTTGATGTCGCCGTCCCGCTCAAGCTCTCACCAGCAGGAACGTGGCTGCGGGAGGTGACGTACCCGCGGGACTGGACTTAGCCGATGCGGAACTGCTCCCCGTACACGGCGAACACCAGTGGCGTGTTCAGGTTGAAGTTGCCGTTGTTGAGGAACACCCGCTGGGCGGTGTCGACGCGGGAGGTGTCCGAGTGGGCCTCTTCCTTCTTCATCTCGATGACCCGCTCGTCGAGGAACGCGTTGAGCCAGGTCCGCTCGTCACCGCCCTGGGCTGGCGGCTTGGCCCGGTTCAGGGCGCGGTTGCGGATCTGGCGCATGCCCTCGTACCCGTGCATGACCGCCGCGTCGTAGTAGGCGAACTGGCCGAGTGCCCGGACCTGGTCGTTCTTGCCGTCGCGTACCGATGGGTTGAAGTAGACCCGGTCGCGTTCGGCCTCCTGGGCGGCCTGGAACACCGAGTCGGTGGCCGCGGTCCGCCAGTCGCGGGGGAAGTTGGGGTCGAGGCCGGCGTGCGACGGGGTGCCGTTGACGTTGCGCAGCGCCGGCAGGTAGCCGGCGAGCACGTTGCCCGGCTTGGTGCGGGTGTACGCCTCGACCAGTTCGAGCATGTCGCCGGTCCCGGAGCAGAAGCCGATGATGCCGGCGGTGTAGCCGCGCCCGTCGCCGATGTCCTCGATGTAGGAGAACTGCGCGCGCCAGTCGAGCGAGGAGTTCTCAGCGGCCGAGACGAGCTGCATGGCGACGTTCTTCTTCGCCGGGTCGTCGAGGTTGGTCCCGCTTGGGGTGGTGGGCGTGGGCGTGGGGGTGCTGCCGCCACCCGGCAGGGTCCACCGCTGGTTCGTGGTGCCGCCGCAGGTCCAGATCTGCAGCCGGGCGCCGTTCGCAGTGCTCCGATCGGTGACGTCGAGGCACTTGCCGGAGCCGGAGTTGACGAGCGCACCGTTGCTGGCGGTCCACTTCTGCGCGCCGGTGTCGTTGCAGTCGTACAGCTGCACCTTGGCGCCGTTGGCGGTCGACGCGGCGGTGACGTCGAGGCACTTGCCGAGTGCCCGGATCGAGTTGTCGGTGTTGCCGACGGTCCACGTCTGGGCCGCGCTGCCGTTGCAGTCGTAGAGCTGGACGGGCGTCCCGTTGGCCGAGCTGGCGCCGGCCACGTCGATGCACTTACCACCGAGGCCGGTGATCGGACCGGCGGTCGCGGCGCTCGCCGACGGCAGGCCGTAGCCGACGGCGGCGACGCCCACCAGCAGGGTGCCCACGACGTAGGCGGCTGTTCTCTTGTGAACCATGGGTGTTCCTCGGGGAAGGGGCGGCGTGCCGCCGGCCGGTCGGTGGCCCGGCGCGACGGTTCGGCCCCGGCGGGCACCGCGAGCATCAGGAAACTGTATTAACAGATACCAGTACGTCGATTTATCGTCAATCGACGACCGCGAGGCGTGACGACGTCTGTTCATCCCGTCGTTGGCGGGACGTACCCGCCGGTGACTATCGTCGGGCCGTAACTGATCAACGGGCCGGTCCGTCGGAACCAGCACCGTCCGACGGACAGAAGATGGTCATGGAGTCGACTCTGCGTGCTCGGGTGCGAGCTGGTGACCCCGGCGCGTTCGCCGACCTGTTCGACACGTACGCGCGTTCGGTCTACAACCACGCGTTCCGGCTGACCGCCGACTGGGCCACGGCGGAGGACGTCATGGCCGCCACGTACCTGCAGGCCGGCGACGTCGGCGTGTTCGACCTGACCGGGTCCGGCGCGGAGGCCGTCGCCACGACCCGCTCGCAGACCATGGCCGTCAGCGGCCTGAACGCCGAGGACCCGGCCGCGTCCGGCCACGGTTTCCGCACCACTCTCGGCCAGTTGCGGGCCGTGGCCGCCCAGGCCAAGTAGGACGAGTGGGCACGCGGACGGCACCCGCCGAGTGCCGTCCGCGCGGTCACTGTTCCCGGTAGGTAGCCAGGTCGAAGTCGGCGTGCACGCCGTCGCCGCCCAGGTCCTGCACCCACAGACCGAGAAACGCCCCGGTGAAGCCCCACGCCGCCGGCTCACCGTCGATGATCAGTGCGGCATGCTCGTCGGACAGGATGGTCGCGTCCAGCTCGACAGGTAGCCGCTGCCAACCGGCGCCGAGGTCGTAGTCGAAGCGCACCGCCGGCCCGTCGAAGACGGCCCGCAGGCCGACCCGGGTGACGCCGTCGGCATCGACGGTCAGCTCGGGGTACGCGGTGCGCCGCCCGTTGTCGGAACTGAGCAGCTCCAGCACCGTCCGGCCGTCGTCGGCCCGGGTCAGGTAGAGGTGGTGCCAGTTGAGCGTGTTGTAGTAGGCGGTGATCCCGGCGAGTTGACGGTGGTCGGCCGGTTCGAACTCCACCACGGTCTCCAACGAGCACTCCCTTGCGCCGACGCGTCGCCCGACCAGGCTGGGTGCCTGTCGACCGACCGGCGACTGCCCGCCGTGGACCCGCAGGTACGACGGGCGGGTGTGCAGGTCGACCCAGTCCGGGGTGGCCGGCCGACGCAGCGTCGACCAGCACCGGCCCAGCTCGGGGGCGTCGAAGTGGTCCGTCTCGGGCTCCGCCGGCCAGGGGTGCGCGGGCAGGTCGGGTGCGACGACGTCGTCCGCGGGCACCCCGCCGGAGATCCGCGGCCAGCCGCCCGACGGCCACTCGACCCGCTGGATCGCGGTCTCCCGACCCAGCACGCAGTTGCCCAGCGGGGAGTACGGGCGGCCAACCAGGTGGGCCAGGTACCACTCGCCGTTCTGCGTGTGGACCAGGCTGCCGTGACCTGCCTTCTGCAACCGCAGGTCGGGCCGACCGAAGGAGGTGAGCAGTGGCCCGTCCGGGTCCACCTCGTACGGTCCGAACAGCTCCCGGGACCGCGCCACGGTGACCTGGTGCTCCCAGCTGGTACCGCCCTCGGCGGTGATCAGCCAGTACCAGCCGTCGTGGCGGTACAGGTGCGGACCCTCGGTGACCCCGACCGGTGAGCCGGTGAACAGGATGCGGGGGCTGCCGACCAGACGGCGTGCGGCCCGGTCGTACTGCTGGATCTCGATGCCACCGAAGCGGTCGCGGCCGGGCCGCCAGTCCGCGCTCATGCCCAGCAGCCAGGTGGTGCCGTCGTCGTCGTGGAACAACGACGCGTCGAACCCGCGCCCGTGCAGTTTCACCGGATCGGACCAGGGGCCGGTGATGTCCTCGGCGGTGACCAGGAAGTTCTGCGGATCCCAGTAGCCGCTGGCGAAGCTGGCCACGTCGCTGTAGACGAGGTGGAACTGACCGTCGTGGTACGTCAGGTCTGGCGCCCACACCCCGTTGGAATCGCCGCATCCGCGCAGATCGAGCAGGCGCCGGTCGGTGATGATCCCACCCAGGCTGCGCCAGTTCACCAGATCACGCGAGTGGTGCACGAGGACGCCCGGATACCACTCGAAGGTCGAGGTGGCCAGGTAGTAGTCGTCGCCGACGCGCAGGATCGACGGGTCCGGGTGGAACCCGGCGAGGACGGGATTGCGGATCGACCGGGTAGCGGTCGCCACGTTAGCGATGTCGGTCGACACGAGCACTCCTCTGCACGGGCTGTCTGGAACTTCCGGAAAATCGTGGTCCCGGATCGCTGGAATCCCTGCTTACGCTAGCCGGTCTTTTCGCAATAGGACAGAGGTCTTGACCGCTGGGACAACAGCTCGTAGCGTGCCGGCCATCGATCGACATTACCGGCGAAGCATTGAAAGTTTCGGAGATCCATAGCTCACCGCCCCGCCCGCTCAGCCGGATGACGAGGCTCCACCGCGAGCAGACCTGAAGTTTCCAGCAGGACGCAGGGGGGACCGTGGGCACGGAGAACGGCCGAAACGTCACCATCGCCATGATCGCGCGGTTGGCCGGAGTCTCCGTGCCCACCGTCTCCCGGGTCATCAACGGCCGTTCCGACGTCGCCCCCGACACCCGGGAGCGCGTCGAGGCGCTGCTCAACCGGCACGGCTACCGCCGCCGCTCGCCGGCCCGGCGTACCGACGCCGCCCTCATCGACCTGGTCTTCAACGACCTGGACAGCCCGTGGGCCGTGGAGATCATCCGTGGGGTGGAGGACGTCGGCCAGACCAGCGGCGTCGGCACTGTCGTGTCGGCCATCCACTGGCGCATCTCCTCGGCCAAGCAGTGGCTCGACAACATGCGTACGCGCTCCACCGAGGGAATCATCTTCGTGACCTCGATGGTGAACCCGCCGTTGCAGGCCGAGCTGCGCCGACTCCACCTGCCGGTCGTCATCATCGACCCGGCCGGGGTCGACCCGCAGGAGTCACCCACCATCGGCGCCACCAACTGGGCAGGCAGCCTCAGCGCCAACCAGTACCTGATCAGCCTCGGCCACCGCCGCATCGGCTTCATCGCCGGCCCGCCGCACCTGATGTGCAGCAGGGCCCGGATGGACGGCTACCGGGCCGCCCTCGGCGCCGCCGGGATCCCCGTCGACGACGCCCTGATCCGCCCCGGCAACTTCTACCACGAGGCCGGCTTCACCGCGGGTACGCAACTGCTGGCGCTGCCCGACCCGCCCACGGCCATCTGCGCCTCCAGCGATCAGATGGCGCTGGGTGTCTACGAGGCGGTCCGCAAACGGGGTCTGCGGGTGCCCGACGACGTCAGCGTGGTCGGCTTCGACGATCTGCCGGAGGTGCGCTGGTGCTCGCCACCGCTGACCACCGTCCGGCAACCCCTGGCCGAGATGGGCATGCTGGCCGCGCGGACCGTGCTGCGCCTCGCCGGCGGCGAGAGGACCGAGAGCCCTCGGGTCGAACTCGCCACCGAACTCATCGTCCGCGACAGCGCCGCACCACCACGCTGGTGACCTCCCTCAGCTGACGCGCAACGCGTCGTCGACGCCCGTCTCCCGGCGGCCGAGGTGCGCCGGATCCCGACCGGAGAGCAGATCCAGTGCGGCCTTCAGGCAGGCGCCGTTCTCCCGGGACGAACTGAACCACCACGTCTGGGCGTACCGCTTCGCGCTGTCGTCGCCCACGCCGTTGGCGTCGATACCGAGGCGCCGGCACAGCGCCACGGCGCGCGGAAGATGGAAGGACTGGGTCACCACAGTGGCCCGCCGCACCCCGAAGATCCGCTCAGCGCGCGCGCACGAGTCGTACGTGTCGAAGCCGGCGTAGTCCGGCACCACCTTGTGCGCTGGTACGCCCCGCTGCACCAGCCAGTTCCGCATCGCGGCGGGCTCGTTGTAGTCGGCGTTCATGTTGTCGCCCGAAACGAGGATCGCCCGCACCTTGCCGGCGTCGAACAGCCGCCGCGCGATCTCCAACCGGGCGGTGAGGACGGGTGAGGGCGTGCCGTCGGCGTCCACCTTGGTGCCCAGGACGAGGGCGACCGGCGCGTTTGGCACCTCGGCCTCTCCGTAGAGGTGGCCCTCTGCGGTGTCGCGGATCCACGACACGCTGGCCACCGTGCCGCCGGTCAGCACCACGATCCCCACCGCGAGCGCGAGGACCGTACGACGGGCCAACCGCCGGTGCTCCCCGTACCACCGTCTGGCCGTGCCGAATCGTCCCCGCATGCCGCAAGGCTATTCCGCCCGCGCTCACGACTCTCGTCGGCGTACCCGCGACCGCCCCGAGCAGCAAACGAAGACCGTTGTCTATGGACAATCGCTCACTGTTAGCGCTAACGTGACGGACAGTCGTCGATCCTCGACCGACCTCGGGCCGCCGTGACGGAGCTGTCGCCATTGGCCCGAGGCGTGCTGAACGACGATCGTGGCGTGGGGCGGGTGGCACGTGGCCGGCGCGAGACGGCCCGAGACCACCACTGGGCGACCCGCGCGCCACGCGGCCGAGGCATGAACGGCCACCGGGATTCCAGGGCACCGCAGCAGCCGGACAGTCGTGCGACGGCGACCGGTCCGCTCACCTGCCCAGCGAACCCGCCGGGCAGGAGCCCGTACCTGGGCCGCCCTGATGGCGACCGTCGGCCCCAGCCCTGGCCGCCGGGTCGCGTCCCGCTGTTCGGAGTCCGGGCCCGAGCAGCGGGACGCCACCCCGCACGAGCAACCGACGGGGTACGGCGTCGGTCACCGCGAGCGCGGCGAAGACGACGCCTGACGCACCTTGAGATTGTCGAACCGACAGTGCCATTGTGGTACGTCGATGAAGAGCCGCGCGGGGCTGATGTCCGTCCACTGGGCAGCCGGGATCCAGATGTGATCTCCGGGGGACGGTGACACGACCGATGGACCAACGAGAGTCTGCCGTCCACGAGATCGCCCGTCACCAGGTCGCACCCTGACCGGCCGGGCGGCTCATCTGCCCGAAGGAACCCCGCCCATGCGTAAACCGAAGACCCGAGCAGCACTCCTGGCGGGCCTGCTGCTCACCGCGAGCGCGCTCGCTGGCGTCAACCCACCAACCGCCAGAGCGGCGGCCGACCCGGTCACCGTGACCGTCAACACCCGCGCCGGTCTGGCGACCGTGCCGGACACCGCTCTCGGCGTCAACCACGCCATCTGGGACTCGAACCTCGGCACCTCCGAGACGTCGGACCTGCTGCGCGATGCCGGCGTGCAGATGATGCGCTACCCCGGCGGCTCGTACGCCGACATCTACCACTGGAAGGACCACACCGCGCCCGGCGGTTACGTCGCGCCGGGGACCGACTTCGACACCTTCATGGCGGCCGTCCGGCGCGTCGGCGCGCAGCCGATGATCATTGCGAACTACGGCACCGGTACGCCCGCCGAGGCCGCCGACTGGGTGCGGTACGCCAACGTGACCAAGGGCTACGACGCGCGTTACTGGACCGTCGGCAACGAGAACTACGGCAACGGCCACTACGGGTCCGCGTGGGAAGCCGACGACCACCCCGACAAGAGCGCGACACAGTACGCGAGGCTGGTCGTCGAGTACGCCGACGCGATGAAGGCGGTCGACCCGAGCATCAAGGTCGGAGCGGTGCTGACCATGCCGGGCAACTGGCCGGACGGGATCACCGCCGGCAGCGATCCGGGCCCGTGGAACCAGACGGTGCTCTCCATCGCCGGCCCGAAGATCGACTTCGTGGACGTGCACTGGTACCCGGGCGGCACCGCCGCCGAGTCGCTGGCCCGCGTCAACCACCTCCCCGACGCCACCTACCTGCTGCGGCAGCAGCTTGCCCGGTACGCCGGGCCGAACGCCGACCGCATCGGCATCAGCTTCACCGAGCTGAACGTCGACGCCGGCCGGAACACCCAACCGGCCGCGCTGTTCCTTGCCGACGTCTACAGCGGTCTGCTGGAGAACGGTGTCTTCACCGCCCACTGGTGGAACGTGCACAACGGCATGGGCACCGTGACGCAGGTGGCCGGTCAGACCGACTACGGCGACTTCGGGATGCTCTCCAGCGGGGCCTGCACCGAGGACGGCTCGGTCTGCCAACCGCCGCTGAACACACCGTTCGCGCCGTACCACGGGCTGAGCATGATGAAGCTCTTCGCGAAGACCGGCGACCAGTTCGTTCGCGCCGGCACCGACGAGCCACTGGTCACCGCCCACGCCGTCCGCCGGAGCAACGGGGACCTCGCCGTGCTGCTGGTGAACAAGGACCCGGACAACGACCACCCGGTCACCATCGACTACGCCGGGTTCACCCCGTCGGCCGTCGCGCCGACGGTGTCCACCCTCACCAACGGTGCCACCGGCATCGTCACCAGCCAGTCCGGCTCGGCGACCAGCCGGACGCTGCCCGCGTACTCGTTGACCACGCTCGTGCTGCGCCCGGCCGGCGCGACCGCCGGACGGCCGGCGGCACCGGGCCAACCGACCGCGAGCGGCGTCACCGACCGCGCCGCGACGATCACCTGGCCGGCGTCCACCCCGGGCGCCAGCCCGATCGCCAAGTACGAGGTGCACCGGCAGAACGGCGCGGTCAGCGAGCAGCTCGGCGAGACGGCGTCCACCTCGTTCACTGTCGGCAACCTCGTGCCGGGCAGCAGGTACACCGTCAACGTGCTGGCCCGCGACACCGCCGGACGGGTCTCCTGGGCCTCACCGCCGCTCACCTTCGCCACCGGCAGCCCCGCCGCCAGTACGTGCACCGTCCGGTTCACCACCGCCAACGACTGGGGCAATGGCTACATCGGCGGCGTCGAGATCATCAACAACGGGTCCCGCCCGATCAACGGCTGGACGCTCACCTGGACCTGGCCCACCGCTTGGCAGCAGGTGAGCAGTGGTTGGAGCGCCACCTGGGAGCAGGTCGGCACTGCGGTGCGAGTAACGCCCACCACCGACAACCGGCAGATCGCCGCCGGCGGCACCGTGAGCGCCGGCTTCGTCGGCGCGTACGGCGGACCGAACGTGCTACCCACGGCGTTCACCCTCAACGGCACCATCTGCGCCACCGGCTGACGCGCGACGGTCGGCTGGCCCGTTCGTCGGGTCAGCCGGCCGTCCGCAAGCCCTGACGCCTCTCGCTTCAGGGTCAGGACCGGGCGGGTGGCGGCCGTCCCTGCTATCCGCGCTCGTGTCTGCCCGGGGTGTGCCCGAAGGCCCGGCGGAAGACGTCGATGAACGCGCTGGCGGAGGACCATCCACACCGATGCGCCACGGCGGTGACTGGAACATCCTCGGCCAGCATCACCAGAGCACGGTGCAGCCGCAGTTGGGTACGCCACTGCGGGAAGGTCATGCCGAGGTCGGAGCGGAACAGGCGGGACAACGTACGGTCGCTTCCGCCGACCTGCCTGCCGAGCGCGGCCAGGGTGCGGTTGTCGGCCGGGTCGGCGTACAGGATCGCGCAGAGTGCCTTCAGCCGGGGCTCGGTGGGCGTGGGCAGGCGCACGGGCTGCGTGGCCGAGGACCGTAACTGGTCGAGCAGAACGGCCCGCAGCCGCGCACGCGCGGGGCTGTCATCCTGGGGTGCACGGGTGTAGGCGAGGATCAGCTCGCGCAGCAGCGGCCCGACGGCCAGTACGGTCGGCTCCGTCAGATTCAGCGGGTCCTCGGTCGCGGGCAGGCCGATCAGGTGCAGTTCGAGTGCGCCGTGGGCCTGGTGCGCGTGCGCGGTTCCGGCGGGCACCCAGATGGCGCGGCTGGCGGGGACGACCCAGGAACCCGCGTCGGTGGTAATGGCCAGCACGCCACGGGCGGCGTAGACGATCTGATGGTCGTCGTGGCGGTGCACGTCGATGACGGACCCGGACGCCAGCTGCTGGGCGCGAGTCGGTGCCACCGGCCGATGGCGGATTTTCGTCATTGGTTGGCAGGTTATCGGAAGCCCGACAGACCGGGAAGCGGCGAGCATGGCGGCGTGCCGAGAAACAGAACGATCATCCTGCTGTCCGTCGGACATGGTTGCGTGGACGTCTACCAGGGGGCTGTGGCGGCGCTCGTACCGTTCTTCATCGCCGAGCGTTCCTACACCTACGCGGCGGCCTCCGGTGTGGTGCTCGCCGCCTCGCTGCTCTCCTCGGTGGCGCAACCGCTGTTCGGTGCGCTGACGGACCGGTGGGCAATGCCCTGGCTGTTGCCACTGAGCACGATCCTGGGCGGACTGGGAATCGCGTGCAGCGGAATCACCGGGTCGTACCCGATGACGCTGGCGTTCGTGGCCGTCTCCGGGATCGGAGTCGCGGCGTACCACCCCGAGTCCGCCCGGGTCGCGCGGATCGCCAGCGGCGGAAGCCACGCCGGCATGGGTTGGTTCTCCCTCGGCGGCAACCTCGGCTTCGCCGTAGCGCCCATTCTGGTCGCCGCCGTCGTCGCCAGCGGCGGTCTGCGACTCACTCCGTTGCTCGTGGTGCCGGCCCTCGCGGGCAGCGTGCTGTGCCTGCCCGTCCTTCGCGCGCTGCGCCCGACGACGGGGGCCGGTTCCGACACCCCGCGGTGGATCGGGACCGACGACAGGGCCTCGTTCGGCCGGCTGTCGCTGGCCGTGGTCTGCCGCGGCATCGCATTCGCGGGTCTGAGCACATTCCTGGCGCTCTACGCGCCGCAGCGCACCGGCGGGGGAACCTCGGCGGGAACGGCGGCGCTGGTGGTGCTCTACCTCGGTGGAGCGGTGGGTACGGTGCTCGGGGGCAACCTGGCCGGCCGCTGGGACCGGGTCACCGTCGTGCGCTGGTCGTACGTGGTGAGCATCGCCGCCGTCGCGGGGGTGGTGCTCGTCCCCGGGCCGGCGTTCTATCTGTTCGTGGCGCTCACCTCGGCCGGGCTCTACATTCCGTTCTCTCTCCAGATCACCCTTGGCCAGGACTATCTTCCGACCCGCGTCGGCACCGCGAGTGGCATCACACTGGGCCTGACCGTCAGCGTCGGCGGCCTGGTCAGTCCACTCATCGGCGGTGTCGCCGACGCGATCTCCCTCCAGGTTGCCCTCGCCCCGCTGATTCTGATGCCCGCGCTGAGTTGGCTGCTGTTCCGCACCCTCCCCGAGCCTGCCCCGCCGAGGCGCTGAAGCAAGCACGTGTCGAAGCGCCCGCCCCCAGTCGAGGGGACGGGCGCTTCGCTGTGCACGGGTTGGTCAGCCCACCACCGACCGCAGTGGGACCTTGGCGGCGTTCAGCGCGCGTACCAGATCCCTCGCGAACGGGTGTTCGTCCACCTGGAGCCCCTGCGGGTTCGGGATCACGACGTACGCCGAGCCGTTCTTCTCGGACGCCTGCGCGTCGGCGGTGAAGCGTTCGACGATCGCCCGGGTGCGGGGCAGGTCGCCGGCCGCCACCTGGATGGTGATCGGCCGCCAGCCGCCGCCCAGGTCCGGCGGCACCGGCGCGGCGGCGGCACTGGCGCGCGCCGCGTCGACGCCGGCCGTGCGCCGGGCGTCGGGCGCGGCGCTCGCCGGGTAGAGCAGCGCGTTGGCGACCAGGTGCAGACCATTTTCGTTGTACGCGCGGAAGAGCGGATTGAACGCGAACAGCACCGCCCGACCGGCGCCGGTCGGCTCGTCGACGACGGCTGCGGTGCCCTTCAGCGTTTCCGCCCCGACGGTGAAACCGTTGGCCCAGAAGGTGTCACCCGTCGGGTAGGTGAGCACGTTCGTCCCGGTGGTGCTCGGGGTGAGGATCGGGTCGCTGTTGTTGAACTCGAAGTCCTCCGCCGGGCGACCCAGCGCCACCGGGCTGTCCTGGTCGACGTCGACGCGCAGGTGCGAGCCGATCACCAGGTAGTCCGCCGGCTTGGTCTTCTCCGTGGTCGAGGTGAGCCCGGCGGCGCGGGCGACCCGGGTGCCCTCGTTGCGCAGCCCGACGTAGGTGTGGCCCTGGCCGATCCAGTCGCGCAGGTTGGCCTGCCCGGCGGCGGTCAGACCGCCGGTGGCGCTGCTGCCGTCCGGCACCAGCAGCACGGTACGCCCGGTGAACGCCTCGGTGTTGTCGTTGATGTCGGCCGTGGTGACCGGTTTGAGGTCGAGCCCCCACCGCTTGCCGAGCACGTAGCGGGCCTCGCCGTGCGAGCCGGAGGTGGTGGAAATGCCGGTGCCCTGGAACAGCCCGACGTCGGGCAGGTCGAGGCGGGTGCCGGTGGGCCGACCGCCAGGGGTGAGGGTGACCCCGAGGGATTCGGCCAGCCCGTCCACGGTCCGGCTCACCTTGGCCGCCGGGATGGCGACCCTGCTGGTCGTGAGGTCGCGGAGCAGGGGTACGCCACGGCCGAGCAGGCTGAAGGTGAACTCCGCGGCGGCGGCCGAGTCGAGCGGGTACGTGTACGAGCCCCAGGGCCACGCCGCACCGGTGCGACCGCCGGAGACCTTGCGTACCAGTTCGGCCCTCGGCCGGACGGTGTCTCCGGTGTAGATGGTGTTGACGCCCATCAGCAGCGGGTTGCTCCAGGACGACACGTCGTAGAAGTACGGGAACGGGACGTACGGGTCCTCGCCCATGACGGCCTGGATCCAGTGCTTCTGCGGTTGGTCCATCGGGATCCAGTACGCGCCCTTGGGCACTGTCACGTTGGTGGCGCTGCGCCCGCCGAAGACCCGCGCGGTGGGCACCCGGGTCGCCTTCTGCACCTCGTACACCTCGACGTCCATCCGGCGCAGCCGCTCGACGAGTTGGCGGACGTCGGCGAGCTGCCGGTCGGGCAACAGGAAGTACGAGCGGATGGTGAGGTCCGGCACCGGGAACTGGACCTCGTTGGTGGGCTGCACCACCTCGTTCGGTTCGAGGGTGCCCGCCCTGCCCTGGGCGAGCGCGTCGGTCCAGATGTCGAAGTAGCCGTCCAGCACCTCGTGCTTGTTCGCGGCGGCCCAGCCGAGCGTCGACCACTGGGTGTGGAACTGCTGCTGGACCCGGTCGGCCACGGCCGACGCGCTGCCCTTCTCGTACGTCATGCCGGCCGCGCCGAAGCCGGTGGTCGGCACCGTGTCGCCGTAGCCCATGAAGAACATGTCGTACGTGTCGTAGTTGAAGTAGCACTCGGTGGTGACGGTCTCGTCGCAGGCCCCGTTGAAGCCGAAGCCAGCCTTGTTGGCCTCGCCGATGCGGTTGATCCAGTCCACCGCCTCACCGGCGATCTCGTGGTGGATCGGGTCGGCGTTGGGCGGGAAGAAGTACTGCCGGCCGCCCATCTCGTGTGCGTCGATGAACACCTGCGGCGGGTAGCGGCGCAGCAGTTCGAGCTTGCCGTCGGTCTCCTGCTGGGTGCGGGCGAACCAGTCCCGGTTCAGGTCGAAGCCGAACTCGTTCTGCCGGCGGGTCGCGTCGCGGCCGTCCGGGTTCTGGGTGGGGACGATGATGGTGACCAGGTTGTCGTTGCGCTGGGCGACCGCGCAGGACAGGCCCGCCGCCAACTCGTACAGCGTCTTGAGCGCCGCGTCGGCGCCGCTCTTCTCGCCGCCGTGCACGTTCGCGGTGACCCAGACGATGGCCGGGCTGTCCTTCGCCGTCCGGGCGGCCGTTCGCGCGCTGGTCCGGCGCGGGTCGCGCAGGTCCCGGATGTCGTCGGCGATCTCCCGCAGCGCGGCGGGCCGCACATGGCGTTCGTTGGACACCACCGCGTACGGCAACGGCTGGCCGAGCACACTGGTGGTCATCACACCGGTCACGACCCGGTTCGAGGCGCGATCGACGGCCCCGAGATAGGTCCGGACCTCGTCGTTGGTGACGACCCGCTCCTGCCCCGCGCCGAGCGGGAAGCCGAGCACGGCGTCCGGGCTGGGCACGGTGGTCAACCGGGCGGTGGGGTCGTCGCTGCACCGGGAGGGCGGGGCGGCGCTCGCGGCCGGTGTGCCGCCGAGCAGGGGAACCATGCCGAGCAGGAGCGCGATCGTGGCGGCACTCGCCAGCCGCCTGGCGGGGACCATCCGGATCGGGCGTATCGATGGGGCCATGAGTCATGTTTCCCTTCTCGGGCACAGCCTCGCAGTGGCCGGAGCCTATGAACCGTCGATACGGCGGTCAAGGGTTGATCGATATTGCTGACTACTCGGCGTGCCGGCACCGACGCGGACTGGCAGGATGGTGGCGTGGGCTTGTCGTCGTCTGGGAGGAGGAGACGTGCCGGAGATGATCACGCTCTCGGTCCATCCGGATCATCCGTCGGCCGATGCTCGGCGTTCGCTGGCGTCCTGGCTGCGCGCTGAGGATCGGCTGCGGGAGGGGGTGAGCACGTCCCCTGACGGGATGTCGGCGGATCGCACGGACGTCCTGCGGGTGGCGGCCAGCGACGCGGGCACCGCCATGGTGCTGGTGCAGGCGATCGCCGGCTGGCTGACCCACCGCCGTGATGACGTGACGGTGAAGCTCACACGGCCGGACGGATGGTCGGCCGAGCTGGATGTGCACCGGGCTCGGGACATGGACCAGGTGACAGCCCTCATCGAGGCCGCGGTGCGCGCGGTGACACCCGCGCAGCGGTAACCGGCCCGCCGCCGGCCGAAAGGTCGGCCGGCGACGGGCCGGGTGGCACACGTACGGCTACCAGGTCGTCAGGCCGAGGCCGATCGTCTTGGTCAGCGTGGCGTTGTCGTCGTCGCCGTCGAGCGACCAGATCATGGCGCCGGCCAGGCCGGCTCGTCGGATGTAGAGCGTCTTCTGCAACACGACCGCCGGATCGTCGTACGTCCACAACGTCGTACCGTCGAACAACCAGGCGTGTCCGGCACGCAGGTCGCGGTGCACGGTGTAGCCGTTACCGGCCAGGGTCTTGAGGATCTTGTAGTCCTCGTACCCGGCCTCGAAGGTGGCCGGAGCGGGCCCGGTGGCCGGCTGGAACAGGCCGTTGCCGCCGCCGGTGATGCCGGTCCAGCCGCGACCGTAGTAGGGGATGCCGAGCACGAGCTTGTCCCGCGGCGCGCCACGGGCGATCCACCCGTCGATGGCGACCTCGACGGAGAAGTCCGGGTTGTCCGGGGCACCCGCCGGGACGCGCAGCGCCGACTGCTGGTTGGCCCGTGCGTCCCAGCCGCCGTGGAAGTCGTACCCCTGCACGGTGGCGAAGTCCAGGTACTTGAAGATCTTGCGGCCCTCGTAGCCGGCGTCCATGGTGGCCGGGCTGGCCGGCAGGAACGCGGTCAGCGGGTGGTGCGCGCGGGTCGTGCGCCCGTACGCGTCGAGTTGCCGGCGGAACTCGGCGAGCAGTTTGGTGAAGTTCTCCCGGTCCTCCGGGCGGATGACGTTGCCGGGCTCACCGTCTGAGCCGGGCCACTCCCAGTCGAGGTCGATGCCGTCGAAGACGCCCGCCCCGGCACCGGGGGTGGTGCCCGGCAGGTTGCCCTTGAGGTAGAGGTCGATGCAGGACGTGACGAACGCCTTGCGGGACGCGTCGGTGCGGGCCGCGTTCGAGAAGTACGTCGACCAGCTCCAGCCGCCCAGCGAGATCAGCACCTGCAGTTTCGGGTGCTTGGCCTTGAGCTTGGCGAGCTGGCCGAAGTTGCCGTTGAGCGCCTGGCCCGGTGCGTCCGCGACGCCGTCGACGCTTTCCTCGGCCGGGACGGGTCGCTGGTAGTCGGCCCAGGCGTCGCCCTCGCCCGGCCCGCCGTCCACGTAGCAGCGGCCGTCCTCACTGACGTTGCCGAAGGCGTAGTTGAGGTGGGTGAGGCGGCTCGCCGCACCGGAGGTTTCGAGCTTCTTGACCGGGAAGGCCCGACCGTAGATGCCCCACTGGGTGAAGTAGCCGACCCGGTGGTAACCGGTGCGGCGCTGCTGGTTGTCGCTCGCGCTGGCGGCGCTGGGCGGGGCGGCGGTGAGCAGCAGGGCCGCCAGGGTGACCACGGCGGTGAGACGGCGGTGGCGGAATGGTCGCATCGGCACACTCCCACGAGGCATCAAGCAGAATTAGTAAAGAGACTTATCTGATTGATGAAGTTAAGCCGCTCACCGTCCGGGGTCAAGAGCGTCCAGCCACATGGGGGATTGTTGCGGCGTTACCCGGTGGTAACGATGTTGTGCCATGGACTCCGCCCTGACTCTGATCGGCCTGCCCATCGCCCTCGGCATCATCATGCTCGGTCTGGGTCTCGGACTGACCATGGCGGACTTCCGCCGGGTGGCCCAGCATCCACGCGCCGCCGTCATCGCCCTGGTCTGCCAGGTGCTGGTGCTGCCGGCGCTCTGCTTCTGCCTCGTCCTCGCGTTCGACCTGGCACCCGAGCTGGCCGTCGGCATGATGCTGCTGGCCGCGTCCCCGGGCGGCACCACCGCCAACCTCTACAGCCACCTGTTCGGCGGGCACGTGGCCCTGAACATCACCCTGACCGCCATCAACTCGGTGCTCGCCGTGTTCACCCTGCCGATCCTGGTCAACCTGTCGGCGGCGTACTTCCTGCCCGACGGCAGAAGCATCGGCCTACAGTTCGACAAGGTGCTGCAGGTCTTCGCCATCGTGCTCGTCCCAGTCGCGATCGGCATGCTCATCCGGGCGCGGATGCCGCAGGTGGCCGAGCGGCTGAACCGCCCGGTCCGGATTCTCTCCGTCGTCGTACTCGTCGCGGTGATCGCCGGCGCGGTGCTCGGCGAGCGGGAGAACATCGCCGACTACTTCGTCTCGGTCGGCCTGGCCGTGCTCGCCTTCAACCTGCTCAGCCTCGCCATCGGGTACGGGGTGCCGCGCCTCGCCGGTGTCGACCGGAGCGCCGCGACGGCCGCCGGTTTCGAGATCGGCATCCACAACAGCACCCTGGCCATCACGATCGCGCTCAGCCCGGCGCTGCTCAACAGCACCCAGATGGCGATCCCGGGCGCCGTCTACGGCATCGTCATGTTCTTCACCGCGGCGGCCTTCGGCTACCTGGTGACCCGTGTCGGCGCCCGGTCCGCCACCGCCCTGACGCCCTGACGGCTGGTGCCCTGTCGCCCTGACGGCAGCCATCAGGGCGACAGGCCGGGCGGCAACGGTCAGCCGACCTGGTTGTTGTCCTTCTGCGCGCCCCAACCGTGCCAGCGGTCGATCTCGATCAGGGCACTGACCCGGGCACGTTCCCGGCGCGGGTACGCGTTGCCCGTGTAGTGCTTCGACAGCCGGTCGATGTCCGCCAGACCCTCGTCGGGGCGCAGTTCGGTGACGTGCCCGATGATGCTGACGTGGGTGTACCAGCCGGCCTCGTCGAGCACGGTGAGAGACACCCGGGGGTCGTTGCGGACGTGCTCCAGCCGACGGCGGCTCTCGTCCATGTTCACCAGGATCCGGCCGTCCTCCCACAGGTACCAGGTGGCGGCGGACACCGGTTGGCCACCGTTGCGAAGGGTGGTCATGACGGCGGGGTTCGGCTTCTGGAGCATGGCGACCGCGGCCTCGGGAAGCGGTGGCTTGGACATGAAGTCTCCTCGTCGCGACAACGTTTACCCCTGCACGTTACGCATCTACCCACCCGATCGCGCTCGGATCGCGATCGCGGCGAGGCGACCGGGTCGACCCCGCTGCCCCGGCTGCCGCCGCTGGCGGCGAAGATGTGGTCATGAGCGAAGCCACCCTGCCCAGGCGTGTCGTCGTCACCGGTGCCACCGGCAAGCTCGGCCGTGCCGT
The DNA here is from genome assembly GCF_003857035.1 of Micromonospora arida. Taxonomy (GTDB): domain Bacteria; phylum Actinomycetota; class Actinomycetes; order Mycobacteriales; family Micromonosporaceae; genus Micromonospora; species Micromonospora arida. The sequence continues at coordinate 72,771 of NZ_QGSY01000177.1, forward strand.
GGTCGCCCACCTGCGCGCCGTGGGCGTCGACGTGCTGGCGGTGGACCGCGCCGGTGGCCGCGACCCACGCGACGTGAACGGCGAGTTCCTGCTGGTCGACCTGACCGACTACGGGCAGGTGGTGGAGGCGTTCACCGGGGGTGCCGACGAACATGCGGGCGGCGTCGACGCGATCGTGCACCTTGCGGCGGTCCCGGCCCCCGGGCTGATGTCGAACGCGAGCACCTTCGCGAACAACTCCGCCGCCACGTACAACGTGTTCGCCGCGGCCAGGGCGGCCGGAATCAAGCGGGTCGTGTGGGCGTCGAGCGAGACGGTGCTCGGGCTGCCGTTCGACAACCCGCCGCCGTACGCGCCGGTGGACGAGGAGTACGCGCCACGGCCCGAGTCGACGTACTCGTTGAACAAGGCCCTTGAGGAGGAGATGGCCCGGCACTTCTGCCGGTGGGACCCGGAGCTGGTCATGGTGGGGTTGCGCTTCTCCAACGTCATGGACGTCGAGGACTACGCGCCGTTCCCCTCGTTCGACGCCGACCCGCAGCTGCGCCGGTGGAACCTGTGGGGCTACATCGACGCCCGCGACGGGGCCCAGGCGGTCGAGCGCGCCCTCGCGCACGACCAGCCCGGTGCCGACGTCTTCGTCATCGCCAACGCCGACACGGTCATGAGCAGGTCGAGCGCCAGCCTGATGGCCGAGGTCTACCCGGGCGTCGAGATCCGCAAGGAGCTGGGTGAGCACGAGACGCTGCTGAGCATCGACAAGGCCCGCCGGGTGCTGGGCTACGAGCCGCAGCACTCCTGGCGCGACCACGTCGACGTGCTGTAGGTCAGCGCGCCGCCTGGTAGGCGCGGCCGACGGCGGTCGCGGTGCTGCCGGTACGGAACAGGCCGGTCTGGTCCTTGTCCGTGGCGGGCAGGCCGAACCACGCGTACCGCTGTAGCCAGGACAGGCCACCCAGCATCCGCGTCGCCGCGGTGAGGAACGCGGCCTGCTGTTCCTGGGTGGGGAAACGGACGCCGTCGGAGAAGTCGATCAGGGCGAACTCGGTGAGCCAGACCGGCAGGTTGTACCTGTCGTGCACGGCTTGGAGGTACGACCTGAGCTGGTTGACGGCGTTGGCTGTGGTGAAGTCGCCGCCGTACCAGTGCAGGGCGATGAAGTCGACGCGGTAGCCGCGCTGCTTGGCCCCGGCCATGAACCGGTCGAGCCACTCGCCCTGCCGGTCGCCGCCCCAGGCCACCGCCGGGCTGCCCAGCGGCAGGCTGGTGGCCTGCAACTGCGGCCACAGCTCAAGCGCCTGCTCGACGGTCATCTCGGCCTGGCCCTTCAGGTCCGGCTCGTTGAAGCCGAGCAGGTAACGGCCGTTCTGCTTGGCCTGTTGCAGGTTGCTCGCGGTGACGCTCTTCGCCCCCCAGATCATCGGGACGAACTCGGTGCCCTGCGGGCTGGTGACGCCCTGGTGCTTCACGTCCCAGGTGTAGTACCAACTCGCCCCGGAGTTGGCCAACGCCTGGCTGACCCCGTCAAAGGTCCACACCCCGACGCCCTTGCGCTTCGAGGTCGCCGCCGGGCCCGCCGGAGCGACCGGGCGTCCCGTTGTCGGCTTCGCCGCCGGCGTCGGAGTCGGAGACGCTACCGCCGGGCTCGTCGTGGCGCCGGGCGTGGTCGCGCTGGGCGCGCCCGGCTGCGGGCTCGTGGGCGGCGGCGCGTCGAGCGCCTGAGTCGCCGCCGGGGCGGGCGTCGGCCCGGTCGGCTGCACCACGACGATCACACCCGTCACCAGTACGGCGACTGCGGCGGCCACGAGGAGCGGCCACAGCAGCCGCCGCGCACCGATCGGGAGGCGGCCGAGCATCGCGCGTCGGGGTTCCGCGTGGACGCCCCGGTGTCCCCTCGCGGCGGCCGCCTCACCCTGACCGGTTGCGCGCATCGTCTCGACTCCCTCGTGTGGTCGTACCCGTTGACTGACGGAGACGATGACGAAAGATCCACCACCTGCCTCCCCTCAGGAGACTGGCCGGCCGCACCGGGATAACGATTTCCACCGCTGATGTCGGCCGTCGATCACCACCTGGTCTCCAACGGCACCAACGCTGGCCGTTACCACCCGGCCTGCGCGGTCAGGGTCTGTCGCAGGTACGTCTTCGGCCTGGACCCCACGGTCGAGCCGACGACTTCGCCCTGACGGAACACGAGCAGCGTCGGCAGGGACATCACCCGGTAGCTACGGGTAGCTCTGGGGTTCTCGTCGGAGTTGAGCTTTGCCACGACCATCCGGTCACCGAACTCTTGGGCCAGTTCGGCGAGGCTCTTCTCGATGGCCTTGCAGGGCGGACACCAATCCGCCCAGAAATCGACGACCACGGGTCGGTCGCTGGCCAGCACCAGCTCCGCGAATGTGTCGTCCGTGACGGTGACCAGCGAGCCTATTTCCGTTTCCTGAGGCATGTCTTCTCCCGATGTGCGATCGCCTGAGTGAGTTGACTGTGCAGTTGCTGGCGCACCGCGCCGAGCCGGTCGATGACGGCGTCGACCTCGACGATCTTGCGCCGTAACACCAGCACCGAGTCCGGGCAGACGTCGCCGGACGTGTTGCCGGCCCGAAGGCAGGCGACGAACGGCCGGACATCGTCGAGGCCGAACCCGACGTCGAGCAGCGCCCGGATCTCCCGCACGACGCGTAGCTCCGACTCTTCATATTCGCGGTAGCCATTGGCGGAGCGCTGCGCCCGTACCAATCCGTGCTCCTCGTAGTAGCGCAGCGTGCGAGGGCTCGTGCCGGCCCGCTCAGCCAGCTCGCCGATCAGCATCCAACCTCCTCCATCGGCCCGTCGCGACCACGCTAAACCTTGTCGTCAGCGTCAAGGCAAGGGCCGACCGTATGGAGGCGGGACGAGGCGACGGTCGTCAGCGGCGCAGGGTCGTGGACGGTGTCTCGCCGAAGCGGCTCCGGTACTCGGTCGCGAACCGGCCGAGGTGCACGAAGCCGTGTTGCAGGGCAACCGTCGTCACGGACGCCCCCGGCGCGGCCGAGCGGAGCGTGCGGTGCGCCGCGTCGAGCCGGCAGGCCCGCAGGTACGCGGTCGGGGTGGTCTGCAACTCACGGCGGAAACAGTCCTGCAGTGTTCGTACGCTCACCCGTAGCGCCTCGGCGACGTCACCGACGGTCAGTGTCTCCCCGTGGTGTTCGGAGATCAGGGCGCAGGCCCGGCGGACGAGACGCCCGGGGTGGGCGTGCTGGCTCGGCTCGGCCAGCAGGTGGGAGTGGCTGTGTCGATGGGCCAGCAGCAGCTTGCCGATGAGCCCCTGTTCGAAACGGGCGGCTACCTGCGGGTGGTCGAACAGGGACGCGTCGGCCGGCTGGGACAGCTCGTCGGCGAGGAACGCCACCCCGCGCGCCCATGCCCGCGCGGTCGGTGTGGTCATGAGCATGCCGACGTCGAGGCGGACCGGGTCGTCCACCGGGTGGCCCAGCAGGCGGGCGAGTTCCCGGTCGACGGCGTGCCGGTCGGCGTAGAAGATCCGGTGGGGCGATCCCTCGGACCACCGCATGTCCGAGGAGTCGTACGGGGAGAGCACCGAGGCGACGTCGGGAGTCGAGGTCACGGTCTGACCGGCGTGCCGGACCATCGTGCTGCCGGCGCTGGGGATCTGGACGAGGTAGAAGCTCTCCAGCGCGGGCGGTTGGATGCGCACCGCCTGCCCGTAGTCCAGGTCGATGACCCCCACACCACCGGCCCGGCGGGCCGCCATCCGCAGTTGCACGCTGTGCACACCCGCCTGCGGGGTGAGCCGGTGTGGGCAGAAGACCCGACCCACCTCGGCGCGAGCCCGGTCGACGTCGTCCGTCCGGACCGTCACCGCATCCATCCGACACCTCCCGGGCGTCCCGTCGCGCCGACCGTAAGGCGTGACAGGCCCAGACCAGACCGGAAAGCCGTCGACCCGACAGGAAAAGGGTCCGGCTGCGTACCGCGGACAGCGCCCGCGTCGAGCGGATAGCGACCTTCCCGGTCTGCTCGCTAGCGTGCGACCACCGCGGGCGGTCAGCGCCGGCACGGTTCGTACGTCCTTCGGAGGAGATCATGAGGATTGCCGTCGTCGGTGCCGGATTCGCCGGTGTGAGCGCTGCGAAGGTGCTGCGGCAGAGCGGATTCGACGTCACCGTGTTCGAGCGCGCGCCCGACGTCGGTGGGGTGTGGAGCCGTACTCGGCGATACCCCGGCCTGAACACCCAGAACGACAAGGGCACCTACCACCTCTCCGACCTGCCGATGCCCGCCGACTATCCCCAGTGGCCGTCGGGAGAGCAGGTCCAGCGGTACCTGGAGAGCTACGTGGAGAAGTTCGGGCTGGCCGGCGCGCTGCGTCTGTCCACGGAGGTCGCCTCGGCCGAGCTGGTCAACGACGAGACCGGGTGGCTGGTCACCTCGCGGCCGGCGGGCGCCCAGGACCCGCTGACTGTGGAACGGTACGACCACCTGATCGTCGCCAACGGCATCTTCTCCGACCCGTTCGTCCCGTCCTTCGACGGGCACGCGAACTTCACCGCCGCTGGAGGGCGCGTACTGGCGACGGGGGAGTTCCACGACATCGAGGCGGCCCGAGGTAAGAACGTCCTCGTCGTCGGGTACGGCAAGTCGTCCTGCGACGTGGCGGTCCCGGTGAGCGAGGTCGCCGCCCAGACCCACGTGGTGGCGCGCGAACTGCTCTGGAAGATGCCCCGCAAGCTCGGTGGAGCGCTCAACTACAAGTACCTGCTGCTCACCCGGATGGGTGAGGCGCTCTTCCGCTACCTGCACCTGAAGGGCTTCGAGCGGTTCCTGCACGGCCCGGGGAACGGTCTGCGCCGGCGCATGGTCGACAGCGTCGGCTCGGTCGCCACCCGGCAGTTCAACCTGCGCGAACTGGGTCTCGTGCCCAACGGCAGCTTCGAGGACATCGCCCGCAGCACGGTCAGCCTCGCCACCGAGGGCTTCTTCGAACGGGTCACCGACGGCCGTATCGCCGTGCACCGGGAACAGGTGATCACCGAGTTGCTGGTCGACGGTGGCCGGCCCGCCGCCCGCCTGGCCGACGGCACGGTGCTCCCCGCCGACCTGGTGATCTGTGGCACCGGCTTCCGCCAGCACGTGCCGTTCCTCGACGACGCGTTGCACGCCCGGCTCCAGGACGAGGCCGGCAACTTCATGCTCTACCGGCAGATCCTGCCGATCGGCGTGCCGCGGCTGACGTTCGCCGGCTACAACTCGTCGTTCTTCAGCCCGCTCAGCGCGGAGATGGCGGCGGTCTGGACGGCCGCGTACCTGCGGGGTGGGATCACCCTGCCGACCGAGGTCCGGATGCGCGACGAGGTGCGCGCCCGGCTGCTCTGGATGACGAAGCGCACCAACGGACGGCATGCCCGCGGCACGAACATCATCCCGTTCTCGATGCACAACGTCGACGAGGTGCTGGACGAGTTGGGGCTCAACGTCGGCCCGCTGACCCGGGCCCGGCAGTGGCTGTTCCCCGTCGACCCGGGCTCGTACCGCAGGGTGACGGCACAGATGATCCGGCGTACCGCCGACCCGGTATCGGCCATCAGCGACGGAGACCCGATGAAGATGGATAAAATACGCAGATAGGGATCAAGCGGGGGCCGGTCGGTGAGGGAGGCTCGGGGACGATGGCAGCGGAACAGGGTCACCACCGTGCTGTGCCCGTGCCGGCGGCCCTGGCCGGCTGAGCTGTCTCTCCCTCCGTGCTGACGCGCACCGAGTTCTTTCGTGGGCTCGGGGAAAGCAAGAGCCCCCGCTCGGCGACCGTCCTGGAACTGCTCTTCGACATCGTCTACGTCTTCGCGCTGGCCCGCCTCGCCGGGCGGGTCGCGGACGACCTGACCATCGTCCGACACACACTGCTGTCCGAGGCTGGCCAGACCGTCCTGTTCTTCACGGCGATGTGGATGATCTGGTCGCTCAACGCCCTGCTGGCGAGCACCTACGACCCCCGGCGCCCGGATCTGCAGGCCGTCCTGTTGGCGACGATGTTCGGCACGCTGGTGCTGGCGGTCACCTTGCCGCAGGCCTTCGGCCAACGCGGCGTCGTCTTCGCCTGCACCTACGTCGTCATCCAGGTCGGTCGACCGCTCTTCCTGGCGTTCGCCCTGCGGGGCCACGCGGCGCACGCGTTCTCGCTCCGGGTGCTGACCTGGCACCTGGCGTCCGGCGTGCTCTGGATCAGTGGCGGCATCAGTGGTGGCCTCGGTCGGGGCATCTTCTGGACCCTCGCTCTCGCCATCGAGCTGATCGGCGCCGCCGCCACCTACCCCCTGCCCCGGATAGGCAAGCGACAGCTCCACAGCCTGGGGGCCACCGTCTCGCAGGAGCATCTGGCCGAGCGGTACAACCAGTTCTTCATGATCGCTCTCGCCGAGGTGGTGCTCGAAGCCGGCGCCGCGGTCAGCTTTCCGGGCTTCTCGACCGAGGGAACCATCGTCCTCGTCGCCTCGTTCGTGGCGGTCGTCTCGTTCTGGCGGATCTACTTCTATCACGTCAGATCCGGCCATGCCTCGACCCCGAGCGGGGAGGGGATCCAGCTGTCGCGGTGGGCGAGCTACAGCCTGCTGTTGATCGTCGGTGGCATCATCTGCACCGCCGTCGGCTTCGGGCAGGTCATCGAGGATCCGCACCCGCCGATCGACTGGGCTCTGGTGGCCATCATCTTCGGCGGCCCGGTGCTGTTCCTGATCGGGCGGAGCACCCTGGAGCGGGAGGACCGATCGGCGCCGAGGTGTCGGGCGCTGTACTTCGGCGTGGTGGCGCTGGTCGTGGTCGCCCCGCCGATGGTGCTGCTCCCGCCGGTCGCCGTGGCGGCCGTCGCGGCGGTGATCCTCGCCGGCATCACCATGTACGACCAGCGTGCCCACAAGCGTGGGTCGGAGACCAACCCGACGTTGTGACGATCCGTTGCGGGCCGTCGACACCTGCGCGTATGGTCGTCGGGCACGCCGTCGAGCTGGAAGGAGGTCAGAACAATGTCCGATGTTCTGCGCCCTCTCCGCGCTCCGGCGTCCGCGCGGATCTGATCCGGGGCGCGCGCTTCCCGGAGGTCCAACCCATGACTGATCTGGTCATCCGTCCGCTCGTCGCGGGCGAGGAAAACCTGTTCGACTCCATGCCTGATCCGCTGCCCCAACTGCGCCAGGTCGCGTACGCCGACGGGATCGCCGGCGGCGGCTACCGGCCCGAGAACACCTGGGTCGCCCTGCGCGCCGGCCGGGTGGTCGGTCGGGCCGCCTGGCTCCTTCCGCCGGGCGCCGTCGGTGCCCCCTGGCTGGACCGGTTCGATCTGGACGCCGAGCCGGAGGTGGGCGCCGAGCTGCTGCGCGCCGCCCACGAGGCGCTGGGCGGTCCCGGTCTGTACTACGCCGCACTGCCCGCACACTGGCGGCGTCGGCCCGAGGTGCTGGCCGTGGTGCGGGCGCCCATGGACGCCGCCCGGCTCGCCGGGCTGGTCGAGCGGGGGGAGCGCCTCCGCTGTTCCTGGACGGGCACCCCCCTGCCGGCATCGTCCGGGCGGTACGACTTCCGCGCGCCCGTCGACGTGGCGGAGGTCAAGGCCCTGGTCGCCAGGGTCGCCGAGCCGGACGTACTGACCGGCGTCGAGAACGCACGAGCGGTTGGCGGCGTCGACCTGGCCACCGACCCGCTCGCCTGGCTGGGCGAGAACACCGAGGAGTGGCGCGTCGTGGTGGACGCAGGTAAGCCGGTGGGCCTGGCCGGAACGGCCGGGGACGCCTGCTTCCCACTGATCGCCTACCTCGGCCTGCTCGACGAGGCCGCCCGGCCCGAGCTGTTGGACGAGGCGGTCCGGGTGCTGTCCGCCGGCGGTGCCCGCGAGGTCATCGCCGACGTGGACGCCCACCGGGTGGCGGTGCTGGCGGAGTTGGAGCGGACCGGCTTTCGGCAGTTGCGCTCCCGGATCGTCTTCGCGCCGCCGAACAGCCAGGAATAGCTGACCGGGTGCGCCCGGTCACCCGGGCGCACCCCCTCGGCCAGCGCCGAGCGCCGCCCCTGCCAGCATCTGACCATGGCGGAGATCATCGCGCTGCTCCTCGGCGGGTTGGCGTTCGTCGGGGCGGCGGTCGCCGGGCTCTACCTCTGGCCGGTGGGCCGCCGTGGGCTACGGGTCGCGCCGGCCCGACCGCTCGACTTCGACACGGCCACCCGTGCCGCCGCGGCCGTCATCGCCGCCGAGACGGCCGATCCGGAGGTCCGCCCGGAGTCACGCAGCCGCCTGCTGAGCCACGGTTCCCGTACCGGCCGGGCCGTGCTGCTGTTGCACGGGTACACGCTCGCCCCCGAGCAATACGCGGGGTTGGCCGAGGAGTTCTTCGACCGCGGATACAACGTCTGGATTCCCCGGGCACCCCAGCACGGGACCGTCGGCCGGCGGGCCCACCACCGGGTCGAGGCCGGTGAGCTGACGACGTACGCCGCGCAGGGGTGGGCCGTCGCGGCGGCCCTGGGAGACGAGGTCGGCGTCGTGGGGATCTCCGGCGGCGCCGTACTGGCCGCCTGGCTGGCCCAGGTCCCGGGCAACGTCGTACGGCATCTGCTGTTGCTGTCGCCGTTCTTCGGTCCGAATCCGCGACAGGCGCCGGCCTACGCGGTGAAACCGCTCATCGTGCTGTACGGGCGTCGCGTTCTCCGCGACCGCGTCACGTCGCGCGGATATTCGCTCACCGCGGTCACCCAGTACCTGACGATCGCCCGTACCCTGCCGAACCCGCCCCGGCGGACCGGTCTGCGGACCGCGGCGGTCGCGATCAGCCCGCTCGACGGCGTGGTGGACCTCAGGGCAGCGGTCGACGTGCCGCGCCGGATCGCCGACGCGAACGCGCTCACGCTGCAGGTGTGCACCCTGCCGGAGACATTGGGCGTCGAACACAACACCCTCAACCTCGGCGCGGACGGCGACGAGTGGCGCCGGCGGTACGTCGCGCTCTACGAGGGTGAGCCCTGTCTCTTATACA